>CALRHK010000001.1:0-53370 GCA_943359475.1 Candidatus Nomurabacteria bacterium
TCACCCACTTTCCAGTCGTGTGTCATTGCTTCAATAATTTTCTTTGCAGCTTCGGCGGCGCCATTTTTTCCGGTGACGTACACAGTGCCATCATCTTCGATCGTTATTTCAGCGCCGGTTTTTTCACGAATCATATTGACTGTTTTGCCACCACCACCAATCACGAGTCCGATTTGATCTGGTTTGATTTTGAGCATCAAAATTTTCGGTGCACTTGGTGAAATGTCTTTTCGTGGTGATGCAATTTCTTTTTCAATAACATCAATGATTTGTGTTCGCGCATTTTTTGCACCAACAAGTGCTTCTTTCAAAATTTGTGGTGCAATACCACCCACTTTGATATCGAGCTGAAGTGCTGTCACTCCGTCTCGTGTTCCCGCAACTTTGAAATCCATATCACCGTAGTGATCTTCTGGTCCTTGGATGTCGGTAAGTATTTTATATGTTGCTTCGTTTGTGTAATCCATCATGAGCCCCATCGCAATACCTGCAACAGGTGCTTTGATTGGTACACCGCCATCCATCAGTGCAATTGTTGACGCGCAAATAGATGCTTGTGAGGTCGAACCATTTGATGCCATTGATTCTGAAACAACACGAATTGTGTAGGGAAAGAGTTCTTTGTGTGGAATGACAGGCACGAGTGCTTTTTCTGCAAGCATACCGTGACCCATTTCACGACGATTGAGTCCGCCTACACGACCAGTCTCTCCTGCTGAGTACGGAGGGAAATTATAATGGTGCATGAAACGTTTCGCACCACGAACTTCCATACCATCAAGCTGATACATGTCTGCAGGGCCACCGAGTGTGAGTGCAGAGAGTACATGCGTCTCTCCGCGATAAAAGATTCCAGAACCGTGTAACACAGGTGATACTCCCCCCGCTTTTGCAAAGAGTTCGCGCACTTGATCCATTGCACGACCATCTGCGCGTTTGTTTTCATGCGTAGCACCTTCGTGAACGACACGGTCGACTTCGTTTTCAAAGTAGTCTTCTCCGATGGTGCGGAGTGATTCATCTTCAGAATATTTTTCTGCGAGGTACTCTTTCCACATATCTTCGAGCTCGTGAATATTTTTCTTTCCATCAGGAGAGAATATTTTTTCTTTAAGAGATGCACCAACTTTTTCATGAAACGCAGTTTTGATTTCATCAGGAGTTTCTGGTGCGAGCATTGATTGTTTTGGTTTACCAATTTCAGCAATAATTTTTTTCTGCCAGGTTTCAAGTTGCGTAATGTGTGTAAGTGCAAAATCAAATGCTGTGCCAAGATCATTTTCTTTTTCTTCAAATGCGAGCGCTTCAATCATCACTACCTTACCTTCCTTTCCACAAATAGTGAGATCAAGATCATAGCCACTCTCACCATTGTGTGCGACGTAGGTATCATACGAAAGCACGGCATCACCTTTGAGCTTACCGACATGCACTGCGCCAACGGGTCCGTTCCATGGAATATCAGAGACGCCAAGTGCGAGTGATGCAGCATTGATTGCGAGTACACCCGGATCAGCACGTCCAACTGAAAGCACAGTGATGATTACTTGTACTGCATTTTTAATGTGTTGATCAAACAGTGGACGAATCGTGCGATCGATAATACGCGAGGAAAGGATTGCTTCATCAGATGGCTTCCCTTCGCGCTTGTTAAATTGTCCACCCAAGATAAGACCGGCTGCGTAAAACTTTTCTAAATAGTCGACAGTCAAATTAAAAAATCCAGGATTGCCTTTCCCAGATTTTGACATCACTGCAGTTGCAAGTACGACAGTATCTTCGCACTTTAAAATGACAGAACCATTTGCTTGGTCCGCGAGGTCAGAAAATTGTGCAACCATTTTCTTTCCACCAATTTCGATTTCATATTCACGTGTGTGCATAGTTTTTTAGTGCTCATCACCAGACTTTAAAATTGTGCACGAGGCGCAATTCTATCTGTCTGGTGGTGAACGTTACGAGTAATGCCTTGAGTATAACAGAGTAGAAAAAAGTGATTTATTTACAAAAGTAAAATTCTATGGTATTGTTTTTGAAAAGATCATCACATGTATAGAAGAAATAGACTACGACTTGGCGGTAGAGTTCCCCGCAGATACAACCCAGGCCCGATTGCCAGACGAATGGCAAGACAGAGAAATAGTGAACGGTATCGTAATCGTGGAATTGGCAAATTAAACAAACCGAGACCCGAAGAGCATTTGCTCTACAATCGCCTTGAAAAATTATTCCAAGGACGTCCACGAGTGCTTGAAATACGTTTTGATTTCTTAAATCAGAAATTAAAAATAGTAGAATATCAAATCCGTAAGACAAAACCATACGGCGTAAAATCAGTGTTTCGTGCACTTACAAAAGATGATGCGGTAAAGTTTATTATTGATAGTCGCCACTCTTCGTTTCGTTTTCCTGACCGTGGGTATGTACCTGTGGCGGAAAAAAAATACTTTGCAGAGAATAGAAGTATTGAAACAGTGCTCGGCTTTACGAGTCAGAATCCTCATTTTGATTTTACCTCTCTGTCTAAAACTGAAACATACTTCTTGTACCTAGAAGAACGTTCACAGTATCCCGAGGGTAAGAAAAAGAGTATTAAAACGGCACGTATTATTATTGCAAAAAAAGTCGAATGGCTTGAAGTTGTAATAAAAAGAAACCCAGTCCGATTTGCGCGGTACTGGAAGTTGCTCCCGGAGAAATTGCGTATTCGAGCAAAAAAGAAATTGCGTTTTACTATTTCAAAACGCAAAAAGCTGTCACAAAGAAAGTGACAGCTTTTTTATTTGTGGATTATCCAATCAAATATTTGCGTGCGTTCTGTGAGAGGTCCATGAAGTCATCTGCAGCCTCTTTGAGTTTTCCTGAAGCAGATTGTCCAAAGGTAGCAACTTCGACTTGTACCCCAGAGTGAATCTGGAGATATTCAACGAGCGGAATGAAGTCGCCGTCTCCTGAGAGGATCACGACAGCATCAAGTTTTGGTGCCATAGTGACTGCATCGATTGCAAGACCGACATCCCAGTCGGCTTTTTTTGCACCACCAGGGAAAACTTGGAGGTCTTTTGTTTTTGTTTCAATACCAATCTTGGTAAGTGCATCAAAGAAACCTTTCTCATCCCCTGCTTCTGAGGTGATGACGTAGGCAATTGCACGAACGAGCTTTCGTCCTGCGAGCGCATCTTTAATAATTTGTCCAAAGTTTACTTTACGCTTGTAAAGATTTTTCGCACTGTGGTAGAGGTTTTGTGTGTCGATGAAAATCGCGACACGTTGCTCTTTATGTTTAATGATAGACATTGTGTATGTAAAATAGTGTAACTTATAAAAATCGACCGTGTGGAGTACTGTGCCCCTGTGGGATATTTTTTGAAAAACGAGTACGCAAACCAAACGATGCTGACATTTCAACCAAAAATCCGCTTACGCGGACTTGGAGAGTCTATTATTTGAGATCAAGTTTCTTTACGACGACGTCGTAGCGAGCCTTATCTTTGCGCTCAAGATACTTGAGGTGTGTTCTTCGGTCTGCCACCATTTTGATGAGACCGCGACGTGAGTGGTTGTCTTTCTTGTGCTTCTTCAAATGGCTTGCGAGCTCATCGATTTGCTTTGAAAGCATTGCAACCTGCACCTCAGAAGAACCAGTATCCTTATCATGAATCTGGTGTTTCTTGATTACTGTTTGCTTTTTCTTCGTTGTCAGCATGGACACATAGTAGCATATATTGTAGAAAAAAGCAAGACCTCCTACGGTGGTAAGCTTACCAATAAAAAAGCACCTCAACGTGAGGTGCAATTAGTCGTCTTTGCTCAACCGACACAAATAAAGGTAAAAAATACCATAAAATGTTGCAATTGTAGGGGGTATTGAAAAGAATACCGTTACAATACGAGGTAGATCAAACCACTGATCAATTTCATAGAGTCCAAAGATGATCCCTATATCCAGAAATAATAGTAGGGGTGGATACTGTGCAACATTTTTTTGTATAGAGAGCGCTAGAACGTGTGCGTATTTTAATTTCATTTCAGACAGGTTTAGCAAGCATTCTCAACCTTTTCCACTCAAAAGTCAATAAAAAAACCACGATGGATGTTCGTGGTATTTGGTGATCTTTACTCGCCACGAATGTAGTATTCGCGAATGTAGGCGAAGATGAAGCGTATGAAGTAGGCACATTCGGTCAAGAACGGTGAGAGTACCCATAGTAGTCCAAACCAAAAGAGGAAAAGACCTCCTGTGGTTAGCGTCTTTTCAGGGAGACCAAAAAGGTGGATGGCAAGTATCCCAGCATAGTAGAGAATGATGCCAATAATTCCAAAGATGCACGCGCGGGTAAAAATTGGTTTTTCTTCGTAGAGTCCAAGAAAAACGTCTTTGATGGTATGTAGTTTTTTCATTTTGTACAGGTTTCTTTTTTAAGAGTGTAGTACCCTTTTCTTACGCAGTCAATTTTTTACTGTTGTGCGACATTACTCTGCTATACTTTATCAATGGCAAGTGAAATTGATCGACGAAAACGAGAATTTCTCGAATATGTAGAAATCGAAAAGGGAAATAGTCTCAAGACGGTTGAAAACTACGATCGGTACCTATCACGTTATTTTGCGTACGCAAAGATCACAAATCCCAAAGATATCACTGAGGATAGCGTTCGTGAATTTCGCCTGCATCTCAACAGACAAGAAGGAATGAAAGTAAAAGGTCAGCAATCAGCAACACTTAAAAAAAATACTCAAAATTACCACCTTATCGCACTGCGTGTATTTTTGAAGTATCTTATGAAGCGGAGTGTTACCTCTCTTGCGCCTGATAAAATCGAACTCGCAAAAATTAAACCACGAAGTCTTGATTTGATTTCGAGTGACGAACTTGCGCGACTACTTAGTGCGCCCCTTTTGTTGCTACAAAAGGCGACGACGGCTGTCGATGCATTAAAATATCTTCGTGATCATGCAATTCTTGAACTCTTTTTCTCGACGGGACTCCGTCTTTCTGAATTGTGCTCACTCAACCGCGACCTTGATCTTTCAAAGGATGAATTTTCAATTCGTGGTAAGGGCGAAAAGGTGCGTGTTGTATTTCTTTCAGCTGAAGCAAAAGAGGCAATTAAAAAATATTTGAACATGCGCAAAGATATGGAAGATCCTCTCTTTTTAAATCACTCACGAAAAAAAAGTGAATCTATGCGACTTACACAGCGTTCAATCGAGCGTAGTGTGCGAACCTACGCAACAGTTGCTGGCATTTCAAAAAAAGTAACACCACACGTGATTCGCCATTCATTCGCAACCGACTTACTCTCAAATGGTGCTGATATTCGTAGTGTACAAATGATGCTTGGGCATGCCAATATTGCTACGACACAAATATATACACACGTGACTGATGCCCAATTGCGTGAGGTCCATAAAAAATTCCACACAAAGAGAAAATAAAAAACATCTCAAATATTTTTTTGAGATGTTTTATTAAAACAAAACGTAAACCATTACATCGCGACCTGTCCGGAATCCCCCTGTTCTCGTCTTTCTTGATCGCGTTTGTCTACTAGTGTGTGAAGCCTCCCTCGACGTTCGGGTATTACTTCTGAACTAGGTTCAAGATTGACCTTACCAATAATGCCACCCTTGAGAATCTTTTCATACGTTGCTTCGCGCTCCATTCTTTCTTGTGAAAGTTCGTGAGTCTGCGGTGTCTGTGCTGTTCGGCGCTGTTTCCCTCCAAACAGCATTCCGATGAGATGTTTGATCATACGTTTTTGTTTTTCGAGTAAGACAAAGATTTCTATATATAAGTATGTTCTTGTACAGGAAAAATGCAAGTTACCTCATGATATAATTGGGGAATGCATGAAGAACAAAAAGAAATGTTTGCCCGCGCATACCGCACGGGTACTGATTTGTGGACGCACCTCCCTCTTGCAAAAGCGCGCAACGAATTTCTTGCTCTCCTTTCACCAAATGCACTTGTGCTTGATGTTGGTGCTGGTAGAGGGCTTTGGGCGAGAACACTGATTGAGGCAGGAATGCGTGTACTAGGGCTTGAGTATGTTGGTGAGCAAGTTGAAAAAAATAATTCCGAAATAAAAAATAAAGGATGGCAGACACGCGCACGTTTTGTAGAAGCAGATGCGCTCAACATTCCTTTTACTGATGCAAGCTTCGATGCGGTGACCGATATTGGGCTTCTACAACATATGGGGCCACAGGAAATACCAAAACTTGTGCAGGAAATTATTCGAGTAGTGAAGCCGAATGGAATTGTTCTACTTACAACACTTTCAAAAGAAACCCTTACCTATTTGGACTGGCATCCTAAAGCAAGCGCGACAGGTTTTTTTATTAAAGATGGAGTTCAATATTATTTTGCAAGCTTTGAGGAAATCGCCGATCTTTTCAAAGATTCTTTTGATGTTGTTGCGTACGAAAATGAGTTATTGGAAGATGGGCACGTGCAATATCATCACTTTATTATGAAACGAAAATACTATGCGCATCATTAGTTGGAATACCAATGGCCTTCGGGCAACAATTAAACAAAACTTTTTTACTCCCCTTTTTGACAAATATTCACCCGATATTGTTTGTTTGCAAGAAGTAAAGGCAGAAGAGTCTCAAATTCCAGAAGAGTTTCGTGTGTATAAAAAGTATTTTTCATATTTCGCGCACTCAAAAGTGAAAAAAGGATATTCTGGTGTTGCAATTTACTCAAAAATTAAACCAGAAAAAGTTGAGCTCGGAATCGGCACTCCTCGTTTCGACGATGAAGGTCGCACTATTGTTGCACACTATAAAGCATTTGTGCTTATCAATTGCTATTTTCCAAATGGCGGCGGTGGTCCGGAGCGGCTTGCTTACAAGCTTGCATTCTATGATGCTTTTCTTAAGTATTGCGATGCGCTTAAAAAGAAAGGGAAGAAAATTATTTTTTGTGGTGATGTAAATACCGCACACGAAGCAATTGATCTCGCGCGACCAAAAGAAAATGAAGACAACACCGGCTTTCTCCCTATTGAGCGTGAATGGATTGATGAAGTAGTTGCCAATGGCTACGTTGATGTATTCCGTCATTTCTACCCAACAAAAACAGAAAGCTATACTTACTGGGATCAAAAAACTCGTGCTCGTGATCGCAATGTTGGTTGGCGTATCGACTACTTTTTTGTAACACAAAACATTGTTTCTCAAATTAAAGGTACCAGAATGCTGACTGACTATCTTGGCTCAGATCATTGTCCTATCGTACTTGATCTCAAGTAAACGTTCGTGGTGTGAGGAGCGCTCTGGCTTTTTTGCTATTCTGTGGTATTATTATTGCAAATGAACCTCCTAAATTAAATAGCATGGCGATACGATACAAACCCGGATGTGATCCACGTGAGCGCGAAGATGAAGACGACAGTGATGAACTTCGTATTCTTGAAGGCACCATACGGTCGTTCCTACGCAAACTCAAAAGCATTGATTCGCACCACTACGGCATAGCAGCATTATTGTGTGGAATAGCACTCATTGGTATCTGTGTATATATTGATTCTTGCTCGACCCCTATGCCGGCACCAACCGCAAAGTACAATGTTTCGAAAGATACCATATACAACTCTGAAACTCACTCATACAAAAAACAATATAAAACTAATATCCCATGAACGGTTACGATAGAGAAGATTACGAAAGAGAAGAAAAAATGCGGAGCAAAATCCCTCTATGGCAAAAGGTTGGACTAGCCCTCCTTTTAACAATGGTGTTCTACGCACTCTATTTGTTTATTTTTAAATAGAGTAATCAAGATTTAAACCACCTCCGGGTGGTTTTTTTTATTTGACTTTACGAGGCGGATAGACTACAAAGAACGCAGAGAATGTAACTTTAAAAATAACTACCTATATGCAAAAATCAATCCCTATTTTCATGGTCGCCCAAGGTGGCGGGCCGTGTTCCGGAAAAACAACTGGAATGGTGCATGTCGCTGAATATGCCCAACAGCTCGGATTAAATGTAGTACTTGTTCCCGAAGCTGCCACAGAGGCATTTACTGCGGGTGTACCTCGTGATCCTGATACGCAGGCAAATATTCTTGATTTACAAATCGCACATGAAGATGCCTACTACGGATCAGCGCAACGACTCTACCTTCGGTACAAAAAACCAGTACTCGTGTACTGTGACCGAGGAATACTCGATGGTGCTGCGTATGCTGAAAACCAATTGCAATTTGATAAACTCCTCCTCGAGCGAAAAATAAATCGCTCCGCCATTCTCGAAAGCAGATATGATGTAGTGACGCACTTAGTCACTGCAGCAAATGGTGTGCCTGAATTCTACACGCTTGCAAATAACAACAAGCGTACGGAGACGCTTGAAGAAGCAATTGTCCTCGATCAGAAATTACAGAATGTTTGGAATGGTGCTCAGCACTATGAAATCATCGGCAACATAAGAAAAGATGGCACGAAGAAGACGTTTGAAGAAAAACTTCGTGAAAATGCTACTGCCATTTTTGAAGCACTTGGTTTCCCTGCTCCAGTGGAAAAGGAAAGAAAATGGGAGGTTGAGAGAATTGAATTACGCGAAGTATTAAAAAGAAACAATATTGAATGGAATGAGTGTCTCATCTATCAAACATACCTTGCCTCAAATGAAAATGATGAGGAGCGTATACGCCGGAAAGTATTTCCAGACGGTATGACGTTTTGCTATCATACACGCAAGCGCGAGATGAGCGCCACACAACGTATTGAAAATGAAAGATTCATTACCACGTATGCGTATGAAAGACTCATGCACCGTCGAGATTTGTCACGTAGGACTATTCGCAAAAACAGGCTCTCGTTTATCTACAAAGAACAAGTGTTTGTCGTGGATGAGTACCTCTTCCCTGAGCGCAAATATCATAAGTTAGAGCTTGAAGGTTCGCGAATTGATAGTGTAATTTTGCCAGACTTTTTGCCAATAAAAAAAGAGGTCACAGGCATCCTCGACTTTAAAGATAGCCAGCTCGCATTAGTGTAATAGTTTAAAAGAGTGCAATCCCTAAACTTCCCATCTGGGAAGTTTTTTTATTGCTTGACATTAAAATGACGATACGCTACTCTTGCAATTACCGCACCTTAAACAAAAGAATATTTATGAAAATAGTATTATTTTTCCTCGCAATTTTTGTCGGGGGAAATAATGCTCCCCCGATACTTTCTACGCCGTGCTGTTACTACACTACACACTGTAGTAGGGTTTCAAATCCCGAAACTCTTTTCACTGCACCCCAATTGCAAAGTATTCAGTTTATGAGCCCAAGAGAGGGGCCATTCCTCTTTTGGCCATCACGCGAGGTGATTTACCACGCGCCAACCCTGGAGAAAAAAACTCCACCACCGAAAATAAAGCCGCCCCCCTATAGGCGGCTTTTTTAGTTCATGATTTTAGAGCCCGTGTTTTTTTCGTATTTGAGTTAGTGCTTCACCCTCTCTTTCTTCTTTTCGTTCCTTACCCTTTTCACCAAGTGATTTTAGCGAAGTATCATCAAGCTTCGAAAGAGTAAGTGCCCTTTCCTTTAAGTATTCCAAATTGTTTTTTGTATCGTCAACCAGGCATTCTTCAAGGAGAGCGTGGAGGATCCACCCCATTCTCTTGCCTGGAGGCATACCCATTTCGTGTATCAAGTAATCACCGTTTATCTTAAGCATCGCCACAGAAGTTGGCGCACGAAGGGCTTCTTCAATCATTGCGTGGTATTTACGAAGTCGATAGGGTGCTTCTTTCTTTTTCATTCCTACCCTATCGCACTCACGTACTTTCATAAGATCCCACACGTTTTCCCTGCCTACATTTACGATAGTACGACGTACTGCCGAAAGAGTGATTGTCTCAGTGTCTGAAAAAAACATATGGTAGCGAACGAGGGAAACTACTTTCTCTGTGGTCACTCTCGGGAATTTAAGCCGTTCCAGTATTTTTTTGGTCATTTGAGCCCCAATTACCTCGTGGCCGTAAAAGGTATACTTCCCTTTACCGCCTGCTTTTGTTCCATCCCATCTACGTGTGCGAGGTTTTCCAATATCATGAAAGAGTGCGGCAAGGCGTATTTCTAGGTCCCACCCCTTTTCCGCAGCATGGCCAAGTGCGTGAAGAATATGTTCAAAAACATCATAGATATGTTCGCCTTTTTGCTCACAACCCACACCTTCCAAGAGTTCTGGGGCAACATAATCAAGCAACTTTAGCCGTAAGAGAAGTCCAATACCCAACATTGGGTCCTTTGAGTTTATGATCTTAATAAATTCGTCTCGAATACGTTCTGCAGCAATTTTCTCAATGAGGGCACTTCCTTCTGCTATCGCCGAGAGTGTTTCTCCAGCTATAGCGAAACCTAAGGCTGTGGAAAACCGAACTGCACGTAGCATACGAAGCGCATCCTCGTTAAACCTGTCCTTTGGATTACCAACAGCACGTATAACCTTGTCCTTTAAGTCAGTCTGACCATCAAAGACATCAACAATAATGTCCTTAATTGGGTCATACGCTATAGCGTTCACAGTAAAATCACGTCTTTTAAGGTCATCTTCTATTTTTTTACTAAAAGTAACACTATTTGGGTGGCGAAAATCACCATATTCAGAGTCTATTCGATATGTCGTAACCTCTACGAGCCTGACGGTTTCATGGGAAACACCGCCTTCAGCAACAACAGCTACTGTGCCAAAACTATTTTCATAAATCGTTTTTGGGAATAGCTCGATGATTTTTTCAGGTAGTGCGTCAGTAGTAATATCCCAGTCCTTTGGAGTTATGTCCATCAAAAGATCTCTTACACAACCACCAACGAGATAGGCTTCAAATCCTGCATTGTTGAGAGTTTCAGTTACACGTGTAACTTCATTTGGGATTGCTCCCCTCTTAATTTTTGTTGCCATAGTATAGTGTGCACCCGGAGGGATTCGAACCCCCAATAACGGTTCCGAAGACCGTCGTGATATCCATTTCACCACGGGTGCGTGATAAATGCTAATAGATAAAATCTAACATTTATAAGGGATTTGTGCAAACGAACCATCGTGATATACTTATACAATATGAATTGGGACAAAGACCAAATATTCCAATTACGACAAGAAGGAAAATCGTTTCGTGAGATCCAAAAGCTTACGGGAGTATCACGTAGTACCCTGTCAAAATTGTTTAAAGATGTGGCGTGGTCTCGGCATATTTCTGTAGAAAAAAATCGCACACGTGTAGCTCAAAGTCGCGAAAAAATGCTAAAGCTAAATATGGTCCGGAAAATCAAATTAGACTACTTGTACGCCAAGGCAGAAGATGATGCAAAAAGAGAATTTGAAATAAACAAGAAAAATCCAAACTTCGTTTTGGGCACCGCCCTCTATTTGTCGCATGGTGACAAGAAAAATACCCACGAAATACGTTTTAGTAGTACTGATTTACATTTACACAAAATATTTCACCAATTTCTTAAAAAATACCTTATAAAACAAGGGGAAATTGTTAAAATGCAGTTTGTAACAACAAATTTTGAGCAAAAATCCCCCATTACGCAATGGAGCAAGTATTTAGGTCTTCCAGCCAGTCAATTTTATGTATATTCAACAAAAAGTCCTCTAATTAAGGCTAAAAGATTGCAAAAAGAAGTCGGAATTAGTATACTTTCAAGTACATTATTAAAGAAAAAGCTTATGAAATGGCTTTTTCTATTAGTAAATGAAAAGTTATAGATTGCGGGTATGGTTTAGTGGTAGAACACGTCCTTGCCAAGGATGAGACGGGAGTTCGATTCTCCCTACCCGCACAAAATAATACACAGTAACTGTGGATAACTCAGGGGATATGTGTATAAAGGACGTCTTTTTAACTGAATAAATGTCCAATAAAAAGTCTTTTAAATTAGAAATGTATTGTAAAATAAGGACACTTTCGAAATATTAAATAAATAACGTTTCACGTGAAACCATTTCACATGAAACTACCATGCCTAGAGTATTCACATCAAAAACTCAACAGAAAGGCAGTTTAGGGGAGTCGATTGCTTGTAAGTATTTAATCAGTAAAGGCTATAAGATTATAGAAAGGAATTTTACTGCTTACTGTGGCGAAATCGATATTATTGCTCAATTTGACGGAGTAGTTCACTTTATTGAAGTAAAATCTGTTACACGTGAAAAGGAAAGATTCAATCGACGAAGTGAAAATGACTACAACCCCGCAGAAAATATGAGCAAAAATAAGCTCGAGAAGGTATATAGGACAATAGGTATATATATAGAATCTTGCAATGTCCGTGACCTTTGGCAGGTTGACCTATTGTGTGTGTATATAGATCACGACTCTAAAAAAGCGAAAGTTGAGTTATTTGAGTCTGTATAGGTTGACAAAGAGACAAAATATTGTTATTTGTTAATAAACAGTAACTCACAATGAAAAATGACACTAGTAAGTTGTATGTCAGGGTAGTTGACCTGACAAACTCGAATTTAGTTGGAAGCGATGGTGTAGTACGCATTGATGCTGCAATTCAAATTGCAAAGCAGATCGATATATACAATAAGCTTGAACTTGATGGTGAAAAGGCTCTCTTGTTTGGAATTCATTGTAAAGACATAGACCCAGAGGCTTTGTTTATTATCGAAGAGGCACTCGGTGCCGTGAAAGGGAAAATCCCTGTCTATGTGTTTGTATGGAAAATGAGTGGTTTAATGTGGTATTTGGTAAATCTCTGTGACCATCGCTTTGCAATGGTTAATGCAAAGATTAGTTTCGGTGCCCCGTTGCTCGAAGTTAATTTTCAGACACAACTCAATGTGTGGGGAGGTCATTTCCACGAACATAAGAATAGTATAATGGTAGAACTCAGCCGGAAATATCACTCACGTTTTCAGAGGATTTATGATGTAATGCTGGATAAAATTGCCAAAAATAAGGACCAGCAAAGGGTCCTCGAATACATTTTAAACTATTTGAAGAATGGCGAGGAGATAGCGGCAGAAACCGCAATGGATGCAGGATTGTTCGATGGAGTATGTAGCGATCCGTGGTCCATGCTCGCTTTGCAGAATGAAAAAGAAATAATTGCAATTGCTTTATAAAAGTAAAAAACGCGCCACAAGCGCGTTTTTATTGTATTTATGTGTGTATATGGTACTATGCAATTCGTTAGCAAGTGGATATTTGGTAAGTTGTTCTTCCTGTCGGGGCGTAGTATATCGGTAGTATACATGTTTTGGGAACATGAGGGCCGAGTTCGATTCTCGGCGCCCCGACAGGGAGAATAGAATTACTCAAAAAGTGTAAGCAAGAGAGCAGGGCGGTGTCCCTATATAAAACTTCGAATATGTTTTTGCGGGGTATAATATAGTGGCAGTATACATCCATGGGGTGGATGCGGCTCCGGTTCGATTCCGGGTACCCCGACTAATTTAAACTATTTACATACCATGAAAGAAAATTTTCCACAGACAGAAAATAATCAAAAGAGTATTTTGGAGAATCTTGAAGATCAAATCAAGTTAGCAAAGATACTTGAATCTGTTTATGACCAACGACCAAAACTAGAAGATTTTGAAGGAATAATGGCGGGTACAAAATTTGAAAAAGAGTACTCACCAAGTGCTATTGTTGCCGATAACGCGTATGTAGAAAAAAGGAGAAAAGATATTGATGAGGTAAATAGTTCAATGGGAAGAGAAAATCTGGACCATAAAGAAATTGGTTTTCAGCTTTCAGAAATAATGCAGGCAATGATTGTTGATAGAATGAATAAACACTGGTTTAAGGATTGTAGGGCGATAATGACTTCAGACTACGATGATTTAAAAGTAGGAATTGATGCAGTATTGAAACATGAGAAAGGTGGATACCTTGGTGCAGCATTTGATTTTACCGTGACTAATCAAGATAAAAAGATTTACGAAAAATTAGCTCGCGAGTGGGAATATAATATTAAAGAGGGGAGAGTTCCTACCGTGAAATACTTTGAGGATCCAGACACTAAAGAAAAATCAAAATTACTTGTCCCGAAATTTATTATTGGGGCATCAAAAAAAGATGTTGAAGACCTCGCACGCGCTTATTTGACTGGTAACGAAGAAGTGCTCGAAAATCATCCACTCAAGTATGTCTTACTCCTTCAAATTGAAGAGCAGTTGCAAACGATACTTGACTACTATGAGACAAACGACAGAGAAGAATTTAGTTTTGCAAAAAAACAATATGAAAAAATCCAAACACTGCTTCGAGGCATGAAGCGAGATATCCATGCAGATGAAAATATGGATGTTGATTTGTATGAATATTCGAAAAATAATGTTGCGCTAGATATGATGCGCCGTTTTAGAATTATGAGAGAAAGAGGTGGTCTTCCGATAGAGGAAAAGTAATAGTTTGTAGTTTGTATTTAGTTTGCTACAATTTTTTACTACGTTTGCGGGATTAGTTTAATGGTAAAACATCAGTTTTCCAAACTGAGGTTGGGAGTTCGATTCTCCCATCCCGCACAAAATAAGGGATAGCAAGCAACCTGCGTTGCTTGCGTGTGAGAATTGAAAGACTTTTCCATACGAGCGCAGCGAGGCGGAAAAGTACCTGGCTATGCAGTAGCCGATTCTCCCATCCCGCACAAAGAGAAAGACGTTTAAATAAAAAAAATACCCCGCCGTAGTAACTACGGACAGGGTACAAGCGGGGAACTATTCTTTAAGCCAAATTATTTTTGATTTTGGCGGTTGTCTTTTCAGATAAGTAGCCGCACAGTACTGTCGGTAATATTCTTGTGCAGTTAGACTGAGCTGACTATCATCGACATATACTTTCGGTATTACTCCGCTTTTATTGGTCGCATAACCAATACGCGCAATGAGATCAATGTGCCCGTGTATCTTTTTAAAAGACGACGCACTAATGACAATAATTTTAGGTTTGAGAAGTTCAATTTTTTTCTCAAATAAAATAGGGTCATCAACGATCGCACCTTTTACAATTGCACGGTCAGTATTAAACTCAACAAAAAAGAAATGGTGGGGAGCGTCTTCTTGTCGTTGAAAATTGCGAGGGAGATGTGCGTTTTCGGAAATTGTTGCGCGAGCCCAAGTAAGATCTTTCTCGGTGTGCGCGAATCCCACAACAGAAATTCGTTGTACTGTTTCTGGGTTCGATACATGGAACAAATGTTGCCGTTCAATTTTATCGAGCCATTCAAGGTTTGTACGGAGGGTACTTTCTGAGACGAGTGTTTTTACCATAGATATTTTTTTATGAAGATCAGGAGGTTAAAAGTAACATATAGTAACTAGAATGTAAAGAAAGGGGTCACTTTAAAAGTGACCCCTTTAAATTAACTAAGCAATTGCAGCAATCGGGAGGCGCCCTCTTTTTGTTGGTTTTTTGAGTAAATGCTCAAAAGGTGAAAGTACAAATGCTGCGTGTACAATTTTTATTTCAGGAAGATGCGGATGTATTGATCTCGCATCGAGTTTAAAATGCTTTACCCTTTCTTCTTCAAACGAATTGCCACTTAAAGTATAAAAGGGAATAAAAATCTCCTTTCTGCCTATTAGCGCATTTCTGAGGAAGTCAATTTTTTGACTCCCAGAGTATTCAAGAATAGTCTCATGAGATACAAAAAGTGGAATAGTTGATCCACGGATACAAAGCAGGTCTTGCTCAGAGCTGATAGTCCTTACATGATCAAGGTGCTCTTTGTCGACAAGACGACTCTTTTCTAAATGTTTTAAAAACTGAAATTGGGCAAGCGTGCCACCATAGAAGGCAACAATGTACTCTTGTTTCTGCATAGCGTTAGTTTTATTAGTTTGTGAAATGAACAATTTATGTCGGGTTATAAGTATACCTAAAAATGTATTTTTGTAAATACCATACATAAAACCGCCAAACAATTGGCGGTTTTATGTATAGAGGATGCCTTAGATAGGGAAGACATGTCTACACGGCGAGACGAAGGAGATTTACTTCACTGCGTCTTTGAGCGCTTTTGCGGCGCGAAACTTTGGAACTGTTGTCGCTGGTACCTTGACTTGTTCACCAGTCTTCGGGTTGCGTGCCATACGAGCAGCGCGTGCCTTAACTGAGAAAATACCAAGACCTGCGATTGAAACTTCGCCACCCTTCTTCAAGGTGCTGACAATTGCTTCAATTAAACCGTCAACAATTTCTTCGGCTTGCACCTTGGTGCCACCCAATTTGCCGTGAACCCACTCTACGAGTGCCTGTTTGTTCATAATCGAATTGTTATTGGCCAATAAAACCTGCATTCGACCAGGAGGCTTTTTTAGTCGAAAAAGCCTTAAAAAACCTATATGTATTATACCGCCCTCCGAAAAGGGCGCAATAGGTTAAATAAAAACGGGTAAAATTGACAAATTTAAATATGATTGCAAAGTATAAGATACAAAACAAAAAAACTCCGTAGATGGAGCTTTTTTGTTTCAAGGTGGTTTACGTTTTAGCGAGCGTATTCAATCACACGCGTCTCACGAATCATGGTAACTTTGATTTCACCAGGATACTTAAGTTCTTGTTCAATCTTACGCGCAATTTCTCTCGCAAGATCTTTTGCTTCGATGTCAGTAATTTTGTCTGGTGTAACAAAAATACGTACTTCGCGACCAGCAGAGATTGCGTAGGATTTTTCAATACCAGCAAAGCCGTTGACAAGCGCTTCGAGTTCAGCAAGTCGCTTGAGGTAGTTTTCAACGGTATCACGACGTGCACCTGGGCGCCCGCCAGAAATATAGTCAGCAGTTTGTACGATGACTGCCTCGAGACTCTCGTGAGGCCAATCATCATGGTGGCTTTTCATTGCTGTAATGATACGTTCATCAGCACCAAATTTTTGCAAAATACGCATGCCAATTTCAATGTGCGTCCCTTGTACTTCGTGGTCGAGGGCTTTACCAATATCGTGTACAAGAGCACCAGCACACGCAATACTTGGATCACCACCCAACTCTTCTGCGAGCATGCGCGCGATATGCGCCATTTCGATTGAGTGTTGCAAAACATTTTGTCCGTAACTTGTGCGGAAGTAGAGGCGTCCAATAATTGCTACAATGCGCGGATCAAAATTATAGATACCACATTCATAGACTGCTTGGTCGCCCTTCTCTTTAATAATTTTATTGATTTCCTCTTTTGCTTTCTCAACCATCTCTTCAATTTTTGCAGGTTGAATGCGTCCATCAAGGACAAGGTTTTCGAGCGCGAGGCGAGCAATTTGGCGGCGTACGGGATCAAATGATGAAATAACGATTGTTCCTGGAGTGTCGTCAACAATAAGCTCTACACCCGCTGCACGTTCGAATGCGCGGATATTACGTCCTTCCTTTCCAATAATTTTCCCTTTGATGTCTTCATTGGGTATCGTGACATTTGTAGTCATGATTTCTGCGGCAGTAGATGAGGCAAGACGCTGGATTGTAGTAGCAAGAATATCTTTTGCGCGTCGCTCGAGCTTCTCTTCGCTTGATTGTTCGAGTTTTTGCATACGCACAAGCAAGTCTTCTTCGGCATCACGCTCCATTTCTTTTACAAGAAGCTCCTTTGCGTCTTCGCGAGAAAGATTTGCAATTTTTTCAAGTGCTGTTTTTTTCTCAAGCTCAAGAGTTTCTGCACGTTCCTTAATTTTCTTTATCTCTTCAACTTTGAGTTTTACATTTTCAACTTCCTTATCAATTTCAACTTGTCGCGCATCGAGGAGTTCTTCTTTTTTTATCAAACGCTCTTCGGTGCGCTTACGATCTTCAAGGATTCTTTTTTCTTCCTCTTTAAATTCTTCACGATATTCTTCTGCTTTTTTCTTTGCATCATCAAGAATATTTTGCGCTTCTTCTTTTGCGCCGACCATCATTTGCTTGATATCAATTTCTATTGAGCGGCGTTGTCCGAGGGCAACAATTCGTCGCAAATAGTAACCGACTGCAATTCCGCCAACAAGGGCGAAGAGTGCGGTGATTAGGGTAATACTGTTCATGCATGTTTGCGCCTACAACAAAAAACCACGTCCATGTTCACGAAGATAGTTGGGAACTGTATTATTAGGAGAAGTGGGAAGGAGATACATGTTCGGTTCAGATGCGTTCGGCGTCACTATTTTTTAAAATCTACATCTTCATAGTAGCAAAACGATTGACCACATACAAGAAAACCCCGCAAGGGGGTTTTCGCTACATTTTTGCTTTTGAAATGACTTCATCAACAAGCCCGTACTTTTTCGCCTCATCTGCTTCCATAAAGTTGTCGCGATCAGTATCTTTTTCAACTTTATCAATCTTTTGCCCGGTGTGTTTTGCGAGTATTTCATTAAGCTTTTTCTTCCACTTAAGTATTTCACGTGCGTGAATCTCCACATCAGACGCTTGGCCTTGAGCTCCACCGAGAACTTGGTGAATCATTATCCGTGAGTTAGGAAGTGCAAAACGCTTACCCTTTGCACCACCTGCCATAAGGACTGCACCCATTGATGCTGCAATCCCGATACAGATTGTAGAAACATCGGGTTTAATAAATTGCATCGTGTCATAGATTGCCATCCCAGCAGTGACAGAACCGCCAGGAGAATTGATATACAACTGGATATCTTTCTTCGGATCTTTATAGGCAAGGAAAAGAAGTTGAGCAATAACGAGATTTGCAGTGTAGTCGTTGACTTCATCGTTCAAAAAAATGATGCGGTCTTCAAGGAGTCGTGAATAGATATCATACGCACGTTCACCAAATTGAGACTTTTCTAATACTGTTGGGATTAACATAATTTTTTAATTAAAGCTTGTAAAATAAGGATATTTTCGAGGATAGGCTCATCATACCTCAAAATGAGACTTCTGAAAAGAGGTAGGAGGGGGTACTTGACAAATACCTTGCATTATGCTATCATATAAGCAGGTATAAAACAGAACCCTAAAAACAAAAAAATAAATGAAAAAGATCATCTTCCTTCTTATTGTTGTGCCATTCATGGCACTTGCGCAATCATGTTCAAAGAATAATGATATGCAACCAAGCGTACACGTCTCTGCTGGTGTATCTGTCGGAAACGGCGGCTACAACAACAATGGTGTGATTTACCCGAATGATCAGCTTGTATGGTTTAACAACCAACAAGTACCAATGTCCACACTTGGTCTTGGACCGCAAGAAATCCATTGGGCAATTATGGTCACTCGTCCAAATATTCAATTTGGAGCGCCATGTGTTGTTGATATGAATGACGATGGAGTGTACGACACATCGATTTCGGTAGATTTCAACTTGTTTCAGATCTATGCTGACGCTCAGTCGATCTGGAATAACTTACCACATGGAGTAGATAAAAAAATCTACATCCAAGTGACGAACTACTCGTTATTGAATAATGGTGGGACAATCACCGTTAAGCAAAACAATGTCATCGGAGTCTTTGACACCCGGTGGTAACAGTACAGTAAAAGTGAATTTGATAAGCCGCACCCACAAGGTGCGGTTTTTCTATACCTTGACAAAAGATATAAAAAATAGTATTATGTGTGTAACAAAACTGTAACTCAAAAACCCATATAATAGATGAAAAAGATTCTAGTGCTTTCTTTTGCAGTGTGTTTGATGCTTCGTGCATTACCAACACATGCACAAATTAACTGCTGTCCGCCTCCTCAAATTGTGTATGTGGAACCCCCTATCCGTGAAGTATGTAACAATGAGTTTTTCATACTCAAAGGTGGCATTGGTTCTGATGCGACAGGAGGAACAACACATTCCGCGCACCCAATTTTATGGGATGCAGATATGAATTTCACCGGTGCTTCTGGGGCATATATGGGACTTGGTGCCCATGGTACGTTCACGGATTCAATTATTCCTGATACGTTGACTAGGGCCCAGACGCAAGTCGTCGGCATTCATTTGAATGTTGGGTACGGACTTAACAGGTGTAATTCACGTTTTCTTGCCGGGACAGGATTTGGTATCTTTGGAGGTGTCGCTGCACTCAATCCGAACTACAGCAAAGTAGGATTTGAGTACGGCGGATTTGCAACTATCGATATGAATCTTATTCGGTTTGATTCTGGTGCCACGATTGGCATCGAATTTATGCCGAAGTTCATAATGATTGCTACGCCGGATGCATTTAATGAATGGAGTTATCGCCACAGGGGACACTTTGTTCTCTATGCGAACCTCAAATTTGCATTGCCTTAAAAAATTGTTCAAAAACCCGTCAGGGTTGCCCTTACACATGTAAGGGCTTTTTATTTGACAAGTTTGTATTTTTCTGCTATGATTGTACTAGATTTGAAACCCCAAAAATAAAGATACATGAAGACACTCTTAATGATCTGCACAGCACTTGCAATGCTCGTTGCGTGCGAAAAAAATGAGACAATCATTAACGCGCCGAATACCAATGGTTCAAATACCAACGGTGGCAACAATGGTAATAACAACCAGACTGATTCAAGCACTTTGTGTGCAACACTGCCGTGGTATTCATACCAGGCGGATCAAGTGCCTGTGTATGTCTGGGAAGCATCGTGGGTGAGTGGTGGAACAACGGAGTTTGATTGGGATGGTGATAAAAATCCCGAAATCGACCCACGTTCTCATCAGCCATACCGCGCCAGTATCAGTGCAGCACTTTCGGGACCATTACTTGATTCACTCGCAAGTAATCCTTACAACCCCGGATATTTTATAATGGGGCGATTGTTAGAAATTAAATCAATGTATTGTGCAGATGAAAAGCTCACCTTTACGATTGTGAATGCGCAACGCACGTCACACGGCAGGTTTACAAGTGGCTCAGCTGTTATCTATGCAACGTCACGAGGTGAAACCCCGTGGATGAAAAAATAAGTTTTTGGTGAACAGTAAAGTGAAAAGCAAAACGCTTCCCCGTAAGGAAGCGTTTTTTTATTGCATCTCTTCTAGTAGTCTGAATACTTTTTCATTTGAGAGGAGGTGTGTTACATACATTCGTGCTCGTATTGGATCAGCGGTCGGTTCGTGTTCAAGTAAATGTGCGACCTCATGTTCGATATCTTTGTCTTCAGGTGTAAGGTTTTCAACTTTTGCAATTTCTGCAGTGATAAGTTCAATCTTTGCACGCTTCTCTGCGTCAGGACGCAAATCTTTTTTAAATTCCTCCTCAGTTTTTTTAAGATGCGAGAGATAGCCTTCAAAGGTGAGACCCATGCGAGTGATATCACCCTTAACGCGCGCAAGGAGATTCTCAAGTTCACCCTCTACGAGGATATCTGGAATTTCTGTTTTTGTTTCAGTAATGAGTCGTTCAAGTGTTGCGATACGTATTTTTTCCTTTTCTCGGTGTAGTTTTTCTGCTTTTAAATTGTCTTTAATTTTCGCACGAAGTTCAGCCTCATCTTTGAAATCGCCGAGTGATTTGAGGAATGTTGCATCGATGGGAGGAAGTGCTTCGGGTGTTTCACTCTCAGCAGTAGTCGGCGTGGTTTCACCATCTTTTTTTGACGCACGCATTTTGCGTATTTCAAGAAGGGCGTCATCAACTTCTTTATCTTCAACAGTAGGCTCAACAAATTTTATATTTTCCTCTTTTGCAATTTTTCTGTAATCAGCAAGCGAGAGTTCTGGAATCACCGCAGTGGTAATTTTGTAGCCGAGCGCATTACCTGCTGCAATTTTGGTGATACCAATCTGAGGTCGACCAATTGCATCGATTTTATTCTCTTCGAGAATTTTTGGATATTCGTGTGAGAGGGCATGCTCAGCCATTTCTTCAAGAATACTCATTTCAGAAACATATTTTGTAACCATTTGTGCGGGCACATGACCTTTGCGAAAACCGGGGACTTCTAGTGTGGCACCAATTTCCTCTATGACATGCGCGCGATAGCCTTCAAATGTAATGGCATCGATTTCGCCTGTTATTTCCACAAGACTTCCAGGGAGTTTTTTTATTTCTATAGACATCTTTCGATACTAACGGAAACTGAGGAAAAACGCAAAACGACCCCGTAAAGGGTCGTTTTTTGGTGTACTTCTTAGAGTCCTTTATCAAGGGAGCTAAAATCTGGATTGCTGTAATCTTCCCCAATAGCGTTAAGTTCCGCATTTGCTTCTGCTTTGAGTTGATTTTTATCAACGGAACCCTGACTTGTATTTGTACCGTTTACTACTGGTTCCTTTGGAGTACTTTTAAGAATATAAATACCGAGACCAACGAGTATGATAACGATAATGATAGTAAGTACTGTTGGCAGTGAAGATTTTTTTGGTTCCATAAATGTATGCTAGTGGATAATAATATTATTGTACCGCACTATTCAAATCAATGCTGAGAGCAAGAGTAATTTCCTGGCGTACAGACATGAGTGCTTTGTGGGCATCAATAGCAGCATCTTTTGCACTTTTTGCCATTTCCTTTATTTTTTTCGCATCTGCGCTACTTACAACAGATGGCGTACTGGTTGCAGTTGTTTGGGCACCTTTGACTGTAGCCACAAATGCACTGAGCTCGTTTGCTTTTGTAGTCGCAAGATCAACTTTTGTTTTTGCATCAATCATAGCAGTCACGGCTTTATCCATATCAAATCCTGCAGTTTCAAGACGGGCGATGACAGTACCAAGGCGTGAGTAAAGTGAAGTAAGTGTTGTGACTGCCCAATCAAAACGCTTTTCGACAATTTGTCTTTTATTCAATCCTTTTTCATCATCGCCACCTACCTTTAATTTTGCTTTTTCATCGTGACGCACTTCAATCTTTGACATTGAACCAAGACCGTTTTTTGACTCCTCGGTGCTTGTTGCTGTTTCACCCTTGTGCGATTTGAGGAAGGGAAGTATTTTCCCTCCGATTGATCCACGTCCAGATGAACCACCATTATCATCGTCGCCCTCATCTTCATCGTCGTCTGATTCTACGTCAGAATCATCATCTTCTTCCTTTTGCATGCTGGTAGATGTCGCAGAGTTTGTAGGAGTGTTTTCTTCACGATCTGCCTGTACCTTGTGAGCAAAGGGGAGAAGTACTAAAAATGCAGCTACGAGCACTGAATAAATTTTCAAATATTTTTTCATAGAATATTTTTACTTAATAAATTAACTATTATTCGACAACCATAGAATATGACGATGGAGCCAAATAGTTGTTACAGATAAGTATATCGTGTAATGCGAATATACAAAAAGCCCCGAACGGGGCTTTTTGTATAAGGGTTATTTAAGTTTTGGTGCGTAGTCCTTTATGTATCGTTCCGCACACTCATCGATGATTTTGATTGCTTCAGTGGTTGGGAAAAAACCTTCTGTTTTGCATGTACCAGGCTTTTTCAAATCTTTGTAGTGCTCCCAGTAGTAGGTGGTTTCTTTTATGAAGTGCTCACTGAGGTCTTCAATCTTTGTAATGTGGTCCATACGCTTATCGTCTTTGAGTACTGCGATAACTTTGTCATCAACCTCACCGCCGTCATTAAATTTCATAATGCCAATAACGCGTGCTTCAACGAGCGATCCTGGCACGAGCGGTTCAGTGACACCGACAATTTCAATATCAAGTGGATCACCGTCTTGGTCCCAGGTCATTGGAATTGCGCCATATGCAAAGGGGTATGCAAGTGATGAATAACCAACACGATCAAGTTTCAATTGGCCACTTTCGGTAATAATTTCGTATTTATTGATGGTGTGTGAATTAATTTCAATGAGTGCATGTACACTCTTTTTTTCTGTATCAGCAAATGGTGGAAGGACGTGGAGGAGGTTGAGCTGATATTTTGATGGTTCGTGGTTGATATTTGCCATAATAGTATTTTAAAACTGACAATTATTCTTCTCGAGTTTCTTCGGCAGAAGGGACTTCTTCCATTGTTGCGCTGTTTCCCTCTACATCCTTGTAAGCTTCTTCGCCAGTCAGGAGTTCACCTTCTGATTGATCGAAGATATCACCTTCGGATGATACTACTGATTCACCTTTGATTCCCTTGATATCGATTCTCCACCCCGTAAGTTTTGCAGCGAGACGAACATTTTGACCACCTTTACCGATTGCGAGTGAGAGTTGGTCGTCAGCAACTTCGACAGTTGCTTTATGTTCTGTCTCATCTATTGCAATATCAAGTGCTTTTGCAGGAGAAAGTGCGTTTGAAACAAAAACTGAAGGATCCTCGCTCCACTCAATAATGTCGATTTTTTCACCAGAGAGTTCGCTCATTACCGTTGTTACGCGAATACCTTTTTGTCCTACGCATGATCCTACTGGGTCCACGTGCTCGTCATTTGACCATACGGCAATTTTCGAACGAGAACCTGCTTCGCGAGCAATCGCTTTTATCTCAACAACACCAGTAGCAACTTCAGGTGCTTCAACACCAAAGAGAGCCTCAATAAATTTTGGATGTGAGCGAGAGAGACGGAGGTTTACACCACGAGGGGTTTCTTCCACTGAGTAGAGATACGCTCGAATACGTTGGCCACGAGTGTATCGTTCACCGGGGATTTGTTCCTCAAACGGCAACATGCCGGTCGCACGATTGAAATCAATATAAATAACACCGCGCTCTACTTTCTGGACCATGCCAGAAATAATCTCACCTTCGCGACCGCCGTATTCGTCCATAACACTTGATCGCTCAGCTTCGCGAATGCGTTGAATGATAACTTGTTTTGCTGTTTGGGCTGCAATGCGACCGTAGTCATCTTTTGCCTCCAATGGAAATACAATTTCATCATTAACTTCTACACCCTTTTTTATTTTTTGAGCATCTTCAAGGAGAATGTGGTGTTCTGGATTAAAGCGAACTCGTTCATCGTTTGGATCGATTTCATCAGGGTTTTCTTCGATTCCTTCGGGAATAATACGCACGAGCGTATCATCAACCACTATTTTTACTTGGAGAAATTCTGTGGCACCAGTTTCAATATCAAAACGCGCGCGGATGATCTGGCCTTTTTTGCCGTAGTCTTTCTTGTACGCCGCAGCGAGTGCTTGTTCAATAGCATCAATAATTTTTTCTTTTGGAATTTTTCGCTCTTCCTCGAGTTGCTCAAGGGCAGAACGAAGACCTTTTATATCTAACATATTCTATTTTGTATTAAATTTTAATAAAAAGAGCCCGTGTTTCGACCGGACTGTCTACAAATAGTAGTGTGAAAAAACAAAATTGTCAATTTATCCACACAATGACTGAAAGAATAAAAGGTACTCATACTATAATAAACACTATACGTTAAAAATATTATTATGGACCCAAAAGACATCAACTCATTTATGCATGCACCGGCAGGAAGTTTAATGCCTGACAACGGTGGACGTCGCAAGAAAATAATTACAATTATTGTGCTACTTGTAGCTGTTGCAGGTGCAGGATACTACTACCTCAATAGTAAAAAGAATAGTGTCAATGAAGTTGATCAGAAAAAAATCGATATACTCAATAGCCTTTCAGGTACCGGTAGTGAAAAAGGAGTAGTAAATACCCTTGGTCCAACACTACCAGCAAAAAAGGGTACAAAAACCCCTCCTCCAACTACCGTAACTGATACTACAAGAATAAATGTACTTAATTCACTTAAATAATTATGAGCACACACATTAAACGCATTCTTAAGCTCAGCGCCGGAATCTTTGTTGGAGTAGCTCTGTTTTTTGTTGCACATACTGCACACGCAGGTGTAAACGATAATGTATCTGGGTGGATTTGGTCTGATACTGTGGGATGGATTAGCCTTAACTGTACCAATACAAATACGTGTGGAGCCGTAGACTACGGGGTTAAAACTACTGCGGGCACTTTTTCGGGCTATGCATGGAGTTCAAATGTTGGCTGGATTAGCTTTAATGTAGCAGACATTGCTGGGTGTCCAGGAAGTTGTACAGCAGCACGGCTTACTAATGGAGTATATGGTCCCATAACTGGTTGGGCACGAATAGTAAGTGGGATGGATTGCCCTGGTCCAAGTTGTGCGTCTGGTATTGATGATGGTTTTGATGGTTATATAAGTCTCAGTGGTACGACATACCCTACCCCAGTAAACAATGGGACAGGCGGAGCAACAAAACCTCAAGATACTAATACAATAGTTGGTTATGCGTGGAGTAGTGATATTGGTTGGATACATCTCAACCCAAACTTTGGTGGCGCGATAATCGTTAATCTTACTCCACCGCTCGTTGATATGCGTGCTGGAGATAGCCCTGCAAATATATGGGGTGTCACGCATGGTAATATTTTCAATTCTTCCTTTGATGTTGGACCTGGTCAATCTGCGACACTTTCGTGGACGGTAAACAGTGCAACCACCTGTACTGCATCAGCAACACCTGCAGACCCAGCGTGGAGCGGCACGGTTTCATTTAGTGCAAGTACTCCAACAAGTCTTCAGGTTTCACCAACGCTTACGACACAATATCGACTTGATTGTACTGGTCCGAGCGGAACTGCTACGGGGAGTGTCACTATTAATCGGATAACAAATCCTGCGCTCAATTTTAATGGTGCAACTGAAGCAACTCCTACAAAAAGTATTACTTCTGCAGGTGCAAATGCTCCAATGTATTTTGCATGGACAGCCGAGCCACAGTTTACAAGTTGTACAGCAGAAACAAACAAGTATGATAATGCAACCAATGCACCACTTGGTGGTATTGCAACAACTCCGTCATGGAGCGGTATTAACACACTACCAAGTGGAACAGCACTTCGACCACATGGAACACTCACAATGCTCTTGAATGAATATGGCGCATATTGGTATGAATTTAAATTAACGTGTTCAACAGCATCTGGGTATACTGCAACTCGCTCATTCGTCGTGAATCACAATCTCACCAGTGGTCCATTGAAGCCATTTCTCTCACCACTCACATCAAGTGCGACAACAGTTGCGCCGAATACAGATGTCTACATACATATCAATGCGCAGGCAGGACAATGTATACCTACGCAGACTCCAGCCCCTAGTGCAGGAGGTCCTACAGGATGGCTTGGTATACAGCCACTCGTGAATCCCGGATGGCTCATCAATGATTATGTACTTGTGCATATTGGCAGTCAGACCACATCGCTCACGCTTACTTGTATTGGTCCACGAGGGAATACTGATCCACTCGGGACACGAACAATTACGATTACTGTCGTAAATACTGCAGCTCCTACGGTAAGCCTTTCTGCATTTCCTGCGACGGGACTTGCTCCAGGTGGGCAAACAACTCTCACTTATAATTCAAGTGATGTAACTTCATGTACAACAACCCCAGCTTCAACGCCAGCAGGAAATGGTGCGACGGGTTGGGATGGGGCTTCTCTGTTAGCAAATCAGACTGGTCAAAAAACGGTAACGATGGGTACTACTGATACAATATTCTATATCGATTGTCTTGGTACTGATGGTGTGACGCACGTACAGGCACAAACAATGGTGACACTTCAAAAGCACCTTACACTTTCATTTAGTAATAGCGCCTTTTTACCATCAAAGACACTTCCAAATGCAACCACACCTTTTGATATGTATTGGTGGAGTGATGCGCCACTTTCAAATTGCGTAACAAGTAGCACTCCAAATACATGGTGGACGACGTTCCCAGGACCAATAACAGCAGGTGTTGCACACAAGGCAACTACAGGTGTAGGACTTCCACACAATGTACCTACGGCTACTGTCTTGGGTATGACATGTCAGGATGCGGGTGGTGCAACAGTGACTGCACAAAATATAAATATAGTAATCGATGGACCAACTGCGTCAGTGCAACCAACTGTTTCACTTACTGGACCTGCGTGTATCGCTCCTGGTGATGGTGGTAGTGCTGGTGACGCAACATTAACACTTGCTATCTATGACCCAAGTAGTGTTGTGGGGAGCTGTAGTTTCCTTATTGCGGGTGTGCCATATATTTGGTCAGCAACAGATGTAGACGATATTCGTGACGGACGCAACGACCATCCATTTTCAGTATCAGTCCCAAATCCACCTAATGGAACAATGACCTTTGGTCCTGTTACGTGTAGTTCGACTGACCCACTCATTACTGTTGCACCAACAAATCAAATCACCGTTGGGTATAATGGTACTGCAGCATGGTGTAATCCAACTACGGGCGGAGGAACAAAGGGTGGTTTACAATATCAAGAGCGTTAAACATTATTAAATAAGTAATAAACATATGAAATTTTCACGAGAAGAAATAGTAAAAGCATTTAAGCATGCAGTATTAGTCACCGCATTCACTCTTAGTTTCACTGCATTTGCAGTATGGAGTGACCCAACAGCGTCTCCACCAGGAAATAACGTAGGCGCACCAATCAACGTTGGTGCAGGTGATCAAATGAAAATTGGTGCATTAGGTACAGCAATGTCGAGTCCCGCAGTATTTAATGCAAATGTTGCTGCAGGCGTAAAGCTTATGACTGACGGCAAGGCAGCATTTGGTCCGACGGCAGTTTTTGGTGACATGCGTGTTACAGGTGCAGCAGTAACCTTCGACACACTTTCAAATGCGAGCGCTACTCCAAAGCCAGTATGTGTAAGTCAAACAGGGCAACTCGTACTTTGCCCATAAACTCAAATGGTAAAAGTATAGTGATCTAAAAAAGAACGCATGCGTGCGTTCTTTTTTAGATATCCACACTCAATACGAAATTTGAATCATAATTTATTTTTTCACGATATAATGAATATAATTATTTAAAATGCTTTTTATGGAACAAAAAAATTTTGCTACAAAAGATTCTCACCCACGCACTGCGCTATGGCTCGGCCTCATTGTACTTGTTCTTGCGTTGGCGTATGTATTTCTTTTTTATAAAAATGGAATATATAACCCGCTTTCAAATTCCTCTACCACTACAGCTGGACCAAGCGCAGAAGAGCAACAAAAAGTTTATTCCGCAATAGAGGAAATGTCTGTCCCAACAGGCGCTCCAGCAAATAAAGAACAAAAGAAAGTATTCGATGCTGTGGTAAATACAAAAACGACCACTACTGGACCAAGCGCAGAAGAGCAACAAAAAGTTTTAAATATAATTAATACTGGACGATAGTATGAGAATACACAAACTTGCAACATATGTAGTTTCTCTCGCACTCCTCATTGTTGGTGTGTACCTTTATTTTTCAAAACCTGCAGTACTTTGGGCAGATTCTCCGACGGCAAATGTGCATGGATATATTTGGACTGGCTATGATATGGATGGTAATAGTATTGCGGATGCTGGTTTTGGATGGATAAGTATGAATTGTGCCGAGGGTGGTCCTGGTGCAACAAATGTCTGTTCACAAAGTCTCTATGGTGTTGATTTTGATCAAAACTCCGGGCTCCTATCGGGACATGCATGGGGTGGAAATGGTCTTGGCTGGCTTTCATTTGATGCGGGAGATGTGGCAGGGTGTCCACTTCTTGATTCTCCAGCGCCAAATAAATGTCAGGGTCACATCGATGTAGCAACTGGAAAAGTAAGCGGATGGTTCCGTGTGCTTTCAGTACCAAAGACTGGCGACAATGGTAAAAATGGAAATTGGAATGGATGGATACATCTATCGGGAGCATTTCATAGTTCACCGGATGCAACTGGAAGCAAGGGTGTTACCTATGTACAAATCGATCCACAAACTTCAAAACTTGTAGGTTATGCATATGGAAGTACGATCGCTTCTCCTACGTTTGGTACAGAGGAAGTTGGTTGGGTAGCTTTTCAAACTAAATATAGCAACGTAACAATCGTCACTCAAAATCAAAAGAGAGGTCTCACACTCTCTATTACTGATGGAATTAATACTGCAACAAGTGGCACGAATGCAACACTACTCACTACTTCACCAAATGCAACCAATCTTTCGACAAAGTGGACGTCACCTCAATTGGTTAAATACACAGCATGTAAAGCAAGTGCAACCCCAGCAACTGCAAATAATGGAGTTACTGGATGGAATACAACGACAGTAGTAAGTAATTTGGATTCAAACAATAGTTACACTGCAACTGCTCAAAACATTACTGGTCCTCAAGCCAGCGCGCAGATAGATTACACAATTGAGTGTCTCAATTCGATTACGAATGCTATTGATACAGCGACAGTTTCAGTAAAAGGAGATAAAAATGCTACGCCAACATTTATTTTCCAACTTTCAAGTGGTTTCTCTTCTGTATCTACAGGTATTGGTGTTCCAAGTACTGCAAGTGACACAATTAATGCAACTATCGGAGCGCCACTTACTCTCGAATGGAGAAGTCTCAACAATACTGAATATGATCAATGTGTCGCAACGGGGACATGGACCGGTACTGTCACAAGTATTAATAGTGGTAATAGTTATTCTGCAAGTGACACTAGGACCGTACTTGCGACACCACTGCTTCAGCCTTATACAATTAATTGTACGAATACAGTAACCGGTGATACTACTGGACCGCTTACACTCAAAGTAATTACAAGCATTGATCCATCGCAACACACAATACTCATGGGGCTTAGTCCTGCATGTGTGACCCCGGGGCAGTCGTTTACGGTTACATGGAGTGATCCTGCGGGGAGTATGAGTTCATGTCATCCGGTACAAGTTACACCCGAACATCCATCAGGTTGGCTTGAAACACTTCTGTTCTCTATCGGAAATGGACTGCTGCCAAATGGAAACGTGCCAGGTTTGAGTGTGCCAACGACAAGTTCAAACGGCATTCGTTTCAAAATGGTATGTACGGGTACGGACGGTCTTGATTACCCAGATCCAAATTCTGCAATTCCTTATTATCGTTCACCAGTACTGCGTGTGGTGCAAAATGCTGCAGACTGTGCAAATCAACCAGGGCAAGGTAGACCAGGAAGAATCATTTGGAACGAACACTAATTAACATCTGTCGAATATTTATAAGGTATAATTAATAATATTAAAATTTAGAAGTCCTCGTTATGAAAAATATTTTTGCAACAATTAAAATAGTGACTCTCGGACTCGTGCTTGCAATTGGCGTGAGTTATGTGAGTGCGGCCGGAGGGTGGGCTGGTCCATCAACAGGTCCGACTGGTGGCAACATAGAGCCTCCTGTAAATGTAAGTGCAAGCAATCAAGTAAAAAGTGGTACCTTTGGTGTTGGCCCAACGCTCAATCTCTCGGGTGCTATGGACGGCATACTTGCCGCACAGCGATCAATACTTAGTTTCGGTAGTATAATTGCTGCTGGGACTTCTAATGTTGGAGGAAACATCTATGCAGGTCTTCCTTCACTTACTGGAAACTATAGTGGTGTACATAACAATGGTGCGATTTCTGCTGACTGGTTCTGTCTCCCTGCTGCAGGGGGTGGCTGTATTAATTCATGGTCAGGTGTTGGTGGTTCAGGAGCAATGCCAACAGGAACTATTACACAAACTCTTCGTCATGATGGTACAAAATGGACTGCCTCAAATGCCCTTTTAAATGATGGTACGAATCTAATTATAAGTACTGGTGGTCTTCGTGTGGGTAATGCGGGTGGACTCATGCCACCAGCTGGCGGAATTTTGGTAAATGGATTAATAAAAACATCCGGCAACACAACAGCAACAACAAATGGAGATATTGGTGCGTCACGCTTCTGTTTACCAGGCACAAATCCAAACGGAGGTTGTATTTCAACATGGCCAATTGCGACCGGTGGAGGAGCACTACCAGCAGGTACGAGTGATCAGACACTTCGTAATACAGGTGGAACAACCTATGTTGCTGATTCGAACCTCAAAAATAATGGAACCAATGTTACAATTGGAGGCAATGCGACTTCTTATTCCTATGGCCGTTTGAGTGTAAACAAAGGTCCTGTTTCGGTAGATCTTGCTGGCGGTGTCGGAGCTCAAGGAACAGATGCACTCATACTTAATGGTGCAACTGGTATTGGTAATGTTGCAGTGGTAACCAATCAACCATTAATTAATTTTTGGAATTCACCTGGAAACACAAATGCAAATATTGCGGTGCGTGATTTGTATGCATATAACGATGCCCGTGTTTATGGTAATGCATATGTAACAAATACTGTCGGCGCACACGATGCAACAATTGTAGATAATGTGACTGCGGGAGGTACCGTACACGCAACAGTACTTGAAGCACTTGATCACGCGCAAATTATCGGTCTTGCCCCTGGTGGTAATGTCTGTGCTGACGCCACGGGTGTGCTCTATGTTTGTCCAGCTACTCCGCCACCTGCAGCAGCAACTGGTCAAACTTGTGGGTTGTATAACAATCAACCAACAACTGGTGATGGAACACATTTCGGATGTCCAAACGGTTCTGCTTTGGTACAAATTTCAGCAAATGGGCAAACAGGTACCTGTCGCTATTACGACCCGGGTGTAACTACGGGCAGTACTGCAGTCCCAAATAACGGAACGCCATATTGTTATAATCCAGGGAATCTTTTGGCAGGTATCATCATTCTCTCAACAAATGAATTGCAGTATGGTTGTGCAGGAGATACATATACACTCCGAGGTACCGCTACAAATGCGATTGGATCAGTAACCTACCATTGGTCATATAGTACTGACCCTGACCCACTTCACGATGGTTTTGCGGGACCAATGTATCTCATTAGTGCCACAAACCAACAAAATTTGAGTTTCCACATGTATCACTACGAGAGAACAGCACCTGCTTCATATACACCAGTTGAATATACCTATACCCTCACTATTACAGATAGCGCAGGAAGAACTGCTTCAACCACGTTTGTCACAACACAGACTCGAGCACCAGCTACAGGTTCAACAGGTCTCCCATGTTTCCAATAAAAGAATAAAGGTAATAAAAAAACACCCCATCGGGGTGTTTTTTTATTACCTTTCAATTATTACCACCTAAGAGTAAAATGAGGAGTATGAAAAATAGCTACATTATTGCAAATTGGAAAATGAATCCAAACACACTGCGTGAAGCCGGAAATCTTGTTGCTGGTATTGCAAAAAATATTCGCATAATTAAAAATGCCACAGTAGTCATAGCTCCACCAAGTATCTATCTGTATCCACTACAAAATAAAGTAGGAAAAAAAATAAAACTTGCTGCACAAGATTGTCACTTTGAAAGTGATGGTGCTCATACAGGGGAACTTTCTCCACGAATGCTAAAAAATGCTGGTGTTGCATACGTCATACTTGGGCATTCTGAACAGCGCACAGCAGGAGAAACTAGCGCAGAGGTAAATGAGAAGATAAAAGCGGTATTAAAAGTTGGTTTGATACCCATTGTTTGTATTGGTGAAACAAAGCGCGACACTGAGCACCAGTATCTCAGTTTTCTGGAAACCCAAGTAAAAGAAACATTCAGCGGAATACCGCTCGCATCTTTTTCAAAAATATTTATTGCGTATGAACCACTCTGGGCAATTGGTGTAGAGGCGAATCGTGAGGCAACACCAGAGGAATCAATCGAGATGGTGATCTTTATCAAACGAGTACTCGCAGATATGTATACAACAAAAGTTGCTGAGTCGATTAGGTTTCTGTACGGTGGTTCTGTGCATCCAGAAAATGCACACCTTTTTTTGATTCATGGTGGTGTGCACGGTTTATTGGTAGGTAGAGATAGTCTCAATCTTAAAAAATTTACAAAAATAATCGAAATTACGAATGGACTCAATTAAAGACGCAGGGGATATTTCAGGAAAAAAAATTTTAGTACGTGTTGATTTCAATGTACCAGTTGAAAATGGTGTAGTTGTTGATGCCTATCGAATTGAAAAAAGCCTCGAGACAATTTATTTTTTACGTGATTATGGCGCCAAGGTGATACTCGTGAGTCATCGTGGTGGGTCAGATGTACCTACACTTGCACCAGTGGCTGAATATCTACAACAGTATTTTCCTGTTACGTTCGTACACGATGTTGCAGATGGAGAAGCTCGTCGAGCAGTCGATGCACTTTCGGGTGGGGATGTGGTACTCCTTGAAAATCTCCGGCAACATCCTGGAGAAGAAAAGAATGATAGTACCTTTGCACAGTCGCTTGCGAGTTTTGCAGATATCTATGTAAATGAAGCATTTTCTGCGTCACACCGTGAGCATGCATCAATTGTTGGTGTACCAAACTATTTGCCAAGCTATATGGGTTTTCAGTTTGCGTTGGAAGTAGTAACACTTTCAAAAGTACTCACTCCAACCCACCCTTTTCTTTTTATTTTAGGTGGTGCAAAATTTGCTACGAAACTCCCACTTATCGCAAAGTATCTGGTGAGTGCTGATGCAGTATTTCTTGGTGGGGCAACAGTAAATAATTTTTATAAAGAACGCGGAACACCAATTGGAAAATCACTCTATGATCAAGGAGATTTTGGTATAAAAGAGATGCTTATGAATCCAAAACTCATACTGCCAGAGACTGTTGTTGTAGAGAATAGAGAGGGGGCGCAAACCACGAAAAAAGTAAGCGAAATAAACACTGATGATGTGATTGTTGATATTGCACCAGAGGCACTTGATATCCTCTCGCAAAAAATTAAAGATGCATCGCTTATTGTATGGAATGGTCCGCTCGGGCGTACCGGAAATGAGCAAGGTTCAAAATACCTGATTGAACTTATGCGCTCTGCAAAGGGAACCACTATCATTGGTGGGGGTGATACTGCAACAGTACTCAACAGTGTATCAGGTGCCCCAGAATTCTCTTTTGTATCTACTGGTGGTGGTGCCACTCTCGACTTCTTGGCCCAGGGAACACTTCCTGGGATAGAAGCACTTAAAAAGGCTGTAAGATAAGGCATATCTGGGCGTCATACTAGGGCAGGATAGGATACTTGACATATCTCAAGTAGTATGCTATACTGTGTATAGTTAGTACAAACCCCAAAAACTAAAGAAAACTTATGAAAAAAGTAGTAACAGTTTCAATCGGTGCCATTGAAAAGGGCAAAGAGTCAGGCGATCTGTATGTGTTAGTTTATTTCCTCAGTGCAGTATTCGTCGTAATGTTACTGAACAGCTTCGGACTTATCCGATAAAAACAAAAAGTTAAACTTTTAAAAACCCCGTCACAAGCGGGGTTTTTATTATTTGAGTGAGTAGACAATTTGTTGTTTTGTTGCGTCCATTTCATTCTCGCTATATACATAGTGCGAATCAGTATGAGCAGGTTCAGAAAGCTTTTTAGGTATTAGGTGAATATGAAAGTGGGGAACATCTTTTCCAACAACAGAAACCATTACATAGTCAGCTCCAATGGCTTCTTTCTGTGCTGCCATAAGATGCTTTGCCTTTGTGAAGGAGTAAGCAACAAGTTCATCCGGTGTCTCCTGCATCCACTCATGGTGCGCTTTTGGTACCACAAGCGCATGACCCTTTGTTACAGGATGAATATCGAGGAATGAAATAACCTGTGCGTCTTCATAGAGAATAGTTGCAGGAATTTCTTTTTGAATAATTTTACAAAAAATACAGTTTTCCATAGTGAAAGTATACCCCGTCCTCTTGTTCGCGCAACATGAAAAGGTGTCGTGGTACAATCTGTCCTATGCCGACCAATGCCCCACATGATTCACCACTGTTAGAAAAATATTCACAACTTCTCGCTAATCTTCTCTATAGTCGAGGTATTCGTACCCTTACTGAAGCAGAGCACTTTCTTGAACCCTCATATGAGCGTGACTTTAGTGATCCTTTCTTAATGCACGATATGGAGCGTGCGTGCGTGCGGATATATGAAGCAATAGAGGCACGCGAGAAGATCGTTGTGTATGGTGACTATGATTGTGATGGAATTCCAGGGGCAGTGCTACTCAATGATTTTTTTAGGAAAATTAACTATACAGACTATACAATTTATATACCCGACCGTCACACCGAAGGCTATGGTCTTAACAAAGAAGCAATTGATCGTTTTATAACAAGTGGTGTCACACTGCTTGTGACTGTTGATTTGGGAATCAGTAATGGTGAAGAGATTGCACAAGCTACCGCTTCTGGTATTGAGGTCATTGTTACAGATCACCACTTGCCACCAGAAGAGCTCCCACGCGCGTATGCACTCGTGAATCCAAAGTTGGTGATGAATGGTATGACGTATCCCGATCCAATGCTCTGTGGCGCAGGTGTTGCGTTTAAACTCGTGCAGGGATTACTCAATAAGTATGGCGAGTATTGGGGTATCCAAAAAGGGTGGGAAAAATGGTTACTTGATATGGCGGGACTTGCAACGCTTTCTGATATGGTACCGCTCTGTAATGAAAACCGGGCTATCGCATATTTTGGGTTACGCGTGATCGCACGCAACAAGCGAATTGGACTTGCAGAACTACTACGTCGCCTTGGAATTAATCCACAGAATCTTACCGAAGACGATCTTACTTTTATGGTGACCCCGAGGATTAACGCAGCGTCACGAATGGACTCACCAATGCGGGCATTCCAGCTTTTGGCAACCGAAGAACCTGCGGAGGCAATCACACTTTCAGAACATCTTACGAAAATTAATGATGAACGAAAAACGCACGTTGCAACAATCATGAAAGAGGTACATAAGGTGCTCGAAAAAAGAGAACTACCTGAAATTGTAGTAATTGGAAATAGTAACTGGCGAGTCGGTGTGCTCGGTATTGTGGCTTCAAAGATTGCAGAGGAGTATGAGAAACCAGCATTCGTGTGGGGAATGGAAGGAAGTGAAGTAATAAAAGGCTCGTGTCGTTCAAATGGTTCAATCAATGTAGTACGTCTTATGGAACACACGGCGACCCACTTACTCGACTATGGCGGGCATGAGCTTGCAGGAGGCTTTTCGGTCTCACACGAACATATTCACACACTTGAAAGTGCGCTTATCACCGCCTACCCGATGGCGCTTCGTCCTCTAGAAGATGCTATACACAAGTACACACCGCTGACGCTTAGTGAGGTTACTCTACGTACGTATAACGAGATAGCGCGCCTCGCACCGTTTGGACTCGGGAACGAAAAACCTGTTTTTATATTTGAGCTCGTTGAAATACGTTCTGTAAAATTATTTGGTAAAGAAAAAAATCACCTTGAGATTATTGTGGGTGATACGAGTAAAACAAAAATCAAAGCAATCGCTTTTTTTAGTGCAGAAGATTCGTTTAAGAAAAAGATTGTTATTGGTGAAAAAATAAATCTTTGTGCTACGATGGAACTCTCGTATTTTGCAGGACGTACCGAGCTTCGATTAAGAATTATTGATATACTTTAAATATGACGAAAATAAAAAATAGCTACATTCTTTTTACTGATGGATCGTCCCGAGGGAATCCTGGCCCGGGTGGTTATGGTGCAATAATCTATGATGTTACGGGCGAGCTTGTGATGGAGATTGGTGGTGCTGAAAAAGATACAACAAATAATCGTATGGAACTGCGAGGGGTAATCGAAGCACTTCTCATGGTTCGTAAAATGAAAAAATCCAATTCTGCAATCGAGATCACGGTGCATACTGACTCAATGTATGTAATAAACGGAATTACTAAATGGGTGAGTGGTTGGGAAAAAAATAATTGGATGACTGGGCAAAAAGAAGGGGTGCTCAATCAAGATTTGTGGCAGGTGCTGCTTGAACTTACACGTGAACTTGCACGAGACGGCTCGTTACAATGGGAAAAAGTTTCAGGACATCGTGGTGTGCCAGGTAATGAACGTGTTGACGCGATCGCGACTGCGTTTGCAGACAAAAAATCTATACTTCTTTTCTCTGGTACTGTCGTTGAGTACGAAACAATGATTGGAGGATCACTTATGGCAACTACCCCAACAAAACCCAAAAAAGTTGGTAAGAAAAAAAATATTGGTCCAGGGTATTCATACGTTTCGTTTGTAAATGGGAAAATCCATGTCGACAAGACGTGGGCTGCCTGTGAAAAAAGAGTCAAAGGCAAAAAAGGTGCACAGTACAAAAAAGCAATGAATGCACAAGAAGAAAAGGAATTGATTGCACTGTGGTCGCTCGCTTCACTCGCCTAGCCCATGAGACGCCATACCTTACAAAGTGTGGCCGGTGGATTTCTTGCAGGGGTTGCGTGTGCGTCAGTAATTTCACTCGGGGTTTATTTCCTCTCTGTGTGCAGTATTGTTGCAGTAATACTCTTGTGTCTCCATAGAATAAAAGCCCCTCGAACGCGTGGGGTTTTTATTTTGGCACTCTGGATACTCTGCTTTGGTGTTGGAGGATATCGCTTTGAAATCGCAAGACACTACAGGGGTGAGCAACTCTTATTGCAACAGGTGGGGGAGAAAGTACAATTGCGAGGAAGACTTGTAGACGAGGCAGATCAACGTGAATTTAATACTAAATATGTTGTGAAAATTGTGCAGAGTGGAGATCTCATGATTTCTCCTACAAAAATATTAGTAACTACAAACGACATTTCTACACTTGTGTACGGGACAGAAGTCATTGTGAGCGGTGTGCTTACAAGCCCACAACCTTTTGTGACTGAGAATGGGAGAACGTTTGATTACACCTCATACTTGCGCAAAGACGGTATATATTTTGAAGTGAAAAAAGCAGAGTTGCACACAATAAACCCCGCACAAGTGAGTGTACGAGGTATCTTATTTTCAATAAAAAGAGAGGTACTCTCAATAATGAGAAAACAAATACCAGAACCCGAGAGTAGCTTACTGGCAGGACTTTTGGTTGGTGCAAAGCAATCGCTTGGCGAATCATTACGGCAAGATTTTATACGCACGGGGACGATTCACATCGTAGCCCTATCAGGTTATAACGTTACCATTGTCGCAGAAAGTATTATGCGCATGTTGGGGATGGTACTTGCGCGAACCACTTCAATATTTTTTGGTATTGGTGCAATTATTCTTTTTTCGATTATGACTGGTGCTGGTGCCACGGTAGTGCGTGCGTCGGTAATGGCAATACTTGCGCTTGTTGCGCGAGCAACGGGCCGTACGAATGATATTGGTAGGGCACTACTCATCACAGCATTTCTTATGGTGCTGTGGAATCCATGGACACTCGTATACGATGTTTCATTCCAGCTTTCATTTCTCGCAACATTAGGTTTAATCTATATTACTCCGAAGGTAACACCATGGTTTTATTGGTTGCCAACACGATTTGGATTACGTGAAATTGTATCAGCGACTGTTGCGACAAACATTTTTACACTTCCATTCATTCTCTACACAATGGGAATACTTTCTATTGTTGCGATTCCAGTAAATCTGCTCGTGCTACCACTTATCCCGCTCACAATGCTTGCTGGATTTTTGGTTGTAGTTCTTGGCGCAGTCTGGCATTACCTCGCACTCCCACTGAGTTATCTTGCATTTGGGCTTTTGTGGTATGAACTGGAAATTATTACTCGTTCTGCACAACTACCGTTTGCGGCGGTCACTATTCCCGGGTTTTCATTCATACTACTAGTGCTACTCTATGGGCTACTGTACTGGTTTTTCTTTATTTACAAGGCCACAACAAGGTCTGTGGAGCTTGACAAATAGATTATTTTGTGATAGTATCTGAGCAGATAAAACCTAGGACATGCCACAAAAAATAAACTTAAAGATTGATGATGTAAATAACATCGTCAAATCGATTGACCCACAGCTATGGGTCGAAAAACTCCGGATCGAAAATCAGGAAAATGGGTTGCCGGTGGTCTACCTCACCTTTAACCAGCCAAAAGAAACTTGGACTGATGAAATAGGGAAGAAGATTATTGGGCGACTACAGGTGCTCGTTGTAACTGCAAGTAAAGCATTCGGTATGGATACCGATGTGTTAACAAAAGACGCTATTTTGAACAAGCAACAACTAGTATTGTTTGTTCACTACGAAAAAGCAAAATCGCTCATCCGTGCAGTGATGGGTAAAAACTAACGAAACACAGATACTGCACAAAAGCCTCACCATGTTACATGGTGAGGCTTTTTTACTTTAATTTATTGTGCGTCAGTAAAGTTTTGAGCAATTACTTCCCAATTGAGATTTTCAAAAAATGCTTCGATATATTTTTTCTTCTCACTTGTTGGGTAATCGTATACATATGCGTGTTCCCACATATCAAGTGCGAGTATGGGTGCAAGTCCTGTCAGATGTCCAAGGTGTTGTTCGTCAACCCATTGCACCAAAAGTTGGCCACTCATTTTATCGTAGTAGAGCATTGCCCACCCAACACCACGTGTCATTGCTAGTGATTTAAATACAGCAAGGAAACTATCATAAGAGCCAAAATGTTTTTCGAGTGCCCCATAGAGAGTTGTATTATCTGCAAGGGCAACAGGTCCCCCCTCAAGACTTTTGAAATAGTATTCGTGATTACGCATCCCATCGAATTCAAATGCAAATCGTCTCTGTAATTCTGCCGTAAAATAGCTTACGAAAGGATCTTTTTCGGCCCACGCTTGATATTCTGGAATTTTCTTGAGGATTTCGTTTGTATTCGTAACGTAACCTTTATAGAGTTTTAAATGTTCTTCGATATTTTTTGCAGAGATTCCCTTAAGTTCAGGGAGTGTAAAGGTGAGTTGAGTAAACATAGTATGTAAGCAATTATCCTAATATCCCTACAGTATATCCTATTGTGGGGTTATTTCACCACCGTGTGTTAACTCGCAAGGGTATATTTGTTACAATTAATAATTATTTACTAACCAGCATTGTATGGAATCAAATCAAAACTCAGTTCCAAGCATCTCACAAAGTATCTTCTGGATACTCGGTATAATTATTGCTTTTGTCGCAGGTTTACTTATCGCAAAGAGCATGCCCTTTCTTGGTAATCAAAAAGCGTCTTCAATCGACTCCCCAGCTGCCAAAGAAGCAGCGTTGTTGCAACAGGGTGTAGTAGTGTCTACAGGTGATGTTGTTAAAGTAAACTATGAATGTTCGTTTAACAACAAATATCTTCACGATATGACAATAAGTATTGGTAAGAGTGATACATATAATGAAATGTTTACCATGAGCGAAGGCGGTCTTGGCCCAGTGTCGTGTGTAATTAAAAAGTAATTGAAATAACTATGACTTATCTAAAAAAAATTGGCACACTCGCACTGCTTATGTTTGTCGCCGGATCAATTGGTTTTACTGTTTCAGCACAAGAAAAATTGAAAAACGGTAGACTTGGATATTTTAATTTTGAAACAAATACCGTAGAGCCAACAGACCAAGCAATTTACAGTTGTACTGATGGAAATTATTCATGGCACGAAACGTATGATTTTGGTGAAAACAATACAACAAATTATCACCAGTCGTTTGGTATTACTACCCAGTCAGGAACACACATTACCTGTACTTTTGTTAGCTGGGTGGACTAGTATAAAACCCGCATCGGCGGGTTTTATGTATGGAAACTACACATCAGCGAAAAATATGGATACTAGTAGTAGTACTGCTCTTTACAGCAGCGGTGCTTTCTGTGCGTGCATATTCACAAAATGAAACCACTGGTGTATTGCGTGTTATCGCTCTCAATATTGGTCAAGGCGACTCCTTTTATATTGAAGCACCAAATGGACGACAAATGATAATTGACGGTGGTCCTGATCGAAGCATCATTCCAGAACTACAGAAAGTAATGCCGTTTGGTGATCGCTCGATCGATGTACTTGTTGTGACTAATCCAGATAAAGACCACTATGGCGGGTTCCTTAGTGTATTGGATTCATATGAGGTAGGAATGGTGCTTGAGTCAGGCACAATGTCAACCACCGCAACATACCAAGAACTTGAAAATAAAATTACGGAAAAAAAGATCCCCGACTTGGTTGCACGGAAAGGTATGCAGGTGACACTTGATCAAGCAAAAGACATCTATTTTGAAATTCTTTTTCCTGATCAGGACGTCACTACCTGGTCTTCAAATGATGGTTCGATAGTCGGGAAAATTGTCTACGGCGACACCTCATTTATGATGATGGGTGACGCCACTGCAAAAACAGAAGCACATATTCTCGCGACGACAGATCACGGAGTGATTAAAAGTACCGTGCTTAAGGCTGGTCACCACGGATCACGAACGAGTTCGAGTAGCGCATGGGTTGCAGCAGTATCTCCATATTACACACTTATATCGGCTGGGATACATAATTCCTACGGTCACCCACACAAAGAGACACTCGCAACACTTGCTGAGTATCATTCGGAAGTACTTGGTACATATGTCCGTGGCACAATTGAAATGGTTACAGATGGCGTCAATGTTTGGTCCAAATAAAAAACCACCCGAGGGTGGTTTTTTATTTGATAACTCCGGCTTTTTTGAGAGTAGCGAATGCGCCGTTTTTTGTAAGGGTACGCATACCACCAGTCGAGATGCGAAGGGTGATAGACTTTTTGAGCTCAGGGATATAAACCTTCTTTTTCTGAAGATTTGGATATTTACGATTCATTCCTGTAGGATTGAATTTCGTTGCACGAGTACGGTTTGAGTAACCGCCTCCCATACGTGAACCCTGTTTAGTTATCGGACATGTTTTTGCCATAAAAAAATTTAAAAATGAGTGCTCGTATGTTATCATACGAACGTAAAACCCGCAAGGCCTATGACAAGCACAATCAACACTATTTTCTATATCGGTATCCTTATTATGTCGGTCGTTATACACGAAGTGGCACACGGTGTTGCTGCTGAACGCTATGGGGATCCTACTGCACGTATGTCAGGACGACTTACGCTTAACCCGCTCAAACACCTCGACTGGTTTGGGTCTTTTGTTTTACCACTCGTCCTTATTATGGCGGGTGCGCAACCGATTGGCTGGGCAAAGCCTGTGCCGGTCAACCCAAATAATGTGAAGTCGAAGATGGGTCGCTTTGTTATTTCTGCAGCAGGAATCTGCACAAATCTTTTAGTTGCAATTATTGGTGCACTTGTCCTTCGATCAATGGCCGCCTACGGAATTCCAGTTGATCACATTAATCCTTCGCCGACAGTATTGATAATGGACAGCATTATACTTATCAATATTCTACTAGGTATATTTAACCTGATTCCAGTGCCGCCTCTCGACGGATTTAAGATACTTTTCTCATTTTTACCAGCACGATTTGGTCGTTTTGAATCGATGCTCGATATGTATGGAATCCCTATACTTTTCATACTCATTTTCACGTTTGGCAGCTATTTAACCCCTATTGTTTTTAAGATAATGGGTCTGCTTTTGGGGGTATAGGGAAAAAACCCTTGCATATTTTATTTGCCTCTGGTAAAGTACACGAACTAGCCTTTGGGCTATTTCATTTTATTTATGGCACGAATCAGCCAACTAGTTAAAAAGCCCCGAACAAAACAAGTCCGTAAATCAAAGACGGTTGCTTTGGCGCGTGGATTTAATTCAATCAAAAACAAGCCGGTCTATTATCCTGCACCATTTAAGCGTGGCGTGTGCACAAAGGTAACTACAACTACACCTAAAAAGCCTAACTCAGCGCTCCGAAAAATTGCCCGTGTACGTCTTACGAACGGGTATGAAGTTACTGCATATATTCCAGGCGAAGGTCACAATCTCCAAGAACACTCAGTGGTAATGCTTCGAGGTGGTCGCGTGAAAGACTTGATTGGTGTGCGATACCACATTATTCGTGGCGTGCTCGATACTGCAGGCGTTGAAAAGCGTCGCCAGAGCCGTTCTCTCTATGGTAACAAGCGTCCAAAAGCAGCTAAATAATAATCTACTATGCGAAGAAAAGTAAAAAATCGAAATATTGCGCAACCTGACTTGGTATATAATTCCCAGCGTCTTGGTAAGTTCATCAATAACGTGATGTGGGATGGCAAAAAAGAAACGTCACGAAAGGTGGTTTACGGAGCACTCGATATCATTAAAGAAAAAACTGGCAATCCAAACCCTCTTGAAATATTCGATGCTGCACTTAAGAATGCTGGTCCACAAGTAGAAGTACGTTCACGTCGTATCGGTGGTGCAAACTACCAAGTACCTCGCGAAGTACGTCCAGAACGTCGCCAAGCTCTTGCAATCAGATGGATTGTGAGCGCTGCTCGTCTCAAGAAAGGTCAACCAATGGCAGAGAAGCTTGCAGAAGAACTCATTCTTGCTTCAAAAAATGAAGGTGCTGCAATCAAAAAGCGCGAAGATACGCACAAGATGGCAGAATCAAACAAAGCATTTGCCCATTTTGCTTGGTAGAAAAGAGCCCCGAAAGGGGCTTCTTTTATAGCGGTGCAAAATGGAGCATCCAGGTCTTAGTTTTTTATGAAATAAAAAACTGTAGAGTCGGAGTTCCCCATTTTGCTTGGTAGAAAATCCTCTAATACTAAAAAAACTCCCATGGGGAGTTTTTTTATTTGACATTATGGTGCAATACACGTTAGGCTTTTTAAAAAGCTCTTACTATGTCAAAAGAAAAGAGGTACCTCACACATGTCGTATGCGCACCACTACCAAAAAGTGGTTTGCGAAAACTGTCTTTTCTTACCAGAAAAGAGATCACACAGACACCAGAAAAATACTTTGTAGATTTTAGTTCGACAAATTTTCCAAACAAGGAACTTGCAATACAAATCGCAGACGGACGAATTGTCGCATTACGACTTCCTGAGCAAATTGAGCGAGGTGAAGATGCATGGGTAGATACAGCAGGAAATTATTTTATTGCAGATGTTCACAACCCACTCGGGGATAAAAAAAAGAGGAAAATCGAAGTACAAAAGAAGTTTGTAAAGTAACACACTTGAGGGCATACGCCCTCTTTTTGTTTGACAAAAAATCTCTATGAGGTAGGGTAAAAGAAAATATACACTTTAAAAAGTAAATAAATGAAACATAAAATAAACAGGGGTAAAAATGTTGTTGCCACCAAACATCTTGGAGGTAAAAAGTTTGCGTTTGAATCAAAACTTCTACATGACAATAGGTGGATTCTACCCCTGTTCGTTCTGTCTGGCCTGAAGAATCGTCGCAGTATGGTAGATACTTATAGCATTGCACAATATTTTATGTTCGAGGAAATAGATGAACTATATGAGAAAATTTCTGATGATTTACATCGATACGGAAAGTATGTGTCGGAGGAAAAGTCAGATAATTTTCTGGCCGTTCTCACAAGTGGGATGGAGACTTTCGATAATCCAGAAATTGTTGAATCTTTTTATCGCAATAAAGAAGGTGTATTCATTACAAAACAGGGAATAAATGAATATGATATTAGTAAGTATCTATTTCATGGTTGGAAAGAAAGAAACTGGTACCCTGCCACCTTGAGGGCGTTTAAACAGATGTTACCAGCGAATTTCGATATTGAACTTTTTGTCAAAATATTTGCAATGACTAGCCCACTAACACATTTCAAGGCGAATATAACTATTGCAATGAAGGTATATGATTTGTTTAAGAAAAATAAACACATATCCACCCTTGTTCTTCCGGGCGTTGCAAAAACATTGATTGATTTTAGAGAAGAAAAATTTACCTTTAGTGGTACTGAGCGAAACGGTAGGCGAAAAATTAGTAATTTTGCTAGAGCAATCCTTGGGGATAAAGAAGCTGTAGTGGTTGATTCTCGGGTGCTGGAGGCCTATGGGTTGATGGAATATTACGAATGGAAAGGGAAAATATGGCAGTACAGTCCTCGGATTTCTGAATATGATTTGATTGAAAAGCATATAAAGTTGCTTGCAAGCGCGACAGGATATGAACCTCGACAAATTGTTTCAATGCTCTGGTCTGGGATGAAAATTGTAAATTCAAAACACAAGGCAGTAAACACAACTGCAGTTTTAAAAGAAATCACTTTTTAAATAAAAGCCGCTCTTATTGGTGGCTTTTTTATTTGACAAAAGAGAGGTAAAGAGTAGAGTTTGAGCAAATCCAACTCTTTAAAAAGCAAAGACATGAGAAAAAATATGATTATGTTACCAGCAAAGCACAAAACAAGCATCGGTTTTTGTGGTAATAGCCAGCACTCTGTTGTGCAGGGTTTCTACGAAGAATATGGAGCACACAATGGAATTATTGGCCGAGGATCTCGCAGGGAAAAGTGGGTTGAAAGCATTTATTTTTGTCAGTTGTGCGGTGTTACTTTTCAACCGACATTACGTAATTGTCTACAAAATGGTGAGAAAGAAAGATATGAAAAAGCCGTTGAGCTTCTTAATAACACGTTTCCTGCAACTTTGAAGAGGACCTTACGGGTAGGCGAAGTTTTCAAAGAGCTTACGCTTGCCGGAGGTGATTCTGCAAAAATATCTTTCTTACGAAAAGATGAAATAAATGGTTTTGAAGCAAATGCACTCATTCGGGTTTTTGATGAGAATGAAAAAATACACGACCCACTTTTGGAGAAACCTTATATTTTACCCGATGATGGCACTTTCCGTTCAGAAGTAATTTTTTGGGCGCCATGGAAGTTTGAAAAGCTACCTCTGAGTAATAAGGAAAAAAATAGTATTAAGAAGAGAGCTCGTCTCGCAAAAAAAGATTCTCGCAATGTGAGCAAGACTGCATTAATTGAGGAAATGTTAATGGAGGGTGCCTCACACCTCAAACAGAAAAAATCGAAACCACTTCCAAAGGGTGCTGTGCCTGCTACAAGAATATTCTTGATTGGAGGGCATTCGGACGCAGTTTACTATATCCCGGAAAATACATATACCGCCGTTAGATAATTATTTCATAAACCCCACTAGTATGGGGTTTTTTATTTTGCAGTAAAGTTGTCAAAGGATTGCAAAAACAAGCCCCATATCGTATAGTAGTGCCACAAGGACGCAAGTCTCTTTTTTAAATTATAATCGTCAGGCAAGAACACTTGTCGACCACACATTAAGATATATGGACCAACGAGATTATCCATTGGAAAAAGTTCGAAATATTGGAATTATTGCCCACATTGACGCGGGTAAAACAACCACGACTGAACGTGTGTTGTATTACACTGGTGTGTCACACAAAATTGGTGAAGTGCACGATGGTGAGACGACGACCGACTGGATGGAGCAAGAGCGTGAACGTGGTATCACGATTACCTCTGCAGCAGTAACTTGTTTCTGGACACCTACATACGCACCTGGTGATAAAAACAAGAAGCATCGTTTCAATATTATCGATACTCCTGGACACATCGACTTTACTGTAGAAGTAAAGCGTTCACTTCGCGTGCTTGACGGTGCGGTGGTGGTCTTTGATGGTGTAGCTGGCGTAGAACCTCAATCAGAAACCAACTGGCGTTATGCCGACGAAGCAATGGTGCCTCGTATTTGTTTCGTAAACAAGCTTGATCGTACTGGTGCATCATTTGAACACTCATACAAAACGATTCTCGAACGTCTTTCAAAAAAGGCGGTACGTATGCAAATCCCTATTGGTCTTGAAGACAAACATGAAGGCGTGATCGATCTCTTGAAGATGAAAGCCTATTTCTTCGAAGGCGACATGGGAAACAAGGTTATTGAAAAGGAAATTCCAGAGGAGTACAAAGCTGATGCGGAAAAGTATCATGCTGAACTCATCGAAACGATTGTATCGCACGACGAAAAGGCGATGACTGAATATCTTGATGGTAAGGTGCCTGATATCGATACACTCAAGAAGATTCTTCGTAAGGCGGTGATTGCCAACGATGTCTTTCCTGTATATGCAGGCTCAGCGCTTAAAAACAAAGGAGTACAGCTCGTACTCGACGGTGTTGTTGATTATCTCCCTGCGCCAACAGACATCCCAGCTATCAAAGGTGTTAACCCTGACACAGAAGAGCCACTCGAGCGTCATGCATCTGATACCGAGCCATTTTCTGCACTTGCGTTTAAGATTGCGACTGATCCGTTCGTAGGACAGCTTATCTTCTTCCGTGTGTACTCAGGTACACTTACTGCAGGCTCATATGTCTACAACCCACGTACGCGCAACAAAGAGCGCATCGGTCGCATTCTACGAATGCATGCGAATGATCGAGAAGAAGTAAAAAAAGTGTACGCAGGTGAAATCGCAGCAGCAGTTGGTCTTAAGGATACAATCACTTCAGACACACTCTGTGATGAAAACAATCCCGTTGCACTCGATCGTATTGTCTTCCCAGAACCAGTTATCTCACTCCGCATTGAACCAAAAACAAAAGCTGATCAAGAAAAAATGGGTATGGCACTCAACCGCCTTGCACAGGAAGATCCAACATTCAAAGTGTCATCTGACCAAGAAACTGGCGAAACAATTATCGCCGGCATGGGAGAACTACACCTTGAAATCATTGTTGATCGTATGAAGCGTGAGTTCAGTGTTGAATCAAATGTAGGTAAGCCACAAGTTGCATACCGTGAGACTATTACAGGTAATGCTGATGCTGAAGGTAAGTACATCAAGCAGTCTGGTGGTCGTGGTAACTATGGTCACGTGAAAATCAAGGTTAAGCCAATGGAAATGCTTACAAAGGAGCAAATTGAAGATTTGCCTCGCAATGTGAAGCGCGATGCACACTTCGAATTCATTAACACAATCAAAGGTGGTGCAATCCCTCAGGAATATATTGCTCCTGTAGAAAAGGGTCTCAAAGAAGGTCTCGAACGAGGTATTCTTGCAGGCTTTCGCATGGTGAATGTGTCTGTTGAGCTTTGGGATGGTAGCTACCACGAAGTTGACTCAAACGAAATGGCTTTCAAAATTGCCGCTTCAATGGCAGTTCAAGATGCGTGTAAGGCAGCACGTCCAGTGATTCTCGAGCCAATGATGAAAGTTGAAGTTATTACTCCAGAAAAATTCATGGGTGATGTCACGGGTAACCTTTCATCAAAACGTGGACTTATCGAAGGCATGGAAGATCGTGGCATGAACAAAGCTATCAAAGCAGTGGTTCCACTTTCTGAAATGTTCGGTTACATGACAAGCCTTCGTTCAATGACTGAAGGTCGCGCGGGGTTCACTATGGAATTCCTTCGCTACGATATTGTGCCAACAAACGTTGCTGACGAAATCATTAAATCAAGAAAGTAAGACACAAAAAACCGCTCAGAAGAGCGGTTTTTTGTTATGTTGGTAATTTGACATACAGCCTTATTCTGCTATGATGAAGGGCAATCGCAATTTGCGACCCTTTTCGGAGGGCTGTCTCTCAAACCTATGGAGAAACAGAGTTCGTTTTTGGTCTAAAAACGAGATTTATTAATATTTACAATGCTTGCTACCTTTCCGTGTCACTGATCTTAAAAACAGTGGTTCGTATGGGTAACGAGTAAATTAAATCATATGGCAGAAGCTTTTGATCGTTCAAAGCCACACGTAAACGTGGGTACCATTGGTCACGTTGACCACGGTAAGACTACGCTTACAGCGGCAATCCTCCATGTTCTCAACATGCAGGGAAGTAAAGTTAAAATGAAGGGTGTCGGTGAAATCGACTCAGCGCCTGAAGAAAAGGCTCGTGGTATTACCATTAACCTTTCTCACAATGAGTACGAAACGGCAGCTCGCCACTACGCACACATTGATGCTCCTGGTCACGCTGACTACATTAAAAACATGATTACTGGTGCTGCACAGATGGACGGCGCGATTCTTGTCGTTGCTGCAACAGACGGCGCAATGCCACAGACACGTGAACACGTTCTCCTTGCAAAACAAGTTGGCGTGCCAAAAATCATCGTGTTCTTGAACAAGTGTGATATGGTCCCAGATACAGAAATGATTGACCTCGTTGAAGAGGAAATCCGCGAAATCCTTGAAAAGCAAGGTTTTGATGGTGCAAATGCACCTGTTATCCGTGGTTCAGGTCTCAAGGCACTTGAAGCAACATCACTTGATGATCCATGGGCACAAAAAGTTCTTGAGCTCACGAATGCACTCGATACCTATATCCCAGTGCCAGAACGTGATACTACAAAGCCATTCCTTATGCCAATTGAAGACATTTTCTCAATTGAAGGACGCGGTACTGTAGTAACTGGTAAAATCGAACGTGGTATCGTCAAAGTTGGCGAAGACGTTGAAATTATTGGTATCAAACCAACTTCAAAAACAACTGTTACCGGTATTGAAATGTTCAACAAGTCACTCAATGAAGGTATGGCTGGCGACAACGCTGGTATCCTCCTCCGCGGTGTTAAGAAAGAAGATCTTACTCGTGGTCAAGTGCTTGCAAAGCCAGGCTCAGTGACTCCACACGACGCATTCGAATGTGAAGTGTACGTGCTCAAAAAGGAAGAAGGTGGTCGTCACACCCCATTCTTTAAAGGTTACAAGCCACAGTTCTACATCCGTACGACAGACGTTACTGGAGATGTTGAACTTGCAGCGGGTACTGAAATGGTTATGCCGGGTGATACCGCAAAGCTCTCAGTGAAACTCGTAACCCCAGTCGCTCTTGAAGAGCAAATGCGTTTCGCAATCCGCGAAGGCGGTAAGACTGTCGGTGCAGGTGTGGTTACTAAAATCATTAAGTAATCAAACCTAGGTATTAGGTTCGTTCATTACATTACATGGCTACCAAAGAAAAAAAACCAAAAAAGACAGCAGTGAAAGAAGAAGGTGGCGTGATGCTTCGCATCCGCGTACGTGCATACGAGAATAAGATTCTTGATGCGTCAGTCAAGCAGATAATTGATACTGCACTTCGCCATGATGCGAAAGTACAGGGACCAGTTCCACTTCCAACTGAAATCAAAAAGTACACAGTGAATCGTTCACCATTTATCTACAAAAATGCTCGTGAGCAGTTTGAAATCCGCACACATAAGCGTTTGATAGATATTGTGAATCCGTCTGCAAAGACAATCGAGGCACTCACCAACCTCTCTCTTCCTTCTGGTGTTGATATTGACGTTAAAATGATGTAACGCAACGGCGTTGAATCGACGTGAGCGTACGGATCTTCCGTACGTACTCACGTCTGTTCGCGATACCTTCCTCTCTCAAAATTATGAAATTCATTATCGGAACAAAAAAGCATATGGTGCAGTACTTTGCTGAAGATGGCAAAGCATATCCTGCAACACTTGTTGAAGCAGGACCACTGACTGTGACCGCGCTTAAGACGAACGACAATGCAGGTTATTCTGCAGTGCAAGTTGGTTTTGGCACACAGAAGAAAGAACGCCTCTCAAAACCTGTACTTGGCCATTTGAAAGACAAGGGACCATTCCGCACACTCAAAGAGTTTCGCATCGAAGGTGCAACAGAACTCAAAGAAGGTGATGTGATTGATGCAACAGTGTTTACAAAAGGTGACACTGTCCGCGTCTCAGGACTCTCAAAGTCAAAAGGTTTTCAGGGTGTAGTAAAGCGTTATAACTTCAAAGGCGGTCCACGAACACACGGTCAGAAACATTCTGAACGTGAACCTGGATCTATCGGTGGTGGTCTTCGTACACGTGTGCCAAAAGGTATGCGTATGGCGGGACGCACTGGTGGTGATAAGGTTACTCTTCGAAATCTCGAGGTACTTGAGGTAAATCTAGAAAATAACAGCTTGCTTATTAAAGGTGCGCTTCCAGGTCGTCGCGGAAGCCTTGTAGAAATTGTCGGCTAGACCGAATAAATATATGGCAACACGAACAACGACAAAGAAAAAGACACTTGCGAAAGACGCATCACTTGAAGCGCCAATTTATGGTGCATCAGGTAAAAATGAAGGCACTGTAGCACTTCCAGGACGAATCTTCGGTCTTCCTTGGAATGCTGATCTCGTACACCAAGTTCTCTTGGCAGAACGCTCAAACCAGCGTGCAAATACCGCACAAGTAAAGGGTCGCGGTGAAGTACGTGGAGGCGGTAAGAAACCATGGAAACAAAAAGGTACTGGCCGTGCACGTCACGGTTCAAGCCGTAGCCCAATTTGGCGCGGTGGAGGTATTACGCATGGTCCAACTACAGATCGAAATTACGACAAGAAGGTGAATAAAAAAATGCGCGCAAAAGCGCTCTACACACTTCTTTCACAGAAGTATAAAGATGGTGAACTTCTTTTTGTTTCTCCAATTGAAATGAAAGAAATTAAAACCAAAACTGCAGCCTCTGTAGTAAAGACACTTGCAGCTATCAAAGGCTACGAAGGTCTTAACCGCAGTAAACATACAACCGCACTCCTTACGACTCCAGAATTGAATGCAACAATCACAAAAAGTTTCCGAAACTTGGAAAATGTATCGGTCGACACTATTAAGAACTTGAGCCCACTCACGATTGCTTCATTCCGCTTCCTCGTAATTACTGCACCGGAAGAATCAATCGCCTTCTTGGCAAAGAAGATTGGCGCGTAATACTTTATGGCTAAAAAAGAAACAACAAAGAAAAAGACTACACGTCAGCCAGTAACTGCTGGTAAGAAAGAGAACTATGAACACCTTCTCTTGCAACCTCGTGTCACTGAAAAAGCAACAATGCTTGCAGAACGTAATGTCTACACATTTGATGTTGCACCAACTGCAACTAAAAATGAAATCGAGAAGGCGATCAAAAGCCTCTACAACGTAATGCCAGAAAAGGTGCGCGTACTTCCGAATCCATACAAAAAAACGATGATTCGCGGCAAGGTCGGTCAAAAAGGTGGTGGCAAGAAAGCGCTTGTCTACTTGGCTCCTGGCGATACTATCGCATTTGCTTAATCCATATAAATTATTGGTATGAAAAAATATAAACCAACATCCCCATCACGTCGTCAGATGTCCACGATTAACTATCGTGAAGTATTGACTGCGAGCTCACCAGTGAAAGCACTCACCAAGGGTCGCAAGCGTGCCATGGGTCGAAATAGCCAAGGACGAATTACGACTCGCCATAAAGGTGGTGGTAATAAGCGTCTCTTCCGAGATATCGACTTTCTTTACAACAAGAAAGACATTCCCGCAAAAGTTGCTTCAGTAGAATACGATCCAAACCGTTCTGCATTTATCGCGCTTGTCATTTACCGTGATGGTGAGAAACGTTACATCCTCTCAGGTAAAAATACTCGTGTCGGCGATAGTTTTATCGTTTCAGAAAAAGCTCCTTTGAGCGCAGGAAATCGTCTCCCCCTCCGTTTGATTCCAGTAGGTACTTTTGTGTACAACATTGAAATTAAACCAGAAGGCGGAGCAAAGTTTGCTCGCTCAGCAGGAAACTTTGCACAGGTAGTTGCAAACGCTGATGGGTATACCAACTTGAAAATGCCTTCATCTGAAATTCGTAAAGTTTCAGAAAAGTGTTGGGCAACAATTGGTGAAGCATCAAATGATGAGCACCACCTCGTGAACTACGGTAAGGCAGGACGCTCACGTTGGCGTGGTATACGCCCTACAGTGCGCGGTACAGCCATGAACCCAGTAGACCACCCATACGGTGGAGGTGAAGGCCGTCAGGGCCGAGGAACCAAGCGTCCAAAGACGCTCTGGGGTAAAGTTACTGGTGGTCGCAAGACACGTACACCAAAGAAATACTCAAACCCTTTCATTGTCTCTCGTCGCAAAACAGGCAAGAAGCGCAAAGAAAGCTAAAAGTACTCAGAAACAAAAAACCGCTTCAGTGCGGTTTTTTGTTT
>CALRHK010000001.1:53470-82711 GCA_943359475.1 Candidatus Nomurabacteria bacterium
CACAAAGTATTTGACTATTTTATCGCTTTCCTATAATATGGCATCCAATGGCTCGTTTGGAGCTATTTTCATTAGTCTCTTATTGAAACATGACACGATCACTTAAAAAAGGCCCATACGTCGACGAACGACTCCTCAAGAAAATTGAGGGCAAAAACCCACTCTCAACAGGGGTTATTAAGACGTGGTCACGTGCTTCTCAAATTGCACCAGAAATGGTTGGGTTTACCTTTGGTGTTCATAATGGCAAGAATCATCTTGAGGTGTTGGTTACCGAAGATATGGTAGGCCACCGTTTGGGTGAATTCTCACTTACTCGCAAGTTCGTAAAGCACGGCGGTAAGATGCAAAAAGAAATTGAAGCCAAGAAAAAAGAGGCAGAAATTGATGCTGCAAAAGCCGCAAAAGCTACCACTACTGATACAAAGAAGAAGTAATCTAATTATTCTCACTTATTATGAAAGCAACGCTTAAGAATTACAGACAGTCTCCTCGCAAAGTACGCCTTGTGGCTAATCTTGTGAAAGGCAAAGGAGTTCGCCAGGCTGAGGCAGAGCTTTTCTTCTTGCCAAAGCGTGCAGCAGATCCAGTTGCAAAATTGCTCGCATCTGCTGTTGCAAGTGCAAAGCTTGCAGGTAGTGAGGCTGAAAACCTTATCGTCAAAAATGTCACGGTAGACAAGGCTCCAACACTCAAGAGGATTATGCCTCGAGCGCGTGGTTCTGCGTCACGTATTAATAAGCGTTCAAGTCACATCACTTTGACACTTGCTGAGAAGAACACTGAGAAAGTGTCGTCAAAAAAGGTTGTGAAAAAAGCTAAAGCTAAAAAGACCAAATAATTTTATGTCAAAAGTAGTCCATCCATTTGCACACCGCCTCGTTATCCTTCGTGATTGGAAGTCACGTTGGTTTGCGAAGGATCACAAGTACAAGGATTTCCTTCGTACTGATGTACTTTTGCGTGAGTTTCTAGAAAAGCGTCTCCGAGGTTCATATGTCGCATCAATTGAAATCGAGCGCAGTCAAAAAACCATGCGTATTATTATCCGCACTTCACGTCCAGGTATGATCATTGGTCGTTCTGGTGAAGCTATGACAAAGCTCAAGAACGACATCACAAAAACGCTCCACCGTTTGAAAATCAAAATGCCAGAGGAACTTAAGATTGATGTATCTGAAGTTTCTGTACCAGAGGCAGATGCTGCTATTGTTGCCTACATGGTTGCAGAAGGTCTCGAAAAGCGTCTTCCATATCGTCGTGTACTCAAGCAAACTCTTGAAAAGGTAATGCAGACACGTGGTGTAAAAGGTGCTCGCATTGTTCTTGGTGGTCGCCTTGGTGGTGCTGAAATCGCCCGCGGCGAAGAACTAAAGAAAGGTTCAATTCCGCTCCAGACATTCCGTGCTGATGTTGATTTTGCTCGTGAGAAGGCACACCTTCCATACGGTGATATTGGTATCAAGACATGGATTTACCGTGGGGAAGTATTTGCTGAGAAAGATAAGGCACCACGTGAGGCACGTGAGAAAAAATAATTTTTTAAATTTTTATGTTACTCCCAAAGAAAGTCAAACACCGCAAATGGCACCGTATGCGCCGCAATATGAGCAAGATTACTCCAGATACACGTGGAACGACTCTTGCCTTTGGTTCTTTTGGACTTAAGTCTGAAAGCTACGCACGTGTTACTTCAAATCAAATTGAAGCTTCACGTAAAGCAATGCAACGTAGTCTTGGAAAAGTTGGCCGTATTTGGATTCGTATTTTTCCTGACATGCCATTTACCGCAAAACCACCTGAAGTGGGTATGGGTAAGGGTAAAGGTGATCCACAAGGATATTGTTTTGAAGTACGCCCTGGTCGTGTGATTTTTGAAGTCGATGGTGCCGAAGGTACTCTCGCAAAAGAATCACTCCGTAAGGCTGGTACTAAGCTTCCACTTAAGACTAGAATTATTAGTCGCTAGTCACTTTTATGAAAAAGATTAACGAAATGCCAATTGAAGACATCAAAAAGACTATCGCAGAATCACGCGGTACCCTTCGAGAGCTTCGTTTTGGGGCAAGTGGCGCGAAATCAAATAATGTAAAGCACGCACGCACACTTCGTCGAGAAATCGCTCGTATGATGACCGAGCTTCGTGCACGCACACAAAAATAGTATGAAAACCGAAACAGTAAAAAATAAAAAGACTCTTGATGGTGTTGTTGTCTCAGATAAAATGGACAAGACTGTGGTAGTATCTGTATCTCGATTCGTCAAACACCCAAAGTATAAGAAATACTTGAAAAAGAGTAAGAATTATAAGGCACATGATGCAGAAAACGTGTACAAAGTCGGCGACAAGGTTACGATCGTCGAAACACGTCCGATGTCGAAAGACAAGCATTTTATCGTAGTAGGAAAATAATATGTTGCAAGATGGATCAGTTGTAAAAATTGCAGATAACTCCGGCGGTACTGTCGGTAGGATTTTCAAAGTGCTTGGTTCGGCAAAGCGTCGCTATGCAGGGATCGGTGATGTCGTGGTTATTTCAATTAAGACCGCACAGCCACGAAAGGGTGTAAAGAAAAAGGATATCCACCACGCAGTTGTAGTACGTCAGCGCAATGCATTTCGTCGCAAAGACGGTTCGTATATTCGTTTTGACGACAACGCCGTTGTGATTATTGGTAAAGCAAAGCAACGTTTTGAACCAATTGCTGGACGCATATTCGGACCAATTCCACGCGAGCTTGCAGAGCGCGGTTATCAGAAAATTGTATCGCTCGCACCAGAAGTATTGTAATCAATTCAATTTTAAATTATGAAACTCAAGAAAGGAGACAATGTAATAGTGCTCACTGGCAAAGACAAAGGTAAGAAAGGTAAAATTACCAAGGTAATGCATGATGAAGATCTTGTGGTTGTTGATGGCCTCAATATGTGGAAGCGCCACCAGCGCCCTCGCCAGCGCGGCCAGAAGGGATCAATCACTGAAGTGATAAAGCCAATACATGCATCAAATGTTGCACTTCTTGATCCAAAAAATAGCAAGCCAACTCGTGTCGGACACAAGATGGTAAGTGATAAGAAAATCCGCGTTGCAAAAAAGAGCGGAATGGAAATTTAATCCCAATAAACTTTACATATGAAATCAGTAAAAGAAATTGAAAAGTCTGCATACGATGCCATGAAGGCAGAGTTTGGATACAAGAATAAAATGGCAGCACCACATCTCGTGAAGGTTGTGGTTTCATCTGGTACTGGTTCAGGTATCAAGCGCGATAAAAATCGCAACGACTTTATCTTGGGTCGTTTGGCAAAAATTACCGGACAAAAGCCATCACTTCGTTCATCAAAGAAATCAATTGCATCATTTAAGATACGTCAGGGAGAAGCGATCGGTGTTGCTGTAACGCTCCGTGGTGCTCGTATGGTTGCGTTTCTCGACAAGCTTATCAATGTCGCTATCCCTCGCACAAAAGACTTCCGTGGTATCGACAGAAAAGTTGTTGATAGTATGGGCAATATGACTCTCTCAATACGAGAGCACACTATTTTCCCAGAAACAGGCGATGAAGAATTGAAGGATGTGTTTGGTATGGGGGTCACGATTGTGACAACTGCGAAAACAAAACCAGAAGCAACAAAATTCTTTGAACTTCTCGGAGTGCCATTTAAGAAATAGAAACAAAAAAAGCCCCGCGCGGAACGCGGGGCTTTTGCTATGCAGCACGCAAGTACTTTTTCAGTTTTTGTTTTGATCGGAAAATGGTTCCTTTGACTGTACCAAGCGGAATGCCGGTGCGTGTCGAGTATTCGACATATAATTCACCGTTTAAAAAAATTGCGATGAGCATCTCACGATTTGTTGGAGTAAGCTCGTTGACTGCCTGAAGCACTACAGCACTGCGCTCTTTTGCGAGTAATACATCCAAGGGCGAGGGGAGAGAAGAAGGTAGTGGAAATTCAAGAAAGTCCCCATCTTCCGTACGTCTATCTATTTCAACAAAAGTGATGGAATTTTTTTTGCGTAACAAATCAAGTGCGCAATTTCGCGCAATAGTGTGAAGCCAAGTTGAAAGCATATTTTGATGACGGTACGTACCCTTTTGAATTGCAGTAAATGCACGCAGAAACGTTTCTTGTATGATGTCCTCAATTTCTTCTTGTGATTTTGAGAAACGCCTATTGATGTATGCGTAGAGTCGGCGATAAAACATTTCATAAAAAACATTTTCCGCTATACGGTCTTTATTCACAATGCCAGTAACAATTTCCTGTGTACTCAGTCGGGAAGCAGTTTCCTTTTTCATAGAGCATTTTTCTAAATAATAGCGTGGTTTTAAATTTATTAAAAGTTGACAATTCTCAGCAAAAAGGTAGGGTAGGCAAAGAACCTTAAATTTAAATGATCATGGAACGACTAGTAATGGTACTTTTATCTGAGAAACCGGCATGGATGCTTTATGGGGTAATTGCCTGTGTCCTCATTGCAATAATCGCCATAATTATGGTGGCGTATGCACGTCTAAAAGAGAGCAAAGATAAAAAATTATCCTATGAACAGAAGCACTTTGAATTAGTTCGAGCACTCTTGAAGGGTGATACACATTCGCGCGAAGAATCTAAGCAAGAGGCACTTATGGCATATCCCCAATGGGTTGCCACCTATGCTGAAATTGGTAAAAATGCTACAAAAAAAGACCGGATTATTCTAGATAAACTAAAGGCAAAAAATAGTTAACTATTGGCCAGATGCATTTGTGTATAAACAACCTTCTGAAATTGATGATAAAAATGCAACAGTACTCAAGGATTGTTTTACGAATATATTTCCTTCTACTCACGACATGGATGATTGGGCGCTCGGAACACGTCTCACAGAGATTTTTGTGTTAAAAGGACTCGATAGTAGATTTGCAAATGGTAGTGTCGTCTATATTAAGAACCATTTTGTGAATCATGATATGGTAAGAGGAATAATAAACTTTGACCTCTATATTCCAAAACCAGAATCAAATTCCCTTAAAAAGATCAGTAAAAAGTTAAAATGGTATGCTGTCATAGAAAACAGTATCATCGTTTGACATCGAATCGGGCTTCTGCTACTATAGCGGAAGCCCTTTATTTTTCCTTAGTAATCCACTTTTCTCCTTTAGCTCCAGGCTTTTGCCAGGAATTAAAGAAAAAAAGTGTGATATTACAAGGAAAAGGGTTAATTTATTTACTATGGCAAAAACATCAACTTGGGTGCGTTCACTAAAAAAGCCAAAGTTCAGCTCACGAGCGAAAAATCGCTGTTTTAAGTGTGGTCGCGGACGTGGCTATATGCGCGATTTCGGCCTCTGCCGTATTTGTTTTCGTGAACTTGCAAACGAAGGTAAAATCCCTGGTGTTCGTAAATCAAGCTGGTAATATATGACTGATCCAATTGGCGCAATGTTAATAATGCTTAAGAATGCGAGTAATGCAAATCGACCTTCTATTGTCGTGCCTTTTTCAAAGGTGAAGCAGGCAATTGCAACGACACTTGAAAAGGAGGGATATCTTTCTGCAATCAATAAGAAAACACGTGATGGACACCCAGCACTTGAACTCGTGATCGCAAAAAAGATTGATGGTGTTGCACGTATTTCAAAACCTTCACGCCGTATGTATATGGGTGTTGGACAAATCCGACCAGTTAAAAATGGTCATGGAATTATTGTGCTCACAACCCCAAAGGGAGTCATGACTGGTAATGAGGCTCGCAAAGAAATGGTCGGCGGGGAACCTCTCTTTACAATGTGGTAATTTTTATATATGTCACGAGTCGGTAAACAACAACTTGCAATTCCAAACGGCGTAAGCGTCACCCAGTCAAATGGAGTTATTACTATTACTGGTCCAAAAGGAACCCTTTCTCGTGCGTTTCGTGATGAAGTAAAAATCACCATCGAGAATAATACAGTCACTTTTCAACCAGTCAATGAAAAAGACATGTTCTCACGTGCACTTTGGGGAACATATGCCTCACACATCAAAAATATGATAAAGGGTGTTACAGAACCTTACGAGCGCAAACTCATCTTGGAAGGTGTTGGTTTTAAGTCAGAAGTTAAAGGCAAGAATCTTGATCTCGCACTCGGTTTTTCACACCCAGTAAGCGAGCCAATTCCAGAGGGTCTTACCGTGACTGCAGAAAAAAATCTCATTACTGTTACAGGTATCGACAAAGAGTTGGTTGGCCAGTGGACTGCATATATTCGTGCGCTCAAGAAGCCGGAGCCATATAAGGGTAAAGGTTTTCGTTATCATGATGAAGTCATTCGTCGCAAGCAAGGTAAGAAGACTGCATAGTAGTTTTACGTAATGTTATGAAATACAAAAATAAGAAAACTCAAAAGCGTACTCGACTCAAGGCGAAAATTCGTTCACGAGTTTTTGGAAGTGCACTCATGCCACGATTGTCAGTTTTTAAATCAAATCGCTTTATCTACGCGCAAATTATAGATGACGAAAAACGCATCACGATTGCAGCAGCTTCAGATATGAATGCAACAAAAGGGACAAAGACAGAACGAGCAAAGGCAGTTGGAAAATCAGTTGCTGAAATTGGAGCAAGTAAAGGTATTACAAAAGTTGTATTTGATCGTAATGGTTTTAAGTATACTGGTCGTGTACGTGCACTTGCTGAAGAAGCTCGCGCGAGTGGATTAATTTTTTAATATTTTTTTATGGCTGATACACAAGTAAAAGAAACAAATACAACGCCCACAACTCCTCGAGCACAAGAAAATCGTGGCCCACGTCGTCCTGGCAGTCGTCCAGGTGGCAACCGTCGCCAAGGAGGCCCTCGTACGTTTGCTGAGCGTGCAAAGCCGGAGTTTGATCAAAAGATGCTTGATATTCGCCGTGTGACTCGTGTGGTCGCTGGTGGTCGCCGTATGAGCTTTGCTGTAACTATGGTAATTGGTGACCGCAAGGGTTCAGTTGGAGTAGGTACCGGTAAAGCAATTGATACCGCGCTTGCAATTGGTAAAGCACTTAAGACAGCACGCAAAAACATGATTAAGATTAAGATGACTAAAGAGTTGTCTATTCCTTACGAAGTTTCAGCAAAGTTTACAAGTTCACAAATTGCAATGATGCCAAACCGTGGTAAAGGTCTTGTTGCTGGTTCTGCAGCGCGTACAATTCTTACGCTCGCAGGTCTTACTAATGTGACTGCAAAGTTCCACTCTGGTTCAAAGAACAAACTTAACAATGCACGAGCAACAATGCTTGCGCTAGCAAAGGTAGCAACCCCTCGAACACCTTCAATAATGGAAGCAATGCAGTCTGACCGCGAGGCTCGAATTAATTCATAATTGTAATCCTATGCGTATCGACGAAATTAAACGAACAACTAAAAACAAAAAGAAGCGCTATGTTGGCCGTGGTGGCAAGCGTGGCAAAACCTCTGGTCGTGGTACCAAGGGTCAGAATTCACGTGCAGGTCGCAAAAAGCGTCCAGAACTTCGTGATATCATTAAGAAGCTTCCAAAGCAGCGTGGGTATGCGTTTAACTCATACCAAAAAATTACTGTACCAGTTTCCCTCGCATTGCTCGAAAAGCACTTTGAATCAGGTGCAACAGTCTCACCACACACATTGCTTGATAAAAAAATTGTAAAGCGATTTCAGGGTGTGATTCCTCCAGTGAAGATTCTTGGAAAGGGAGCTCTTTCAAAGAAGCTCACCATCAGTGGTTGTATGGTTTCAGCTGGTGCAAAAACAGCAGTTGAAGCAGTCGGCGGTTCAATCAATAGTTAATCTTTCAAATCAAATGACATCATTTTGGCGCAAATTTAAGATTGCGTTCACCGACAAAAAGCTACGCAACAAGCTCTTCTTTGTGATATTCATTCTTATTCTTTTCCGGTTCCTCTCTACTATTCCAATTCCCGGTGTAAATACGGCAGCACTCAATCAGTTCCTTACGAACAATCAATTTTTCGGTATTCTCAATATTTTTTCTGGTGGTGGTCTTTCTACGCTTTCAATTATCATGCTTGGTGTTGGGCCATTTATTACATCTTCAATCATCATGCAGCTTTTGACGCTCATGGTGCCTCGCTTGAAAGTACTCTACTCAGAAGAGGGTGAGGCTGGACGAAGAAAGTTTACACAATACTCACGCTTACTTACCATTCCACTTGCTGTAATTCAAGGACTTTCACTTTTAGTGGTGCTTGAACGTCAGGGGGTTATTGAACAGCTTACGATGTTTGCAAAAGTAACCAATCTTTCACTCGTTGTTGCAGGTTCAATGTTACTGATGTGGCTCGGCGAACTCGTGTCTGAATACGGAATTGGAAATGGTGTTTCAATGATCATCTTTGCAGGTATCGTGGCAAATATTCCTCGAGAAATCTCACAACTTCTTTTTGCGTACGATAAAAGCCAACTCCCAATCTACTTACTCTTTGCTGCAGTTGCGGTCGTTGTTATTGCCGCGGTTGTGTTTCTTACTGAGGCAGAACGACCAGTGCCGGTTACCTATGCAAAACAGGTCCGTGGAAATAAACTCTACGGTGGCACTTCTACCTATATTCCACTTCGCATTACACAAGCAGGCGTGATTCCAATTATTTTTGCGCTTTCAATCTTGCTTTTCCCACAACTGATTGGGAATCTTGTGAGTGGTTCTTCTCATATGTGGCTCGCATCACTAGGTAAAAAATTGCTTACCTTTAATAATACGTCACTCCTCTATGGGGTACTGTATTTCTTTTTGGTATTTGTATTCACCTACTTCTATACCGCAGTTACCTTTGACCCTCAGGCACTTTCAACAAATCTTCAGAAAAATGGCGCTTTTATTCCAGGTATTCGCCCAGGACAACCAACTGCGGACTACATTAGTCGTGTGCTCAATCGCATTACACTCATTGGAGCGCTTTTCCTTGGTTTTATAGCAGTGTTGCCACTTATCGCTCGTGCACTTTCAGGTATTACCTCAATCGCACTTGGCGGTACAGCACTCCTTATCGTTGTTTCGGTGGTGATTGATCTCTTGAAAAAAATTGAGGCTCAAATATCAATGCGAGAATATTAAAATAAAATCGGCCACCCGGCCGATTTTTGCTATACTGTCACCATGTCTCAACAAACGTTCATCATTACGGGCCGCTCAGGATGCGGCAAGGGAACACAGGCAAAATTACTCATAGAGTATATCGAGAAACAGTTCTCTGATTCGCCCGTGCGCTATTTAGAGAGCGGTGATAAATTTAGGAATTTTCTCAAAGAGCCAGGGTATACCCAAGATCTCTCACGTGCAATTATGAAATCGGGGAATTTACAGCCTTCATTTCTGGCAGTGCATATCTGGTCTCATTTAATGATTGAAATCATGCAAGGTAACGAACATTTGGTTATGGACGGCACACCGCGTACGCTCTCAGAAGCTATGGTGCTTGATAGCGCAATGCAATTTTATGGACGTACAAAACCAATCGTGCTGTACCTCAATGTTTCCAGAGAGTGGTCAAAAGCTCGCCTTGCAGGACGTGGACGAGCTGACGATATTTCAGAAAACGAGGTTGAAAAGCGACTCAACTGGTTTGATGGTGAAGTAGTTCCTGCAATTGAGTATTTAAAAAAGAATGAATTGTACAACTTTATTGAAATCAATGGAGAACAGACGATAGAAGAAGTACAAAAAGAAATTATTGAAAAATGTTTTTAAAAGATGGCGATCATAATTAAGACAGAAGAAGAAATAGCAAAGTTGCGGGAAGGTGGGAAAAGACTTGGAACTATACTTGCAAAAGTCGCTGCGCGTATTGCGCCGGGAGTTTCAACCTACGATCTTGATGCGTACGCTCGCGAGCTCATTGCTGCAGGTGGCGATACGGCTGCTTTTTTAAATTACCAACCTTATGGTGCCTCATATCCGTATCCTGCTGCATTGTGCACGTCGGTCAATGGTGAAGTGGTGCATGGTATTCCAAAAAAAGAGGTAATACTCAAGGATGGTGACGTCGTAGCAATAGATCTTGGCTTAAAGCACGAAGGGCTTTTTACTGATCATGCGTTGTCGGTACCAGTGGGTAAGGTGAGCAAAGAAACAGCACAACTCCTTGCAGTGACGAAAGCAGCACTTGAGGAAGGTATTTTTGCCATACAACCAGGTGCGCGAGTTGGCGATATTGGCCATGCTATTGAATCATATATAAAAAAATTTGGTGATGGAAAAAATACGTACGGTATTGTGGATATTCTCTCTGGACATGGTGTCGGTAGAGAAATTCACGAGGATCCTTTTGTGCCAAACTATGGCAAAAAGGGAACTGGTGCACTTTTAAAACCAGGTATGGTGATTGCTATTGAGCCAATGGTAAATCTTGGCACAAAAGAAGTAGTACTCGATAAAGACGGCTATACATATAAAACTGAAGACGGTAAAAAGAGCGCCCATTTCGAGCATACAGTGCTTATTACTGATACTGGAGCAGAAATACTTACTCTTGCACAATAAGTGTGAGAATGCTCTAATAGGGTCATATGAGATTTGAATCATCTGGGGAAAAAAGAATAGAAGACTCTGTTGTGCCACAGGAATCGCTTGCGAAAAAACTCGCAGAGACTGTTTCTGCGAGTCTTGAGGAAACAGAAGCATTGGTTGATCGAGCACATACCGAAACAGATGTAATCAATAAGATCAATATGCTCCTTGAGGCGTCAAAGGCATTTCTAGCGCACAAAGAGTCTAAAAAAGCTCAAGAACTTATCCGTCAGGCAGAAGCTCTCTATGCTGAGCACAGAACAGGTATCGAGAGTAATACCGATCGTTTGGTTGGGAACATTGCCCATACACAAGAAAGTAATCGTAGAAACAAAATTGAAGAAACAAATGATGCACTCAAGACATCAAAACTTTCGTATAAACTCAAAACATTACCTGGCACAAAAATAAACCCCGAAGACATGTTGATGGTTGATGACAGAGAAGACGAAGAATAAAAAAAAGACCGCGTGATGCGGTCTTTTTGCTCATGAAGCCTTTTTGTATGCACGGTCGTTTTCGAGCACCGTCATAGCTTCTTCGAGTGACGTTACTTGTGCAGTATACGTACCCCATTGTGCCTCGTAAGCTGCCATAAGTTCTTGATACATCTTCGGCATGGGTAAATTCCCACTACGAAAGTATTCTGCTTCTGCAACTCGAAGCTCGCGTTCAACCCTGTCTTTGTCACCAATAGGTAGCAAGGGGTTTTCTTGATTTAAATTTAAATGTTCAGGATTCATATGCACAGTATACATATCAAACAAAAGAACGCCAGTGTTTCCGTATGTTATACTTTTTGATATATGGAGCACTTTTCTCCCACTGAAATGCCAAAGTTTTCCTCTCCTGAAGAGGAAATTGCTTTTTTGCGTGAACATATTGCGAAGCGTGAAAGTGAAATGGTGAAAAATAATATCGAAGCGACACGCGAACAAGTTGCTTACGGTGCCTTAAAAGAGTACCAGTCACTCCCAAAAGAAAATGTTTTGCAGCCAAATATCGTTATGCCAAAAGAAGAGCGTGATGCAATTGTGCTTCGTCTTTCGCCCGAAACACATGACACAACAATGGAGGAGCTTTTGGGAATAATGCTTGAAAAGGGAATAAAAAATGCACTCTCAGTTGTTGAGCGCCTTGGCAACCCACACCTTGATGATGACTTCCATCGCTTTTTAGTACAGTACCTAGTTGCCACAGGAGCTGTGCCGGACTTAAAACCAACGTCATCGCTCGGCAAAGCGCTCGGGATGCGCCTTTATGAGATTACCCTACCAGGGAAATCGATCGATGATGCACGCACATTTCGTGACCTCATAAGTGCAATGGAACAATTTTATGCTGGAATGCAGTCCGTTGCTGAGAGTTCAGAAAACAAAGAAAAAATTTACTTCACTTTGGAAATTGCACTTGCGAACGCGGGGAGCGAAATCGTTTTTTATGCAGGTGTACCCTTGAATAAGTCGGGGCTTTTTGAAAAGCAACTTGCAGCACTCTACCCAGATGCAAAAACACAAGAAATGGTTGATGACTATAATATCTTTACTGAGGGAGGAAGTGCTACGGGTGCTTATGCTTCGCTTGCTGAAAAAGAAATGTTTCCACTCCGTACATATGACACTTTTGATCATGACCCAATCAGTGCAGTTTTAAACACGTTTTCAAAATTAAAGGAAGTCGGGGAAGGAGCTGCGTTGCAGTTTGTTATTGCTCCTGCAGGCGATGCCTACATAAAGCGTTTTTCAAATATTCTCCATGAGTTGCGCCAAGGAAAAAGTCTCAAAGAAGCAGGTGGTGTTTCGATTGGGAAAGAATTTGGTAAAGCTATGGGTGAACTCTTTCTTGGTACAAAGCCGAAAGAAAAAAAAGAAGAAGAGAAAGCCGAAACACGTGCAAAGACTGACGAAGAGATTCCAGCACGTATTGCTGAAAAAGTTAAAGCCACAATTGTCAATGTCGGTATTCGTGTCGTTGCTGCAGCCCCAACTCGTACACGCGCTGAACAAATACTTTCAGATATTGAATCAAGTTTTAATCAGTTTGAAAATCCAGCAAGTAACCGTATTGTGTTTAAACAACTCACCGAGCGTTCGTTACCACAATTTCTCCATGAATTTTCATACCGTTTGCTCAATGAAGATGAATTAGTTCCGCTTAATTTAAAAGAACTCACTACCATTTTTCACTTCCCCTTTGGGCTCAATAGTGCACCACAGTTAAAAGAGGCTCGCGCTGGAGCAGCCCCTGCTCCTCTTGAGCTTTCAAAAGACGGAGTACTGCTTGGTATTAATACGTATCGTGGAGTACGGACAGAAGTTCGTTTTTCGCGAGAGGATCGCGTGCGCCACTTCTATGTAATTGGTCAGACTGGTACAGGTAAAACAACCATTCTAAAAAATATGATTGCGCAGGATATTAAAAATGGTGATGGCGTATGTTTTATTGACCCTCACGGTACTGATATTCAAGACATACTCGCACAAGTACCACCAGAACGTATCGATGATGTGATTTATTTTGATCCCGCGTACACACCACGACCGATGGGACTTAATATGCTTGAATATGATACGCGTTTCCCAGAACAAAAAACTGCGGTTATTGATGAGATGCTTTCCATTTTCAATAAATTGTTTGATATGAAGACTGCTGGTGGTCCAATGTTTGAGCAATATTTTCGTAACGCGACGGCGCTTGTAATTGATGATCCTGAAACCGGTTCAACATTGCTCGAAATTTCACGAGTACTCGCTGATAAAAATTTTCGAGAACTGAAACTTTTGCGTTGTAAAAATCCAATCGTAGTACAGTTTTGGCGTGAAGTTGCTGAAAAGGCTGGTGGTGAAGCAAGTTTACAAAATATCGTACCTTACATCACGTCAAAATTCGATGTTTTTCTATCGAATGAAATTATGCGACCAATTATTGGTCAGCAAAAATCAGTGCTCAACTTCAGAGAGATTATGGACGGCAAGAAAATTCTCCTCGTCAATCTTTCGAAAGGTAGACTTGGAGAAATCAATGCAAATCTCATTGGTCTTATAATCGTAGGAAAAATTTTAATGGCGGCACTCTCCCGTGTTGATATGTTTGGTCAAAAGATGAATGATTTTTATCTCTATATTGATGAATTTCAAAATGTCACCACAAATTCAATTACGCAGATTCTCTCTGAGGCACGAAAGTATCGACTTTCGCTCAACATTGCGCACCAGTATATTTCACAGATTGATGAATCAATTAAAAATGCGGTATTTGGCAACGTGGGTTCGATGGCAGTCTTTCGAGTTGATGCAGATGATGCAAAGTATCTCGAGAGTCGTTTTGCACCAACAATTACAGCAGATGATATTATCAAACTGGAAAATCGCAACGCGTATCTTCGTTTGCTGGTAAATGGTCAGCCAGTTAAGCCATTTAATATACAGACTTTGGCACCTGAAAAAGGGAGTACAGAACGTGTTGAAAAACTGAAGGAGCTTTCATATCTTAAATATGGTCAACCACGAGAGCAAGTAGATGCAGAAATAATGCAAAAATACATCACCAAGCAATAAAAAAGCCTTGTGTTTACAAGGCTTTTTTATTTTAACCTTTTCTGCTATAGTGCGAGGGGTATTTACTCATTATAAATAATTGATAATAGAAATTATGAAGAAAAAAGAACGAACACTTGTGCTTGTGAAGCCCGACGCAGTTGCGCGGGGACTCATTGGTGAGATTATCTCACGATTTGAGCGCGTAGGCCTTAAGATTGTCGGTATGAAAATGGTGCAACCAGATGATGCACATTATTTTCACCACTACGAAACAATCGGCAAGGTTGCAACTCGTCGTGGCAAAGATGTTTTTGACATCAATCTTGCATTTATGAAGGAGGGTCCAGTCGTCGCAATGGTACTCGAAGGCATTGAAGCCGTTGCGCTCGTGCGTAAAATGGTCGGGGCAACTGAACCAAAAGCTGCTCTTCCTGGGACTATTCGTGGCGACTATTCACACCTAAGCTATGGACATGCTGATGAGGAGAAAATCGGTATGCCTAACATTGTGCATGCGTCTGGCGATAGCGACGATGCTTCACAGGAAGTTCCACACTGGTTTTCTGATGCAGAACTTTTGACTTATGAAACCAGACACGAACATTTTACACAGCCACAAAAACGCAATAAATAATCAAGCGTGTCACTAGAAGAAAAAGCGTTACAAAATCTCTCAATTTGAGGGATTTTGTTTTTTTGAAATAAAAAATTGTAATAGTCTAGTTGCACAAATAAATACGAGAGGCGTATACTTCACGTAGCGTTATTTGATTGATTACCTTAGAACAGCATTTTTTAGGGAGCTTCGATTGGACGAGTGCCGATGGTGTGTAATAACGTCTGACGCCTTGTACATCTGGCACCCACGTAGTACTTATGCTACGGTAATCCACTTAAATAGCGCTAGCAAAAAACCTTTCCATTGTACGGGAAAGGTTTTTTGTTGGGTAATCACAAAGAGGTGCTATCCTATGATAAAATAAAGCGATGTTAGATAAACTTCTTCGACGGAGTGCAACTTTGGTGGCATTAATTTTTTTGTTTAATACAGGGGCTACCTTCTTTTTTTGGTACTCACGGATATGGTGGTTTGATATGCCAATGCATTTTGCTGGGGGTTTATTCATCTCGCTTATTACAGTGTTTGTGGTGGAGAAATATCTACGCCCACGACGTTATATAGCACAAGATCATTCAGTGATTTCGCGGTACCTTATTATTTTTCTATGTATCGCAATTGGTTGGGAAGTGTATGAAATTGCAGTCGATGTCTATTTTTCCACACACACCACGTACTTACTTGATTCGCTCTCAGATATCTGTTTTGACTTAGCGGGGGGCGCGCTAGGTCTCGTGTATATTTTCATGCGCTATCCTTTCTACAGGCAACAACAAGAAACCTCTGCTATACTAAAATAATATGGAAAAGAAACTCATACTTACTTTTTGTGGAGGCACAGGCACTGTCACGGGTGCAAATTTTTTACTAGAAGGTGAAGGTAAAAAATTTCTTATCGATTGTGGACTTACTCAAAATACAAAATTGGCAGATGATACAAACTGGGAACCATTTTTATATAATCCTGCTGAGATTGATCTGCTTTTTATAACACATGCGCACATTGACCACATTGGTCGCATTCCGAAGTTAATCTACGAAGGCTTTAAGGGTAAGATTATTTCAACACCAGCAACAAAGGAAGTTGCTGAATTTATGTTGTTGGATACAGTTAATATCCTTGGTCGAAATACCGAGCATGATATTAATAAAATGTATAAAGTCGATAATGTAAAAAAGGCGCTCGCGCTTTGGGAAACAATCGAGTACCACCAACGCTTTAATGTAGACCACGGCTTTCGTTTTACTTACCGCGACTCAGGTCATATCCTTGGATCAGGAATGCTTGAAGTATGGTATAACGAGAAAAAGATTGTATTTACGGGTGATTTAGGTAATTCACCTTCGCCACTATTACGAGATACTGAGCTTGTAAATGATGCTGACTATTTGATTATGGAGTCAGTGTATGGTGATCGTGTGCACGAACACCGCGACGAACGAAAGAAATTACTCGAAGCAACTATTGAGGATAACTATAACCGCAAGGGGACACTTATCGTGCCGACGTTCTCGCTTGAAAGAAGCCAGGAGCTTCTTTTTGAGATTAATGATTTAGTTGAAAATAAGCGAATACCACCAATGCCTATTTTCCTTGATTCACCACTTGCGATTAAGCTCACTGCTGTCTATAAAAAGTACCAAAAACTTTTTAATGATGTTGCCGCGAAGATGATTGGTGGGGGGGATGACGTATTTAATTTCCCTGGACTCAAGCTGACACTAGAAACAGAAGAATCCAAGGAAATTCTCCATGCCCCAAATCCAAAAATTGTAATTGCCGGCTCTGGAATGTCAAATGGAGGACGTATTGTACATCATGAGCACAACTACTTGCCTGATCCAAAAAACACCATCCTACTCACTGGATATCAATCACTTGGTACTCTTGGTCGTACGATTGAAGAAGGGGCAAAAACAGTGCGTATTAGTGGCGAAGAAGTGCCAGTACGTGCACACATGGTAAAAATTAGTGGCTACTCAGGTCACAAAGATTCAAACGCGCTTATTGATTTTGTTGAGAATACTGCAAACACAGTAAAAAAAGTTTTCGTGGTAATGGGAGAGCCAAAGTCATCACTTTTTCTTGTGCAAAAACTCCGTGACAATCTTGGCGTAAACGCAGTCGCACCCGAGTTGGGGGATAAGGTTGAGATTGTATGTTAAAATAATGCTACCAATGGAAGACATACAACGAAAAACAGAATATCTTTGTTACAACGGCCCAATCGGTAACGGCGACAAACATAATCATCTCAAAATCAAACTTGGTGTATCAGGTGCCGCAGAAACAGGGCACTGTGGTGTCCATGCTCTTGATCAAGCAAAAGAGCTTGGACGAGAAATTATTCGACAGGGTGGCGTACTCGTAACTGGTGCCACGACCGGATTTCCATTGTGGGCATCGATGGGAGCAAAAGATGAACATGGAGTTGTAATTGGACTCTCGCCTGCTGCAAACGAAGAAGAGCACGTCGCAACGTATAAATTGCCACTTGATTATACTGACCTTATTATCTATACAGGCTTTGGTTTTCCTGGACGAGATCTTCTCTTTACGCGTTCATGTGACGCACTTTTTATTGGATGCGGAAGAATCGGTACTATTCATGAATTCACGATTGCATTTGAAGACGGAAAGCCGATCGGTATCCTTGAGGGCGATTGGGAAATGGATAAAGTGCTTCGCGATATTCTCGAACACGGTCATCGTCCAAATCCTAAAATTGTTTTTGATAAGGATCCAAAAGTACTTGTACAGAAAATTATTGCTTTGGTGGCAGAAAGTAAGATACCAGAGTATAAACTCTCAAAAGCACAACAAGCACAGGAACAATAAAAAAATCCCCGATAGGGGATTTTTTTATTTACTGTTGATGTTTGAGACGAGACGCTTCCATGAAGCAGGGTGCTCTTTAATGAGTGTTGCGAGAATCTTACGATCGACGGCAACTTCTTTTTTCTTGAGTGCACCAATAAACTTACTGTAGGAAATATTATGTTCTTTAAGCGCACCAGAAATGACAACTTGCCAGTCTGCGCGACGATCACTTTTCTTGTCGCGACGATGTGCGAACGCGTACTTACCTGCATGTGCAAGTGCTTCTTTTGCTTGACGCTCCTTTGTACTGCGACCAAAACGATATCCTTTTGTTTGTGAGAGCACTTTGCGACGACGCTTGAGTGCATTTACTCCTTTCTTTACTCGTGACATAGATAAATAATTTACTTACTAAAAGGCAAGAGGTGACTCTTTGGCTTGTTCTTCATAACAAATACCTGACCCTTGCGACCTGCGAGCTGTGTGGTACGTGACTGCTTAGCATTGAAATGGTTAAAGCCCGGCTTTCGTGCTATGAGCTTGCCATTTTTAGTGACTTTCAATCTCTTACTGTATGATTTGTTGGTTTTCATAATAATACGTTTACTTACAATTTATTGTAATGGTTTACTCGAGTCACGCTCGATGGTTACCATTAACCCTTTTGGACCTTTCTTTGTAGCTTCAGCAATCTTATAGTTTTCAGTGATAAGATTTAGGACACGTTCAAGGCGTTCACGAAGGAAACTCTCTTGAAGATATTTTGCTCTACCTGAGAGATAAAGCTCAACCTTTATTCGATGTCCTTCCTTGAGCCACTTTGAGGCTGATTTTGCTTTCAATTCCAGGTCATGTTCGCTGGTACCTATTTTTATCTGGACAGCCTTTGTTTCAGTAGGTTTTGCGCCGGATTTTGCCTTTTTCTGCTTTTTGCTTTCGGTATATTGCCATTTCCCAAAATCCATAATCTTAGCGATTGGGGGATTTGCTTGGGGAGAAATCTCAATCAAGTCGAGACCTTTCTCTTGGGCTTTTTGGTACGCCTCTTCAAAACTAAGGACGCCCAAATTACCTTCTTCGGCATCGATCACTCGAAGCTCGCGCGCGCGTATTTCTCTGTTTACTCGTACTTTCAAGATGTATAGATACGATTACCTGTGCTCATGATTCTAGCCTGTATTTAAAGGAAAGTCAATGAGTTTCAATTTACAAAGTATGTCCTCTGGCATTTCTTTTCATATTGTGTGTGGTACAGTGGTGCCATGGAAAAAGTGCTTAATCTCTATAAAAATAAGGGGGAAACACCACTTGCATGTATTGTCCGCTTTAAAAAAGCCTTCCCACACTATCTTTCCGTACCCATGACCTATGCAGGAAGGCTTGATCCGCTTGCTGAGGGTGTTTTGGTGGTCCTTGCTGGAGACGAAGTTGCCAACAAGGATGCTTATCTTAATCTGCCAAAAGAATATGAAGCAACAATACTCATGGGTGTAACTACGGACACTTATGACATACTTGGCATCCCAAGTGAAATCCGATTGTTATCAAAAAATCATGAATCACTTCGAACGCAAATAAAAAAACTTGAAGGTACTTTCGCAAGCAACTACCCACCGTATTCTTCTAAGCCTGTGCACGGCAAACCACTTTTTATGTGGGCGAGGGAGGGGAGGTTGCATGAAATCGAGATACCGACCACTACATTTTCTGTGACAGGGGTACAAGTTTCTAAAATTATAGAAGTAAGCGGGGAAAAACTTTTAGCACAAATAAAAGAATCACTTTGTTTGGTTATGGGAGACTTCCGCCAAGAAGAAATTCTTGAAGCCTGGAAGACTAAAATAATTGATAGCGAAAAGTATACTTGTGTGCATGTTCACTTTTCTGTTGAAAGTGGTACCTATATTCGTACGCTTGCGCATATGTCTGGTGGGACATTACTCGCGCTTGTACGGACAAAAGTTGGTGAATATAAAATAGAAGATGCAAAATAAAAAAAAGCACCGCCTTTGGGCGATGCTTTTGTATAACTAATGGGTAGTCATACTGTTGCTGCGGTTTGTAAAATCATGCATTCAGCTGGTTCGTCGTGCTTTGTCGGGGGGATTTTTTTCAAGAAAACAGAGTTACTTTCATAGAGTTGTCCGATAGGCATTTTGTGGGGATTGATCTTTACAATAGCGCCGGTGTGCAATTGGGAAACTTCCTCATAGCGCACATCTATTGGTGCAAGCGGAATCCTGCGTAGTCCCAGGTGTGAAAAACTGAGAATGCCACCTTTTGGCATTACTGAAAGGGGGCTTCCATTTTCAAGAATTGAAAGTGAAGAAAGTACACCGTGTCCTTCAGGGATATGCCACTTTGGACGAATTTCGCGTAAATCAAAGGCGTCGGACCAATGTGCGTTGTGGCGCTTGTGATTGTAGTCCAGAAGTGTTTCTTGGAGGGACTCATCATTTACCCCAAGAATGGAGTAAGATTTTTTGCCACCTTTAGCGTGTAACTTACAGGCAGTCTCAAAAATTTTTTTGAAGCTCACCGTGAGTGATTTTCCATGCGGTACAAGTGAAACTTGTACCAGGTGAAGCTGCAAATGATTTGTTGCACTCGCACCAACAATTGGTGAACACACAAGAAGTGGTGTAGGCACCGGCACATTCGAAAGCTCGTCTGCATTGCGCAACACCATGTTTCCTTCAGGGTCAAAGGTGACACGGAAAGATTGTGTGGCAATTCGTAGGCGCTCAGTAGTGTGACTTGGATGTAACTTGTGGCGTTGTGCAATGAGCACAAACTTCTCACCGTTATTTTCAAGTTGGTCCATGTTGCCATGTTCAGACTTGATTACAAGGGAGTAGGTACCACTTCCAAGATTAGAAAATTCTTCAGCAACTGGCACAATTTCAGTACCAGTTCCTTCTTTTGTCAGGTGTACTGACAACGCATAAGGGTTTCCTGCAAACATAGGGTTTATTTTTTTTGGTTAAACAATGTAAAGAACAGGCCTTAATCGTATCATTCATATACGTTTTGTCAATGGTATGAAAATAAAAAAACCGTACCTTTTCGGGGTACGGCTTGAGGGGAAAAGAAAAAACTTATTAGGCAGTTGCCTGTTCAGCAATTTGCTGACGCTCCGAATGCCAGAGTTTGGCAGATTCGAAAGCTTTCATTATAGAGCTGAATACTTCCTCCATCCGTTTTGTGCCAGAGAGCGGTTGAATAAAGTGGTATTCCAGTACTCCGAGACCAGGATTTTGATTTTTCGCAAATACATACTCAGGATTTTTGCTCCGAGTGATTTTTGCAAGTTCAATTGCCAAGGATGGCAGAATGCATTCTGAGCCAGGTAACGCTGCAACACGGATGCTGTGCGGTGTCTGCAAGATGATGACATCAGTAGGGAAGCCTGTGCCAGTTTTTTCGATTGTATATCCGAGAAGGTTTCGAATATCGAAATTTTGCAAGTCAGATTCTTTGTCTGTGTGGAGCATTCCAATGCTGATTACGCGGTTGCCATACTGTCCGCCAGGTTGATGCTGACGTACGGACATTTTGTTGCCAATCATTCGTGCAATGGTGTCATTGCGTACACCTTCTGTCAGCGGATGCATGAAGAGTCTGTTCCACTTTTCATACTGTTCTTTTGCTGATTGCATGGTCGTCTGTCCAAGCGCTTCAGCTTCTGCAAATAATATACTTGCAATCTTGCTGTAAGGTCCGGTAGCGAGCTGTGTGATTTTTACAAGTGCATCATACTGTGGTGCTACTTTACCACTTTTGTTTGCAAACACCGCTTTGAGCGGGTGCTTCCGGGAAACCATAACGGCAACATCTTCACTGCTGTGGAGACTTCCACAGATGATAACGTTGTCATTCTGGTGATTGTCGAGAAAACGAGCAAAATCATTTGCGATTTCCGGCCCAATTCCAATAGGGACAATTTCAACATTTCCTTTTTTGGAAAGTTGCGCGTTCATTTCTTGCATACGCGCCGTGGCGAGGAGGCAAAACATTGGGGTCACGAAGACACCCAGGTAAGTCTTTTCTTTTTTTTCCATTGGTTTTTAATTGTTTATGAGATTTGTGTATGCCTCATATCGCATTCGCGACTACGACATGAAAAGCAGGAAAGCACTTTCGGAAGAGCCTTTCTGCTTTTCACGTCGAAACAATGGAGTTGTAATTTAAAAGAACAGGGAGTTTGATAATAGCAAATATTATCAAAAAGTCAAATAACTGTGTTTTCTGATGATTTGCTATACTAGAGCATTACTCATAAATAAAAGTATATGATCTCAAAAGAACAATTTATCAAAGCGCTTACGGCAGAATTCGCAATCATACAACATTTAGCAAAGAAAGTTACCCCGGAAATGTCTGAATACCGACCTACTCCTGGACAACGCAGTATGCTCGAACTTCTCAATTACCTTGGACACATTTTTGAATTAGGTACAACACTCAATGTACAAGGTCATTCAAAAAATTATCAAGAACTTGCAGCTGGTGCGCCAGTCGTTACGCTCGAAAATTTTAATCAGGTCATGGATGGTCAGCTAGAAAAAGTAGTAGCAATGCTCAACGCTCTTTCTGATGCACAAATGCAAGAAGATATTGAGGTTTGGGGAATGACAGCACCCCGAGCACTCCACATGCTCTCGGTAATGAAGTGGGCTGTTGCATACAAGATGCAACTCTTTCTTTATTTGAAGTCGTGTGGTCTTGCACATATTTCTACCATGAATCTCTGGCGTGGTACCGATCCGGCGCCAAAAGAATAAAATACAATGCACATTTTCTCTTTTTATTTAAAAAAATATTGGAAACTTTGTGTCGTGGTACTTCTACTTGCACTTCTCAATCAATTTTTCTCTCTCCTTGAACCGTACATTACACAATTACTCATTGATAAATATGCAAGTCATTTTGCAGACTATACTCAGTCAGCATTTTTGCGCGGAGTAGGATTACTCATCTTGGCATTTGTTGGGACAGCACTTGTTTCGCGTATTGCAAAAAATTTCCAAGATTACTATCTCAATACTATCAGCAAACGTTCGGGTGCTGATATGTATCGAGAGGGAGTGAAGCATTCACTCGCACTCCCGTACAGTATTTTTGAGGATGAACGTTCCGGGGAAACACTCGGTAAATTGCAGAAAGCACGACAAGATACCGAAAACTTAATGCTACAAATTGTAAATACGGTTTTTATTTCGTTTATCATTTTTGTTTTTATTGCGATTTATTCCGGAACGATCTATTGGCTCATTCCGATTGTATTTTTCACAATGATCTTTGTAATTGGTGCGGTGAGTGTTGTGATGTCAAAACGTATCAAAAAAATTCAACAAACTATTGTCGCAGAAACAACAGCACTTGCTGGAGCAACAACCGAATCACTTCGAAACATTGAGCTTGTAAAATCACTCGGACTTGGTGGTCAGGAAGTTGGGCGATTAAATACAACGACAGATAAAATTCTCAAGCTTGAGCTCAAAAAACTCCGCTATTTGCGAAGTCTTGATTTCGTACAGGGGACAATTACGAATGCGATTCGAGCAGGGCTAGTGTTTTTTCTATTGTATTTAATTTATACTCGCACAATCACGATTGGTCAGTACTTCTCACTCAACATTTACAGCTTTTGGTTGTTTTTCCCGCTACAACAAATTGCACCATTTATCGCAGCATACCGTGAGACTGAAGCCTCGCTCGCACATTACCAAAAACTTATGCAGACAGCGCCTGAGCCAAGTCCACTAGAGCCAAAAGAAATAGGGGAAGTGGAAACGCTCGAGTTTGATGCTGTCTCGTTTGGTTATAAGTCAGCAGATATTCATGCACTTTCGGGAATCTCTTATACAGCGGAGCGTGGTCGCACGATTGCTTTTGTAGGACCGTCGGGTTCTGGAAAAACATCTATGGTGAAACTTCTTGTTGGACTCTATGTTCCGACAGAAGGACGAATACTCTACAACGGCGTGCCACATGATCAAATCAACAAAGAGGCACTTCGTAAACAAATCGGTTTCGTGACCCAAGATACTCAACTTTTCTCTGGTACGATTCGTGAAAATTTGTTGTTTGTAAATCCTGATGCTACAGACGAGGCATGTCTTGATGCTCTCAATAAGGCGCAATGTCAAAATCTACTTTCTCGTGGCGGTAAGGGGCTCGATACAGTGATTGGTGAGGGTGGTGTTAAGGTTTCGGGCGGAGAAAAGCAACGCATTTCGATTGCACGAGCACTTCTACGAAAACCAAATATTCTTGTCTTTGACGAAGCTACTTCAGCACTTGATTCGATTACTGAAGAAGAGATCGGCAAGACAATCAAAGATGTCTCTGAAATAAAATCACACATTACTATTTTGATTGCACACCGACTTTCAACGATTATGCATGCGGACACAATCTATGTGCTTGAAAAAGGAAAGATTGTTGAATCAGGTACGCATGAAGAGTTACTCAAAAATGATGATGGGCTCTATCATGCGATGTGGCGTCAGCAGATTGGTGAACGTAAATAACAAAAAACCGCCCGAGGGCGGTTTTTTGTTTAAGGTAAGAGTTAAGCGCGTTGTACGTTTACCGCGTTCAATCCCTTGTCAGATTGCTCAGTTTCAAAAGAAACTGCATCTCCTTCACGGAGTTCCTCGAATGTAACCCCTACGAGAGCATTTGAGTGAAAGAACAAGTCCTTTCCCAAACCTTCAGCAGAGATAAATCCGAAACCTTTTTCCTTAAGTGTTTTGATTACACCAGTCATAGATTTTTTTTCAATTAGTGATAACAACAAAAAATGTATGTTGGCGAAATCGACGCGTTTCTACATAGCTCTTTTGTACCCTTAGCATGACAGGTTTGAGAAATAAGTCAATGCAAATAAAAAAGCCCCGTTTTGTACGGAGCTTAAAAGTCTAGTCAGAGTATTCCAGCAGTAAAGAGCAAGTTAAAATTTTTAACAAACTCTTCCTCCTTGTGTTTAAGATACTGCCCGTGACTTTCCTTAGTTAGGAAAAGGATTGTATTCCAATATCCGGGTCCAAGTTCATCATCTTCAGTATATACCCCTGAAAAATATAAGGCCCAATAGTCTTTAAGGTTCAGATAACATTTACCGAGATTAATTATCATATCGCCCCTCTCTCTTGCCTGGGCAACTAGAGGCAAAAGATTTTTTGTATCATATTTTACAGGATTTAACTGTACTTTCCGTTTAAAGTTTTCAAGATCAAAAAGCATGATCTTGTCGTGGGTCGAGTACTCTCTTTTTGATCTCATATTTTTTTGTTAAAAGAATTTTTGTGGAGATGGGGAGAATTGAACTCCCGTGCAAAAGGGTAACCCTCACGTTTCTACAGGTGTAGAGTATTTAAACCCGCCTGCAAGGGCGAGGTACTGAACACCTACTCTCCTAAATACACAAAATAAGTAGTTGTCGAGTCTCATTAGTTCGCACAAGGGTGAGACAATTCCTTGTACTAGCAACAGAATATTATGCCTTACGTATCGCCTGTGGCGCGCGGTACATAGACACCAGCTTGGCCGTTAGGCGAATGCTGGAGCAAGTCCAAATCCGAAAGGAGATGGGATTGCTTTTGCGACTTTGTTTGCAGTTAGTCGTGTGCAAGAAGTTTTACGAGATTCCTGCGTACTCGACCTGCACGGGAGAGCTAGATTCCTCTTGTCGATGCCTAGCATCCCCATGTTTCTATCCTGTTTTCAATGTTCTACGCATTTCGCGATCAGTATCACGCTTTTTGATTGTTTCGCGTTTGTCGTGAAGTTTTTTTCCTCGAACAACAGCTACTTCAATCTTGATTTTGCGTCCTTTACTATACAATGAGAGTGGAATGATTGTCAAACCCTTTGTCTCGCCAGACTTTTGTAAATCTGAAAGCTCTTCTTTTTTTAAGAGTAGTTTTCTCGTGCGGAGTGGATCATACTCTTTTGGGGTATTGTTTACTTGATAAGGGGGAATTTCCATGCCAACTACAAACGCTTCGTCTCCACGCACAATGATATGTGCACCTAGGATAGACCCTCGGTGTGCCCGAATGGTTTTTACCTCAAAACCCAAAAGCTCGATGCCAGCTTCGTAGCGTTCCAAGATTTCATATTCAAAATGGGCTTTTCCGTGAGTGATTAGGTTGGCCATATTTTCGATTCTAGCATGTCCTTTGGTTTTTCGAACGGGTTTTGAAAAGTTGTTATTTAGGGTATAGTACACATACATATGGACTTGAAAATAAAGAAAAACCCAAAAAAGAACAACAAAAAGCCAATGCGAAGCCGTATTGGCACTCAAATCGTGAATGCACTCTTTGTGTTTGCGATGATTGTGGCACTTTACTCAATCGTTTCTCCAACAGGGAAAGAGGTAAAAGAAGTTTCGATTTCAGAGCTTGCACGAAGTGTGAGCGCCGGTGAAGTAAAAAAGGTTGAAGTTGCAGGAGAGAAACTCACGATTACTCTTAAAGATGACACGCTCGAAAAATCAAAAAAGGAAACAGAGAGTTCGCTTTCTGATACGCTTGCAAACTATGGTGTAAAACCAGAAGCTATTTCGGTCGTTGATATCTCGATTAAAAATGAAAATGGTTTCGGATACTGGTTTCTCAATATATTACCTTTCGCGTTGCCGGTGCTCATGATTGTCTTTATTGTGTGGATGCTCACACGACAAGTGAAAGGTGCTGGTATGCAGGCGTTTACCTTTGGGCAATCAAAAGCGCGTATCACTTCACCCGATGATAAGAATAATCGAGTTACATTCAAAGATGTCGCTGGCGCAAAAGAAGCAAAAGAAGAACTGAAAGAGATTGTTGACTTTCTTCGTAATCCGAAAAAGTTTTTAGATATAGGCGCACAAATTCCAAAAGGAGTTTTGCTTACTGGCGCACCAGGTACCGGTAAGACATTGCTTGCACGTGCAGTTGCGGGAGAAGCTGGAGTACCTTTCTTCCATCTTTCTGGTTCTGAATTTGTCGAAATGTTTGTTGGTGTCGGAGCATCACGCGTGCGAGATCTTTTCCAGATGGCAAAACGTGCTGCCCCTGCAATAGTATTTATTGATGAAATCGATGCTGTTGGACGCGTGCGTGGTACTGGTGTTGGTGGAGGAAATGATGAACGCGAACAAACACTCAACCAAATTCTCGTTGAAATGGATGGTTTTGAACCAAATGAAAAAGTAATCGTAATGGCAGCAACCAATCGTTCTGATGTGCTCGATCCTGCACTCTTACGTCCTGGGCGTTTTGATAGGCGAGTACTCCTCGATCTGCCAGACAGAGCTGATCGTGAAGAAATCTTACTGATTCACGCGCGCACAAAGCCGTTTGCTGAAGATGTTAATCTCAAAGTAATTGCAGAGCGTACTCCGGGGTTCTCGGGCGCAGATCTCTACTCACTCATGAATGAAGCTGCGATTTTGGCTGCCCGTGAAGATCGAAAAAAAGTTGCACAGTTTGATCTCATTCGTTCTATTGAAAAAGTCATGATTGGACCTGAACGCAAGTCACACCTCCTTACTAAAAAAGAAAAAGAAATCACTGCGTATCATGAAGCAGGGCATGCGCTTGTAGCGTCGGTATTACCAAACGCAGATCCAGTTCACAAGGTATCGATCGTTGCTCGTGGTCGTGCAGGTGGCTACACACTCAAGATTCCTCTCGAAGAACGCAAATTACAATCAAAGAAAGAATTTCTCGATGATATCGCAATGTCTCTCGGTGGTTACGTGGCAGAGGAAATGGTCTTTGGTGATATTACAACCGGTCCTTCAAATGATTTGCAAGTTGCAACAGCACTCGCGCGCGCAATGGTAACAAGATGGGGAATGTCTGATGTCATTGGCCCCGTTGCCCTTGAATCTGATGGCGGTCGTACTATGTTTGGTCGTGGTGTCGATGATCAGCAATACTCTGAAGCAATGTCGGCGAAAGTTGATAGTGAAGTCAAAAAAATAATGGATGATGCATTTGCGAAAGCGCGTACTGTGTTGACTGAAAAACGTCCCGCGCTTAATGCGATTGCACAGAAACTCATCGAAGTAGAAACACTTGAACAAAAAGAGTATGAGGATGTCATAAAAATGCATGGCATTTCCCCAAAACAAAAAGCGGACGCACCAGCACTCGACATTGTAGGATAAAAACCCCGAGAGGGGTTTTTGTTTTTATGAGCTATGCTACTATTAACCTAATTATTAATTAGTACATATTTATGGATTTACCACACAACGACGGTGTTATGGTGGGCGGAACGACACAAGCAATCTCGCAACCAGTTGAGAAAACGAGGAGTTACTATTTGTATGCACTCGTGCTTATTTTGGGAATCATGCTGGTGATGTATTTACGGTCGGGAAATCAGATGTTAAATATTTTTGGTGCGTTTGGTGGGATACTTTGGCCAATTCTAGGAGGTGCACTTTTTATCCACTTTGTGACATACCTCGTGAAAGTTCCCACAAGAAGTTTTGACAAAGCGTTACTTACAAATAGTATATTGGTTGTATTACAAATGCTATCGACCTACGGTCTTATGTCGATGCGCCTAATGAGTCAGTATCTTTTCCTTGTACCAATACTGGTCATGCTTATTGCTGAATGGATATCGATCAAGACCATCTATAAAGCAACAAACAAAAAAACAGTATATGTGATTTTACTTTCACTCCTACTGGCTCTTATTGGTGGAGCGATTTTAATCTATGCTGTCCTCACAGCTTTCAGGGGTTCTTGGAGTTAATAATTAAAAGTTAAATTTAAAATATATGACTATAAAAAAAATTGCAGTAACTATTCTCGTAACCGCAGTATCAGTACTCACTTTGGTCGCAGTACTTTCAATTTGGGATGTACTTAGTAAAGATACTCTTGGCAAAGCGCTCGGCACAATTGGAGTCGTTGCGTTCGGCTCGCTCATTGTCATTATTGCCTCAAAAGAAGTTGAGCGTAAGAATGACCACACTCCGATCCCACCAATGCAATAGCTTTAACTAAAAAACATCTCGGAAAACCGAGATGTTTTTTAATAGTTATTCGGGGTAATAGTGTGTGCTACAATTTTAATTATGAACCAACCCACTTATAAAAACAGTTCAAAGATAAGACCATTGAAACAAATAGGGTACATCGTAGGTGCCATCCTATTATTTATTGCATTTATAGTTATACAGATTGCCCGTAGCGGTACAAGTGGAAGTGAGCATATTTCATTGACCGTAGCAGTAACATTTACAATTATTTTTGCAATCGCACACAGACTTTCAGCGATACGTGCAGAAAATGTAACAAAAAGTTTCGGAAAGTCGCTTCTATTGAGTTCGGGCACTACATTTTTTTATTTTATAGGTGTCTGGTTAAAAATTCCGTACATTGATTTTATAACTGTTGTATTCTCTTGGATCTATATTTGGTTAATGTATCGAAAACCAACAGTCGGTTTTTTCTCCAAAGATATTATAGGAATTTTTCTCGTGTCACTCTTATTGGGTTTTGTCTCAATAATTATTACGAGCGTAGTCGTCAATATTCTATATGCTCTCGGACCGTTCTTTTACGCGCTACTATTTAGAAGTTCAATTTAAAACACTCTCTGTATTGTATTTGCTGATATTGGCGGAATACTATAAAATCCGCTATGACCGTCCTTAGCTCAGTTGGTTAGAGCACGGAGCTTATACCTCCGGGGTCCTTGGTTCGAATCCAAGAGGACGGACAAGTG
>CALRHK010000002.1 GCA_943359475.1 Candidatus Nomurabacteria bacterium
AAAAGCCCTCAGGAGAGGGCTTTTTTTATTTCAACATTTCTTTGATTTTGGCTGCGAGCTCATCAAGGGTGAAGTTTGATTTCACCATGTATTCGTTTGCACCGAGGTCGCGTGCTTTGATCATATCTTTTTCTTCTGCAAGATTAGAAAAGATAATGACTGGAATCTTTTTGAGGGCATCATTTTTGCGAATCTTGGCAAGTACTTCAAAACCATCCATTGCGGGAAGGACAAGATCAAGCAGAACAAAATCTGGCTTTTCTGCATCAGCAATTTTTACCGCATCTTCACCATTGCCGGCAACTAAAATAGTGTACCCGTCCTTTGAAAGTTTCGACGCAGTCAATCCTTGTAAGAAACTATCGTCTTCAACAATTAGAATTTTCTTTGGCATATGCTTATGATACTACGAAGAGAGATGCCTGCAAAGTTTAGTGTGCAGGGAGGGTAAAGAAAAAGGTGGTGCCGTGAGGTGTATTTGGCTCAAAATCAAGAGTTCCGCTATGGCGCTCCATAATTCGTTTGGATGTAAAGAGGCCAAGCCCCGAACCAACAAGTGCATGGCTGACCGCATTTGGTGCTCGGAAGAATTTTTCAAATATACGTGGACGATCTGCTTCGGGAATGCCAATGCCGGTATCTTTTACGTTAACACGAATAGTGTCGACAGTTTTTTCTATCGAGACAAAGGTTGTATCACCAGCCTTACTATATTTAATTGCGTTTTCAATAAGGTTTTCAATAACTATTCGTAATTTTGTCTCATCGGCAGTTACTGGTGATAGCGGAATTTCGGGTTTGAGAAAGATAAGTTCAACACCACGCTTTTTCGTTTCACTTGTGAATTCGAAGATGACACTTTCAATAAGTTCGGTCAGTTGAATCGGTGCAAAAGTGTATCCGTGCAAAATATCTTCTGCATGGTTGAATTGCAGGAGGTCGCTCACAAGTGAAATCATACGCTCGTTTGAAGCGGAGGCTTTTTTCAGCAATCCTTCTTGTTCTGCCGTCAGTGGGCCAGTATTTTTATCGAGAATCATTTCGATGACCCATTTGATTGCTGAAAGTGAGGTGCGTAATTGGTGTGCGGTGACCGAAATAAGATCTTGCTTAAGTGCATTTGATTCTTTGAGCTTCTGCATTTCTTTTGTGAGTGCTTCGGTGTTTTCCATAAAAAAAGTATAGCATACCCTATGAAAATAGAGGGATTTGTGGTACAATAAGGCCCGAAGAACACTAAAAATCAAAAACAAAATGGGAGATTTTATTGCAGTTTGTGCGAATGAAATGAACACAACGACTATGTATGATGTGATTGTGCGCGGACTTCAGCGCCCACTCGGTCATGGAGCAAATTCTTTTGCTTTTACATATTTGGATCACGCGCAGAAAATACCGATTAGTATTCACGGTATGCATACGCCGTGCGACTTTGAGAATCAAGTCTGCGCACACTTTAATGTTAACGAGATAAAACCAAGTGCGCGAGCAAGCGTGTTTCCAAAAATTACAGTTGCGTTTGGTGGGCGTATGACCCACGCAAGAGCACCACTTGTAAATACGACACCTTGCCGTAGTATTTGTTGTTTTATTGATGGTGAGATAGTGCGCAGAGAAGTGCACGCAATCTTGCATTCACAACCTCATGAGACCGACCATCTTTCTGATGGAGATCTTTTTACGCACATGGTCAATCATTTTGTGTTACACCAAAAAATGAAACCAGATGATGCCATCAAACGTTTCCTCAATCTTTATGAGGGTAACTACGTTGTTGTTAGTATGTTTGCAAACAATCCAGATGCACTTTGGATTGCTAATCGCAATAGAAGATTCTTTTTTGGTAAAGACGAGGGTAGTACCCGCATAATGGCAAGTAGTGCACCACATTTTATTGAAGGGGCGCTCAAGAAAAATGTGGAAACAGTTTATCCAAATCGTGTCCTCCGTATTACTACGGACCTCGCATGGAAATTTGATAAGCTCCCACTGACCCATTAAGATTTCTGAAAAGGACGTTCACGCGTCCTTTTTTTATATGGGGAAATATGATAGTGTAAGCTCACAATTTAAAAGTTGGAGGTGTGGCTATGAAAATCAAACTGAGGAAATGACGTATGTCGAGCAAAGCGAGACAAGTCATAAGGAGTGTCCGAAAGGACACGAAGCCACACAAGTAAATAGTGTACAATCAATGATTATGGAGACGTGGCTGAGTGGTCGAAAGCGCCTCACTGCTAACGAGGTAGGGTGTAAAAGCCCTCGAGGGTTCGAATCCCTCCGTCTCCGCAACAGAGATCGAGCCGGGTATATCTTGGTCAGGATTGGTGTTGTTGGAGGATTCCCAGGTGGGTGCCTTGCGCATTTTCCTATTTTCTGTGCTAGTATTAATAATTATTTAATAGAGTAAGTTATACATACATATGCCTAAAGCAAATTCAGCGTTTATGAAGCCAATGAATGTGAGTGATGAACTCGCAGTTGTTGTTGGTAAAGGCCCAATGCCTCGTTCAGAAGTGGTAAAGAATATCTGGGTCTACATCAAGAAGCACAATCTTCAAGATGCAAAGAATAAGCGCAATATCAATGCCGATGATGCACTCCTCAAGGTGTTCGGTGGCAAGAAGACAGTTTCTATGTTCGAAATGACGAAACTTGTTTCAAAACACCTTTCATAATAGACAGTCATTGATTAAAAAAATCCCGAAAGGGATTTTTTTAATGGGCGACGGTGACCGCATAGACATATCTGGCGCCAGCAGAGAGTAGTACTCGTCGCGCCTCTCGAAGTGTTGCTCCTGTCGTTGTTACGTCATCAACGACCACGATCAGACGTTTTTTTATTTTGTCTGGGTTGCGGACTTGAAATGATCCTTTGATATTGTGCATGCGTTCATACCTATTTCGTGTTCGTGCTTGTGGGGTAGTTTCTATTAACTTTCTGAGTACTTTTGTGTCGATATCATAAAATCGCGGCGCGCTTTCTTTTAAAGCATGAGCAAGAAGAGCGCTCTGGTTATAGCCTCGAGTATGAATCTTGTGTTTCGAGAGTGGTATTGGGACAATCAATGGTTTTTGTGTGCCGTCAAAAAGCATTTTTTCTGAAAGCATCTCGAGCGCTATGTCATGGAGCTCTGTTCCGAGTACTCTACCAAGTCCTCTTCGGTTTTTATACTTCAATTGCCAAATTGCCTCACGAACAAGAGGATGTTGATAGTGATAGCGTGCGTTACACCATGGCAACTCGGTTGGTGGCGCAAACGGTGCTTGCTGTAAACACGCAAGACATATGATCGAGCCAGGCTTGCCACATTCTTTACAGTATTCAGGGAAAACGATATCAAGTATTTTTGAAAGGAGAGACATAATATATGCTATACTTTTAGGGTAACACGACAATATATTTGTAACCATGGATTTCAAAAAACTTTTTGGACAAGGTCTTTCATTTCTAAAATCTGCTCAAGGTGGCGCCGAAGGAAGCGTGGTGGGTATTGATATTGGTGCATCTTCAATCAAGGTTGTGCAACTTCGCAAGAAGATGGGCAAAGCAGTACTTGAGACATATGGTGCGATCGCACTTGGTCCGTATGGCGGGCTTGAGATCGGTGAAGTCACAAACCTCTCACCGGAGAAAATTTCTGAGGCGCTCAAGGATGTGCTCCGCGAATCTGGAGTAAGTGCTAAAGTTGCAGGACTTTCAATTCCTTCATCAGCTAGCCTCGTCTTTCTCATCAGTATTCCACCAATGGTAAATGAAAAAGATTATCCTTCCATTGTGCCAACAGAGGCTCGGAAATTTATCCCACTTCCGATTTCTGAGGTTACACTCGATTGGACTCCAATTCCAAAACGCGAATCAATGTTTGAAGGTAGTCCTGATGAAGAGGGAATGACTGCTGATCAAAAATCACAATCTGAAGTGTTGGTTGCGGCAATACACAATGATGCACTCGCGCGCTACAAAGAGATAGCGAAAAATGCAGGCGTTACCCCTGACTTTCTTGAGATTGAAATTTTCTCAACCATTCGTGCAACTTTTAACCGTGAACTCTCCGCAGTGCTTGTAATAGATTGTGGTGCACTTAAAACAAAACTTTCGGTAGTTGAATATGGAGTGGTGCGTACCTTCCATGTGATAAATCGAGGGAGTCATGACATTTCAGTTTCACTCTCAAGTGCGCTCAATGTACCATTCGCAAAAGCAGAAGAGCTCAAGAAGCAATATGGTCTTGTTGGTAATCCTGACGATAAAAACATTGCAGAAATTATTCGTTTACCGATTGACTATATTCTTACTGAGGCAAGTACTGCAGTGCTTGGGTATGAAAAAAAATACAACAAGACGATTTCAAAAGTTGTACTCGTAGGCGGAGGAGCGCTCTTGCGTGGACTTCGTGAACGTGCACAAGTCAATTTTAAATGTGAAGTTGTGTATGGAAATCCTTTCGCAAAAACAGAAGCACCAGCATTTCTCGCGCCAACACTTGAATCAACTGGACCAGAATTCGCAACAGCACTCGGACTTGCGTTGCGACAACTTTCATAGAGTGGTTATACACAGCCAAATTATTTCTTTGTTGTTATACTAATTCATATAGAAGTGGTAGTTCGAGTACACTATGGAACAAGAATTTCAAACATCGTTTATACCTAAAAAACCGCTAGCAGAGGAGCGCGTGGTACGACAACCATCGCTCAATATTTTTAATTTTATCGGCATTATTATTTTTATAATGGCCGTCGTTGGTGCAGGTGGCGTATATTTTTGGCAATCAGCACTCACTACTCAAGTAAAAGATGCACAAGCGAGTCTTCAAAAAGCACGAGATAAATTTGAAATTAACTCTGTGCGAGATTTGCAGACCCTTGAGAAAAGGCTTGGTTCTGCAGATGAATTAGTTACCAACCATATTGTTATGGCGCCTATTTTTCAGGCACTACAGGAGATGACCTTGAAAACGGTACGTTTTACAAAGTTTTCGTATACATTTACTGGCACGACAAACGTAAAGGACATGCAAATCAAAATGTCGGGTATTGCGAAAAATTACAATTCGTTGGCACTCCAAGCTGATGCGCTCGGTAAAAATAAATACTTCAGAGACCCAATTTTTTCAAACTTGAGCCTCGATGATAAGGGCAATATATTATTTGAAGTACAATTTTCACTTGATCCAATATTCCTTTCATATATTGAGAACCTAAAGCGTGTTTCGTCGACAGCACCAACTATGCCAGCAGAAATGACTCAACAATAATTTATGGGACGATTTATTTTTCCAATCATTTTAATAGCAATTGCGGCAATCAGTTATTTTACGTTCATTGATCCACATTACACACAAGTAAAAGCACTTCGTGTACAGCTTGATAGTTACAACAAAGCACTCAGTAATGAACGTCAGCTTGAAGCAATTCGCAATGACCTTACTGAAAGGAGAAATGCAATGTCATCTTCTGATATTGAACGACTCGAACGATTACTCCCTGACAATGTCAATAACGTTGGGCTTATTCTTGATTTAAATGCACTTGGTCAGCCGCTCGGAATGCAAATTCAAAATGTGAAATTTGAAGTACAAAACAAAGCAACCGCCGCAGGTCAAGACCAAAAACAAGCCGCACAAGACAAAAAAGATTACGGTGTATTCAATATCGAATTTTCTACAATCGGTACGTATCCAAACTTTGTGAGCTTCCTCGCGCAACTCGACAAAAGTTTGCGTATGATTGACGTGCAGTCTATCTCGTTTAGTTCTACGGATGATCGCTCGGTATACCGCTATGATTTTAAAGTAAAAACCTATTGGTTAAAGAATTAATATGAAAAAGCTACTCATCGTTATTATAATAGTGATCATCGGCGGCATCCTTTATGTGATGCTCACAAAAGATACCACTACAACAACTGGCCCGCTTTCGTCTGATAGTACTGCTACTGCACCTGGAGTACTTCCAGTTGGAGATGATCAAATTGGTAGAGATTTTTTGACCGTACTCCTTTCATTGAAGACAATCAAGCTGAATGACGAACTCTTTAAGAAGCCTGCTTTCCAAAATTTGCGTGATTATACAAAAGAACTCATTGAAACCGATCCAAAGGGTCGACCAAATCCATTTGCACCAATCGGAAATGATGTTGGTTCAATTGCGATCAATGATCCTACTGCAGGAGCAAATGCTGGAGGTGTGATCACTACCGAGCAACAGCCGACATCTGCAGCAACAACGTTACCAGCAGAGATGGTCACGCGTAATGGTGTAAAACTTGGAGGCACTCTTGCTGACGGAGTTGTTGCAACGACTCGCTGGTTTGAGTTTGGTACTTCAACAACTCTTGGAACCAAAACTCCCAACATTGCACCTACTTCTTCATTCACCTATACACTCACGACGCTTACTGCGAACACCACCTATTATTATCGCGCATGCGCTGCAGTTGCAACAGTTCCTGTGTGTGGCAGCATTGTAAGCTGGAAGACACTTCCATAGTATAATTAAATAATATGAGTTTTCTTGAAGAACTCGCCCAGCGCGGCATTATTAAAAAAGAGCAAATCGCTGAGATAACTCGGCGTGCCAGTACCGAGCATGAAGGAGATCCAGATCCTGTGCTTATTGAAATGGGTTTACCTGAGGATGAATTAATGACACTGAAAAGTGAACACTATTCTGTACCTACAAAAAAAGTAAATCAAAAAGGTATTTCATTTGATTTGCTGAAATATGTTCCTGAAGATTCAGCAAAACATTACAAGTTTGTACCAATCGGGATTACTGATAATGTACTTGAAATCGGTATTGTAAACCCAGGGAATATTGAAGCAATGGATGCACTGCAATTTATTGCTGGAAATTTAAATATTCCATTTAAAATTTACCTTATTTCAAGCTCTGACCTAGAACAAGTACTCAATAATTATCGTGGTATTACTGGTGAAGTAGACAAAGCACTCGGAGAATTTGATTCTGATATGTCGATTAATACTGATGAGGTATTAACGGGAAGCGATAATCCCCAAGACAAACTTAAGCCGGGCGAGGAGGCAAAAATTGTTGAAGATGCACCTATTATTAAAATCGTAGCGGTGATACTTCGCCACGCTACTGAGGGTAGTGCATCTGATATTCACATAGAAAATACTGGAGATAAAGTAAAAGTCCGCTTTCGCGTTGATGGTATTTTACATACAAGTCTTGTGTTGCCACTCAATGTGTATGCAGGAGTTGTTGCGCGTATTAAAATTCTTGCAAAATTACGTCTCGATGAAAAACGAAAGCCACAAGACGGTGGTTTCTCTGCGAAAATTGAGGGGAGAAAGATTGATTTTCGTGTCTCAACACTTCCTGCGTACTATGGTGAAAAAGTTGTAATGCGTATTCTTGATTCTGAGAAGGGCGTAAAGCCACTCAGTGAGCTTGGACTTTCGGAGCACAATATGGCACTTGTTCGAGAAGCACTCGCACGACCATATGGACTCATTCTCATTACTGGTCCTACGGGTTCGGGTAAAACCACGACACTTTATTCAATGATCAACGAACTTGATCGTGAAAAAGCAAATGTGGTGTCGCTTGAAGACCCAGTGGAATACCACATACCCGACATGAACCAATCGCAGGTTATGCCAGAAATCGGGTACACATTTGCTACGGGTTTGCGTAGTGTGTTGCGTCAAGACCCAGACATCATCATGGTGGGAGAAATTCGCGACAAAGAAACTGCACAACTCGCAATTCAAGCTGCACTTACGGGCCACCTCGTGTTTTCAACTTTGCACACCAACAATTCGATTGGTGTTATTCCGCGCTTAATAGATATGGGTGTTGATCCGTATCTTATTGCACCAACACTTGTACTTTCGATTGCACAACGTCTCGCACGTGTGATTTGTCCTTCATCAAAAAAACCAGTACCTGTCGACGAGGGTATTAAAATGATGATGGAGAAGCAGTTCAAGGATTTACCAGAGCAATACAAAAAGGATTTAGGGATAGGAGAAACCCTTCATGAAGCAGCCCCTTCTGGAGAGTGTCCTTCGGGAACCCGTGGTCGTATCGCAGTATTTGAAATGTTTAAGGTGGATCGTGAAATGCAAGCAGTTATTTTGAAAAATCCAACTGAACCTGAAATTTATAAACTTGCACGAGCAAGTGGTATGCTTACTATGAAAGAAGATGCCCTCAAGAAAAGCGCAGAGGGAATCGTGCCATTACAAGAAGTGTATAATTTCGAATAGTGGATAAAAGTATTCGCAAAAAGTAGAAGCTATACTATAATTAACACATATGACAGCTGGCCAGAAAAAAGTATTCATAGTTGATGACGATACATTCCTACTTGATATGTATTCGTTGAAGTTTTCACAATCGGGGTACACCGTTGAGAGTGCACTTGGTCCAGAGGCCGCACTTGAAAAATTGAAAAGTGGATATACGCCAGAAGTAATGCTTCTCGACGTTGTGATGCCAACAATGAATGGTTTTGAATTACTCGAAAAAATGCGTGCTGAACATTTTGCTGAAAACGCAATCAAAATTATTCTCTCAAACCGAGGACAACAGTCAGATATTGCTCGTGGTGAAGAACTTGGAGCAGCGGGCTATATTGTGAAAGCAAATAGTACACCAGCAGAAGTTGTTGCACGTGTAGAAGAAATTTTGGCGGGAAAGAAGTAGTTTTCAAGGGGCGTATTTTATAATTAAGCACATTTTTTGTTTATACAATGGATTACACACGAGAGGTAGAAGAATTAGTCACCACGGTTATTCGTGAGGGTGGATCAGACCTCCATATTAGCGCGGGTCGTTACCCAGCTATTCGTGTCGCAGGACAACTTATTTTTTTAGTAAAGCGACAAGTTCTCTCAAACCAAGATGTGCTCGGTGTCTTGAAAGTACTTTTGAGTGATGAAAAAAAGTTCAGTACATTCATGGATAATCAGGAGCTTGATTTCTCGTATGATTTCCACGGGCAAGCACGTTTGCGTGGTAATGCATATATGCAAAAGGGTGCATTTGGTATTGCACTCCGTCTCATTCCAAAAGTTCGTTCAATTGAAGAATTGAAATTACCTCCAGTACTTGAAACTTTTGCTCGTAAAAAACAAGGATTCTTTCTTGCCGTAGGTCCAGTGGGACAAGGTAAGTCAACAACACTCGCAGCGATGATTGAGCTTATCAATACGGAGCGTGCAGAGCACATCGTCACGATTGAAGATCCGATTGAATATCTTTTTGAACCAAAGCGTTCAATGATCGATCAACGCGAAGTCGGTATTGATACACGTGATTTTCATACCGCTCTTAAGGCAGTCTTTCGACAAGATGTAAACGTTATCATGATTGGTGAAATGCGTGATCCAGAGACGATTGCAACTGCAGTGACGGCTGCTGAGACGGGTCACCTCGTGCTTTCAACACTCCATACAAATAATGCGTCACAAACGATTGACCGTATTATTGATGCCTTTCCACCTGGTCAGCAAGATCAAATTCGTGCGCAGCTCTCGACATCTCTACTCGCTATCTTTTCACAGCGTCTCATTCCGCGTATTACCGGCGGTCTCATTCCTGCATATGAATTGCTCGTGAATAACAATGCAGTATCAAACCTCATTCGCGAACGTCGCACACACGAGATTGATGTGGTAATTGAAACAGGTTTTGAGTCAGGCATGATAGATATGAACCGCTCACTTCTTGAGCTCGTACGGCTTGGAGAAATTAGTATTGAAAATGCGTACCTCAATTCATTTAACCCTAAGGCACTTGAGCGTTTGCTCTAATATTTTTTATGGTATTCAAGTATAAAGCAGTTACCACAACTGGAGAGAAGAAGGAGGGAGTAATTGAGGCGGTAAATAAGGACCTCGCTATTTCAGCGCTCCAGCGTCGCGGGTTAGTCATCCTTTCTATTTTCGGAGATGAACCAAAGGGGATAATGGCAAACCCTATTTTCCAACGTGTACCAATGCGCGATGTGGTGATTCTCTCTCGACAAATCTCAACACTTTTTGAAGCACAGGTCTCAGCACTCAAGGCGTTCACACTCCTTGCTTCAAATTCAGAAAATAAATATCTTGGACGCACGCTGACACAGGTAATTGATGATTTGCAGGCGGGGTTCTCTATTTCAGGCGCACTCGCAAAACATCCAAAAGTCTTTTCAGATTTTTACGTCAATATGGTACGTGCTGGCGAAGAATCAGGAAAGCTCTCCCAAACATTTATCTATCTCGCTGATTATCTCGATCGACAGTATGAACTCACAACCAAGACTCGCAATGCGCTCATTTATCCTGCGTTCGTCATCACTGTGTTTATTGCGGTTATGATACTCATGCTTGTAATGGTGATTCCAAAACTCTCACAGCTCATTATCGAATCAGGACAACAAGTCCCAATCTATACACGTGTTATTATTGGTATTTCAAATTTCTTTGTTGATTACGGTATTTTCTTTGGGATCGCGCTTATCATCGCAATTGTTTGGCTTATCCTTATGGCACGTACTGAAAAAGGGAAGGTCACAATCGACAGTATGAAGCTCACGATTCCGCTCTTTGGTAATCTATTTAAAAAAGTGTATCTCTCTCGTATTTCAGACAACATGGACACGATGCTCTCTGCGGGTATTCCGATTGTTCGTTCAATTGAGATTACCGCAAGTGTCGTTGGTAACAAAGTGTATGGAGAAATAATGAAAAATACCTCAGACCTTGTAAAAGGAGGAAGCTCATTTTCTGATGCACTTGGTAAACATGTAGAAATGCCTGCAATTTTGATTCAAATGATAAAGGTCGGCGAGGAAACAGGATCAGTTACCAATATCCTAAAGACACTTGCGCGCTTTTACAAACGAGAGGTTGATGAAGCCGTTGACACACTTGTTGGTTTGATTGAGCCGGTGATGATCGTAGTGCTCGGTATTGGTGTGGGAGTACTTCTTTCAGCTATTCTCATTCCGATTTATAACATTGCCTCGTCTATCCAATAAGCTTTTCCACAGTATCCTAGTGGTGTGGGGGTGCAAAGTGTATAATTAAGTTCGTACATTATTAGACTATAGTTGTTGTGTTTAAACGTAATATTATGAAAAAAACATTTACAAAAGGTTTTACTTTGATTGAATTGCTTGTGGTGGTCGCCATCATTGGTATTCTTGCCGCAGTCGTGCTTGCTTCACTCAATACTGCACGAGGAAAAGGTCGCGACGCAGCGATTAAGTCTGACCTCGCAAATGCGCGTGCACAAGCTGAGATTTACTTTGATACAAACAATTCGAGCTATGCAGGTCTTTGTGATAACAATACTCCAGCAGGAGGCTCGTCGCTTGGTGACGCAAAGCTCAATTTCTGGCGTCAAACTACTGCTGCAATCAATAACTCACCATCACCAGTCGGTAGCGGTTCGCTTTCAAAAGGTAACTGTAACTCTGATGCAAATACCTGGGCAACTTCAGTTGAACTCAATGCTGTTGCAGGGAATGAGTGGTGTGTAGACTCAAACGGATTCTCGAATATTGGTTCACCAAGTTCAAGTTCTCCATTCCAGTGTAGTTAATCTCACTAAACAAAAAGCCGGCGAAAGCCGGCTTTTTGTTTTACACATTTTTCTGCGAAAGAAATAGAATTGTTGCTATAATAAAACCAATGGCATATATATTTTGGCTCATCACTTTTCTCTTTGGCACATTTGTGGGAAGTTTCCTTAATGTTGTCATTTTAAGACTCAATACGGGACGTACGCTTGGAGGACGTTCGCATTGTCAGAGTTGTGGCAAGACGCTCGGTGCACATGAGCTTATTCCTGTACTTTCGTATTGTGTACAGAGAGGCAAGTGCACCAATTGTAACTCTCGTATTTCAGCACAATACCCAATTGTTGAAGCACTTACTGGACTCCTCTTTGCATCAATTTTTTGGAAATACCAAGTATTTCTTTTTACTTTTTTCCCGTACTTTGTACTTATCTCTGCCTACCTCATACTTATTTTTACACTTTTGATGGTGATTTTCTTTTATGATCTTCGTCATCAAATAATTCCCAACGCGCTCTCGTATACATTTATCCTGTTGGCATTTTTTGTGCCATTCGTACTTTCAAATACAATGATGATGCCGTACACATGGTCACTTATGACATTTCTTTCTGGACCACTTGTCGCGCTCCCGCTCTTTCTCTTGTGGGCCGTATCAAAAGGACAGTGGCTTGGCTTTGGTGACGTAAAGCTCGCAACCGGAATAGGTTACATGCTCGGTGTATCGGGAGGTTTCGCATCACTCATGCTTTCGTTTTGGATTGGAGGTATTGTGGGGGTAATACTTCTCGTAATCGGGCGTAATAGTAAAAAACTCACGCTAAAGACAGCCGTACCCTTCGCACCATTTTTGATCATTGGGTGTACGATTGCATTTTTCTGTTCGATTAATCTCTCAAATATCATTAGCTTCATACAGTAATATGCGCAACTCATTCATCGGATGGTTCAAAAAAATACATACAGATACGAGAGGCATGACCTTTTTGGAACTCATGGTTGTGATTGCGATTTTTGGCATGATTGCAGGGGTTGTCCTTTTTAATTTTAAAGATTTTACTGGTGGCATCAGCTTGCAAAATACAGCACAAGAAATTGCATTGCGTATCACACAAGCACAGCGCTATGCGATTTCTGGAAATGTTGCACGGTCAACGCTCTCATCAACTGGAAATGAAGTACGCCCAACATTCGGCGTTTATTTTGATAGTCTTGACGGCTCCCACTCGGGTGTTTCATTTGATTCTGCAATTACCCCAGATAAGCAGTTTATTCTCTTTGCTGATATTCCACCGACTGATGACGGGCTCTTTGAAAGAAATACGTGTGGGCAGGCTGCATCAACAGAATGTCTCGAACTAGTGAAAATAAACACAGGCGATTTTATAAGCGATATTTGCGCAAATGAAAAGAGTAATGGGGGGATAAATGCAACGTGCGATATTGATATGCCCGTTAATATTACTTTTAGTCGACCATTTCCTGATGCACATTTTGATGAAATTTATTCAGGCGGTATTCCTGTGGCAGTGGATGATCTTGAAATAAAAATTCAATCAATCCGAGGTCAAAGCAAGACAATTATAATATGGAAAACTGGCCAGATCAGTGTTGAATCAACAAGCTAATATGATACGATTTGATGCACAACACGGGTTCACTCTTATAGAAATTATGATTTCTATTGCTATTTTTACTATTGTTATGACAGTAGGGGTTTCTGCGGTACTTAACGCCAATGCAATACACAAAGTAAACCAATCCCAGCGTGCACTCATGGATAACCTCAACTTTATTGTGGAAGACATGTCGAGAAATATTCGTCTTGGAGCAAACTACTATTGTCTTGATACAGGAGGGTCATATGAAGTTGCCGTCACACAAACTGCCGACCCAGTACTTGGTGCTCCAGCACATGATTGTACTGGTACCGGAGCGTCAGCAATTGCGTTTGAGCCAATGGAAGGTGTGCGTGCTGATATGAATGATCAAGTTGTGTATGCAATTGCTTCAAGTATTGGCGGACCTACCTGTGATGATCAAAATCCATGCAAAATTTTTAAATCGATTGATGGAGGACATAGTTTTGCAAATGTCACACCAACAGAAGTAGTAATCGACCCTGCCCGATCGGGGTTTAGCGTATACGGAACACTTACTTCAGCAGATGGAGATACTACACAACCAGCAGTCGTAATCCGCTTAGCTGGATCGATACAATATAAGACGGTCGTAACACCATTTGATGTGGAAACTACGGTTACTGAACGTGCAACAGACAATTAATCTATGAATAAACACGCTCACAACGAAAAAGGTTTTACGCTCATTGAAACGCTTGTTGCGCTTGTCATTTTTACGTCAGCAATTACCGCAATGTTGGTGCTTACTGGACAAGGTGTGCTTGGTACAAACTACGCAAAAAACCGACTCACTGCTGGTTTTTTGGCACAAGAGGGAATAGAGCTTGTCCGCTTCATTCGTGACTCATCACTACTTGAGGCACCTGCAACTGGATGGACTGATGTGGTTTCAGCATTCGCAAGTTGTGGTGAAGCTACACCAGGTTGTCTCTTAGACACGAGCGTGCTCTCTGCTGGTACTTCAAACGCACGCTACGATCTTATTACTCCATGTTCTGGTACATGCCCACTGTATTATGATTCAATTGCGGGGTATAACACTCGCAGCCTGGGAGCACAAAGTCTCTATACACGTACTATTACCGTTGAGCCGGTAAATACTGGCGCGACAACATTTTTGCGAATTACTTCAAACGTAGTGTGGACACAAGGCACAAATGTTAAATCAGTAGCACTTACTGAGAATTTATTTGATTGGGCAGTAATACCATAATATGCATACCTCTGACACAAAAAAACAAAAAGGATTCGTTATTCTGTTCGCCATTTTAGTTGCGGCGATTGTACTTGCTATTGCGATCGGTATTTCAAATGTTGCGTATAAAGAAATCTTACTTTCAGCGTCTGCCCGTGAGTCACACTACTCATTCTTTTCTGCAGATACGGGAGCAGAGTGTGCATTATATTACGATTTGAAATTAGATTTATTTGCTGCAGATGCGAATACTGCAGGCCCAGTCAATAATATAAATTGTGATGGACTTGCAGGCTATGATGTATTTCCTTCGGTAGGCTCTAATAATGAAGTAGTATACGATTTTCTTAATCCAAACCTCACCAACAATAGTAGCTTTGAGATTGACAGCACTCCTCCAGGGGGAGTAACTACAAAACTTTGCAATCACAGTATCGTTACCAAGCATATGCCAGTGCCTGACCCAAATGACCCTGCGAATACGCTTCTTGAAACTCGAATAGATTCATACGGATATAATATCCCATGTAGTGACCTTTCGACTGCGGCAAATCGCCGTCTTGTCGAACGCCATGTCTATGTGCACTATTACGAAAACCTCCCCTAAATGAGTACTCACAAATAGAAAGAAAAAAGGTACAATACGAGCACGGCCTCGTATTTTTATGAATAAAAATGAAGCACATAAACGAATAGTGGTCCTCGTGAAGGAGATTAGCGATCTTCGGTATCGTTATCATGTCTTAAATGATCCTTCGGTGACTGATGATGTGTATGACTCACTTACACGTGAGCTCAAAACACTCATTGCGCAGTATCCGGAGTTTCAAGCATTAGCCGAAAAGATAAATCGTGTTGCAGGTAAGCCTCTTGATAAGTTTGTAAAAGTGCCACACGATGTGCGAATGCTTTCACTCAATGACGCATTTTCAAAAAACGAAATCGCTGAATGGGAAAAACGAATTACAAAACTTTTACCGAACAAAAAGCTTACCTTCTTTTGTGAACTCAAAATGGATGGTCTCGCAGTGTCACTTCATTATGCGGATGGAGTATTGGTAAAGGGCGCAACTCGTGGTGATGGCTTTATTGGTGAAGATATTACCGAAAATTTGAAAATGATTGATATGATACCTCTCCAGCTTGAGGCGCCATACCCAAAATTTATTGAGGTTCGTGGTGAGGTTGTAATGGCAAAACGTATTTGGAAGGCCCTAAATGTAAAGAACGAAAAAGAAGGTAAGCCACTTTTTGCAAATACTCGAAACGCAGCAGCCGGTTCCGTGCGCCAACTTGATCCCGAGCTTGCACGTGCCCGACGTTTGGATTTTTTTGCGTATGATATTGCGCAGATTAAAGATGACATAAAGATACCAACTACACACTCTGAAAAACATGCTCGATTGCGCGCACTTGGCTTTACACTCGATACACACGAAAAAAAGGCAAAATCACTTCAAGAAATTGATGCATTTATTGATACTATTGCCACCATTCGTCCAGAGTATCCATATGGAACAGACGGCATTGTGATAATGGTTGACGAGCTCGCACTGCAAAACGAACTTGGTGTAGTTGGAAAAGCGCCGAGATACGCAATTGCTTTTAAATATCCAGCAGAAAAAGCGACAACAATGGTAACAAACATCACTGTTAATGTCGGGCGTACGGGGGTGCTGACACCTGTTGCTCATTTCCATCCAACACTCGTTGCTGGCTCTATGGTTTCAAAGGCGACACTACATAATAGTGATCAGATTGCTCGACTCGGACTTCGTATTGGCGATACTGTTGTTATTCAAAAAGCAGGTGACGTCATTCCAGAAGTCGTCGAAGTGCTCACCTCGTTTCGTACGGGGAAAGAAAAGCAATTCGAGATACCAAAAAAGTGTCCTGTTTGCGGTGGTGAAGTCGAGATGAAGACAGCAGATTCAAAGAAAAGTGGACAAAGCGTCGCATATTATTGCACGAATGCAAAATGTCCAGCAAAGAACCAGCGTGCGATGGAGCATTTTGTAAACATATTTGAGATCTATGAAGTTGGACCCAAAATAATCACTCGCCTCAAAGAAGAAGGGCTTATTTCCGATGCAGCGGATTTGTTTACACTTGAAGAAGCAGACCTCTCAGGACTTGAACGTTTTGGAGAAAAATCTGCAGAAAATATTATTTCGTCAATTGCTTCACGTAGAAAAATTTCCCTCTGGCGGTTTCTTTTTGCTCTTGGGATACTCCATGTTGGGGAAGAGACGGCAAAAGATATTGCAAATCATTTTGGCACACTGACGAAGATATGTTCAGCAAGCGAAATAGAAATAAATGCTATACCAAATATCGGTCCGGTTGTTTCGAAGAGTGTGTATGATTTTTTTCACGACAAAGCACAGCTTCATTTCATCGAAAAATTACTTGAAAACGGTGTCGTGATTGAGCATGCAACGAAACCAAAAAAGACCGTGTTGTCAGGAAAAACATTTGTATTAACTGGTACGCTACCGACACTTTCTCGCGACGAAGCGAAAGCGCTTATTAATGAAAATGGGGGCAAGGTCTCGGGTTCGGTATCAAAAAACACCGATTATCTTCTCGCAGGTGAAGCACCAGGAACGAAATATACTGATGCGCAACGATTAGGTGTAACAATAATTACGGAAAAGCAGTTACTTGAACTCCTTAAATAAACAGTAGTTGTACACAGGCAAAATAGGGGATTTAAATTAAAATAAAGGTATATGAGAAAACTCCACAAGCAGTTTCTAACAATTGCGATTTTGATTATTGCGGTGGCTTTGCTGATATCATCTGTCGCGCTCAATCGTCAAGTTCAGTCGCTCTCTCGAAAGCTTGCAGCACTTGTTTCTTCTGGTCCCACTATCTCAAATCAAATCTATATCAATGTTACACAGACAACTGCGACAATTTTGTGGGATACAGATCGCATTGCAACAACGCAAATCTCGCTCGGTACAAGCGCAACTGCGCTCAATCTTTTGCAGGAATATAATACTCCAGCACAAAATAGTGGTTCAATTTCTCATCGATATGATTTAACCAATCTGAGTCCGTGCACTCGTTATTATTTCAGGATAGTCAGTACTGACGTTGCTGGAAATAAAACAACTACATCTGCCTATGCACTTGATACGCATGGATGTGGTCAAGCGAGTGGTGATGCTACTGCGCCTGCTCCGGTAACAAATCTTCGCGTAACTAACACAACACAAACAAGTGCAACGCTTTCGTGGGATGCGGCTAGCGACCCTAGCGGAATTTATCGCTACTATATCTTTGGAGGTAATGGCACGATGGGCAATCGTCAACAACTAGCTGTTGTGAGTGGTTCACTAACAACGTTTACGATTGAAGGTTTGACTGTTGGCACTACGTATACTGGCGAATATGGCGCAACCGCGGGATTTATGATCCAAGCAGTAGATAATGCAAATAATTTTAGTTTACCCTCAGGGCGAATTACAATCGTGATGCCACAACCTGTTAGTACTGCTGCACCTTCAACAACAACTTCAGCGATTACTGGCTGGTGGACAAATTCACAAGTATCAGTACCACTTGTCTGTACGCCAGGGAACGGTACTACCTGTACGGGGACGTACTATAAATTTATCTCAAATATGGCTTCAGGGTGTCCAGCAGCTGACCCTACGGTATATCTCACTGGTGTAACTGCGACAACTATTGATCAAGGACTCTACGATCTTTGTTTCTGGTCAGAAGCTTCAAATGGAACACGCGAAACGCCACATCGAATTGGGCCGTTTGGTCTTGATAAGACAAAACCTACAGGCCAGGTAACTTTTCCGACAACAGGAAGTACGGTAACTGGAGTAATGACTGTGACAACAAGTTCGGCAGATGCGCTTTCTGGTGTACAAAAAGTAGTGCTATCTATTGATAGTCGCGAAGCACAAACAGTGACCACGCCACCATATAGTTTTACCGTGAGCACAAACAGTTATACTGAAGGACAACACAACGTACTCATTAGTGTTTACGATAATGCTGGTAACAGTTCATCATCTTCACGAATCTATTTTAATGTTGAAGTATGTCAAACATTGTTAACAAACGGAAGCACATTCTCCTCAAAACTTAATCCCACAGGTGATCCAATTGGAGGAGGAAAGTGTTATAGGAATATTATAAGTCGCACTAATGCATGGAGAGTTGTTGCAACTAAGGCAGACCTCTTGAGTGCACTTGCACAGGCAACCGCAGGACAGATTATATATGTTGATGATTCGGTCACTATTGATTTAACCGGGAGTGCACCGATAACTATACCTGGCGGAGTAACACTCGCTTCAGGGCGTGGTAAGAGTGGATCAAAAGGCGCACTCTTGTATTCAAAATCTCTCTACCAAACAGACACACCACTGTTTACTACGGGTGGTGATGGGGTTCGAATTACTGGGTTACGTATACGAGGTCCATATGAAGGAGTTGGTGATCACAACTATTCTGCTGGCATAGCTCTCGGTTTCAAAAATAATCACAATAACACCGAGCTTGATAATAATGAATTTTGGGCATGGCAGAAGTGGGCAGTCTGGCTCTATAAAATTGGTGGCGCGAATAATCAAAATGGAGCACGTGTTCACCACAACTATTTCCATGACACTATGAATAATGGTTACGGATACCATATCTGGAATGGTGGTGCGGGTTCTGAAACAAACGTACTTTCAACAATTGAAGCAAATCTTTTTGGTCCAAGCCGAGAAGTTGTTGATGCACATTCTGGCGCACACAGCTACACATTCGCGCACAACGTGATCATGGACAACCATCTCTACCGAAATATCTTGCGTCACGGAGGTTCTGAGTGTGCAGGACTACGTGGACTATCTGGTGATGTTACAAAAGTAATTGAAAATCTTTTCTTTACAAAAGATGTTGAATCGGTTGCAATCGGTACACCTCGCACAACAACAGGAAGTAATCAAATTATCGATAACTGGTTCTCAGGAAGTTACGCAAGTGATTCAACACAAATTCCTGCTGCAGCAGGGTATTGTGATTCGTCTACGGGTGCATATAGTGATCTTACGCCAAATCAGGCAATCGCACGCGATGCGCGCATTATTGTTTCGGGTAACCATGTAAATGGTCAAGGTAGACAGCTTCCGGTTGCTTCATTTACCGCAAGTGCAACTGTCATAAATGAAGGCGATACGATTACTTTTGATGCAAGCGCAAGCAGCGATCCCCTCGGAAGTAAGATTATTCATTATCGATGGCGTTTCGCTGATGGTGAAGGCGCTTTCTCGGGTGGTGACAACGATAGTGGTTACCGAGCAAATGAACGCTGGGATGTAAAATCAACCACGTATACATTCACTAAACCTGGATATTATGATGTAGAGCTCGTGGTATTTAATGCATACGGAATTCCGAGCGAAAAAACATATAAAAAGATTTTAGTACGACCAAATACGTCTCGAGGCACTCATGTGCTCACTGCATGGGTCAAGGATTCGTTCGATCGCTCAACAATGCCTGGTCGCTATGAACATCAGTTAGTGCTGTATGATGTCGTCGGAACAACTCTCTCAAATCCGATTGTGGTGTGGCGACAAGATGTAAACGGTGCACAAGGATGGATACACCCTGTGGTAAGTCTCGATGGTATTTCAGGCCTCAGTCTCACGCCCGGAACAAAGAAAGCCGTCGCGTACCGATTGATGGCTGTCGGTAATCCTACCGGTCCGGCAGGTATTGAAGGTGAGCTGTGGGCATGGGTAGACAATATGTATCTTTTTGGAACTACACAAACGATTCAAGATCCAGGATTTGAAATTGACGGTGGCCCAACTTCTCCATGGGAAGTACGACCAAATACGCTTTCAAGTATGTTCGTAAGTGAAATGATGCGTGGTGGTGAAATGTCATTCCGACTACGTTTTGGTGATGGAACCTCTCCGTCTGGCACCAATGGGTACCTTTACCAGATCATCCAATTTTAGGTCAAATGTAAAATGATAAAAGCCGTCCAGTAGGATGGCTTTTATTTATGGAAAGGAGAAAATATGCTATTGTAGCCCTATGGAACAGAAAGATGTAGAAAAACTTGCTTCGCTTGCACGGATTGAAATTCCCGAGAATGAAAAAAAGGAATTTCTCGACAATCTGCAATCAATTCTCGGCTATGTGAGCCAAATACAAGAAGTAGCTGGGACAATGCCAGAGCGTACAGTAGGAACACTTCACAATGTGGTACGCGAGGATACGTCTCCTCGAGAGAGTGGGACGTATACTGAAAAAATTTTACAAGAAGCTCCTGCGACACAGGATGGATTTTTGAAAGTAAAACAGATTCTCTAATATGATCGATCTTACAACACTTACAATTGAAACTGCTCACAAAGAGTTAACAAATGGTACGTATACAGTACGCGAATTGGTGCAAGCATATCTAGATGAAATCAAAAAACGTGATGGCGATGTTCATGCGTATCTTGAAGTGTATGACGATGTCCTCAAAGAAGCCGACAGAGCACAGGCAATGTTTACTGATAAAACAGCTACGCTTCTGACTGGTATCCCATGCGCACTCAAAGACAATATTCTCGTTGAAGGAAAACATGCAAGTGCTGGTTCTAAAATTCTCGAGAAGTATACCAGTGTGTATGATGCTACTGTCATAAAAGCGCTCAAAAAAGCGGGGGCGATTATTTTGGGACGAACAAATATGGATGAATTTGCGATGGGTTCTTCAACACAGACATCAGCGTATGGTGTGACTCGAAATCCCTATGATCTCAGTCGAGTGCCGGGTGGTTCTTCTGGTGGTTCTGCTGCTGCACTTGCTGGCAATATGGCGCTTATGACACTTGGTACTGAGACGTGTGGCTCGGTGCGACAGCCAGCTTCATTTTGTGGACTTGTTGGTCTCAAGCCAACTTATGGTGCACTTTCACGTCACGGTATTATCGCAATGGGAAACTCACTTGACCAAGTTTCGCCATTCGGGAAAAAAGTTTCCGATGTTGAAATCGTACACACAATGCTTGCACACTATGATCCAGAAGATGCAACATCAGTACCCGAGAATCTCCGTGTTCCACAGGGCAGACCAGGAGTAAAAAAAATTGGTGTTCCACGAAGTTTTCTTACAGGTGAAGGTATTGATCCTCGTACACTTCAAAATTTCGAACAGAGTCTTGAAAAGCTTAAGAACGCAGGATATGCAATTGTCGATATTGATGTGCCTATTCTTAAATATTCACTTGCTGCGTACTACGTGATTATGCCCGCTGAAGTTTCGACAAACCTCTCACGTTTTGATGGTATTCGTTATGGCTTTAGTGCTGAAGGAAAAAATTTGATGGAAGTCTATACGAAAAGCCGCGGACAAGGTTTTGGTAAGGAAGCTCGCAGACGTATTCTACTTGGTACGTACGTACTCTCTCATGGTTACTATGATGCGTATTATATGAAAGCACTTGAAGTACGTGAGCAAATCAGCCGAGCACTTCGCGATGCATTTAAAGAAGTTGATTTGATTGCTACACCAACAACTCCATCACCAGCATTTAAGATTGGTGAGAAAATGGATGACCCTGTCGCTATGTATTTGTGTGACGTCTTTGCTGCACCAGCAAATCTTGCTGGCATTCCAGCACTCGCACTCCCCTCAGGAATGACCGAAGATGGTTTACCACTTTCGATTCAGTTCATGGCTCCTCACTTTTCTGAACAGGCGCTCTTTGAAGTAGGGAAGAAATTTGAGACAATACGTTAGTATGCAAGAAAGCCTCAGTACTCCAAACTACATCAACCTCGAGTACTTCTTCTATAAAATATATGTGTTTCTCGCCAACATTTGGCATTTTTTGACGCGACCGGATGTACTTGCAGTTTTTAAGTTTATTGCGCAAGTCTTGATTGTGGTTGGTTTTGCACTCATTTTTTACTGGCTCATTCGTCTTGAGGAAATGAAAAAAGAACGTAATGAGAAGTTACGAAAAGTAATCATTCCTGAAACAGACGACGATTATACTGATCCACGATTACGACAAATCACTGCACACCTTGTGTCAGACAATCCATCTGATTGGAAGCTCGCGATTATTGAAGCTGACGTTATTCTCGATGAAGTCGTTGCACGTATTCGACCTATGGGACAAAACTTAGGTGATCGTCTCAAGAGTATGAATCGTGCCGAACATCCGTGGCTTGCTGCTGCGTGGGAAGCACACGTAGTACGAAATCGTATCGCACATGATGGTTCAGCGTTTACGATTTCTCGTACCGAAGCTCGTAGGATAGTTGGACTCTATCAACAAGTCTTTGAAGCCTTGGGCGTTCTCGGTAAATAGTGATAAATGAAAGAGCGCAATAGGCGCTTTTTTCTATGTGTGGTCAAGCAGACCAGATAACTTTTTTTGCTATACTTATGGTATATCGCTATGGATAAAGAAGCATTACAGAACGAAATCGAACAACTCGAGTTACATATGTCTGAACCAGATTTTTGGGCAGACAAAATGCACGCGCAAAGTATTATCCGCCAAATTGGAGAGTTGAAAGAGAAGCTCACTGGTATTGGCAAGTATGACAAAGGGCCAGCAGTGCTCACGATTTTCTCTGGAGCTGGCGGTGACGATGCCGAAGATTTCTCTGCGATGCTCTTGCGAATGTACGAAAAATTTTGCGCACGAAAAGGATTTTCACTTACGCTACTGCATCGCAATGAAAATGATCACGGTGGCGTACGCAATGTCACAGTGTTAGTTTCTGGACGTGGTGCATATGGTATACTAAAAAATGAGTCGGGAGTGCATCGTCTTGTCCGTATTTCTCCATTTAATGCAAAGAAGCTTCGTCATACATCATTCTCACTTGTTGAAGTCATTCCAAAATTTGAAAAAGCTGATGCCTCAGATATCGAAATTCCCGAAACTGATTTGAAAGTAGAATTTGCACGTTCAGGTGGTCCCGGTGGTCAAAACGTCAACAAGCGTGAGACTGCTGTGCGTATAGTACATCTACCGACAAATTTGTCGGTGCATGTAGATACCGAACGAAGCCAAGAACAAAATCGTGCACTTGCACTCGAACTCTTGCGCGCGAAACTCTACAAGCGCATCGAAGAAGAGCGACAAGCACACATCAAAGGTATGCAAATCTCAAAGACGACTGATATTGAGTGGGGGAATCAGATTCGTTCGTACGTACTCCATCCGTACAAGATGGTCAAAGACCATCGCACGGAAATCGAGACGAGTGATGTAGACGCAGTACTTGAAGAAGGTGCAATCGATGCTTTTATTGAAGCTGAAAAAGATTTATAACTATGATTTACTTTAATAACGTTACAAAAATATATCCCAAGGATTCACCAGCCGTCGAAGATGTAAATTTGACGATCAATGCAGGCGAGTTCGTCTCGCTCGTGGGTCATTCAGGTGCGGGCAAAACCACACTTATCAAGCTGATTCTCGCTGAAGAAAAGCCAACTGCAGGTACGGTCTTTTTTGAGTCACTCGATATTCACAAACTCAAAGATACCGATCTTACCAAGCTCCGTAAGCGAATCGGTACTGTCTTTCAGGATTTCAAATTGTTGCCAAATAAAACCGCCTATGAAAATATTGCATTTGCAATGGAGGCAGCAGGAAAGAAAGATGAGGAAATTGCTTCAGATGTGCCACACGTACTTGAACTCGTTGACCTCTCACCAAAAATGCATCATTTCCCACACCAAATGTCTGGCGGGGAACGTCAGCGACTTGCGATTGCGCGTGCGATTATCAATCAACCAGAACTCATCATTGCCGATGAGCCAACCGGAAACCTCGACCCTATCAATACATATGAAGTTGTGCAGATTTTGAAAAAAATCAACGACTTGGGAACGACGGTACTTTTGACCACTCACAACCGTGGTGTTATCGATTCGATTGGCAAGCGTGTGATTACCCTCGAAAAGGGCAAGATAGTACGCGATGACAAAGATGGTAAGTATTCAATTTAATTAATTACAATGGGAATTACAAATATCAAAAGAATATTTCGTGCAGGCTTCATTAATTTTTGGCGTAATGGTTCTGTTTCGCTCGCATCAATCCTTATTTCGACTGTGACTCTCTCGGTGATCACGGCACTCATTTTCTTGCAAGCGATTTTAAATTTTTCACTCACACAGGTCAAAGACAAGGTTGATGTTACTATCTATTTCACTACGACAGCATCTGAAGACAAAATCCTTGCACTCAAATCTTCTATCGAGAAACTTCCTGAAGTTGCGCTCGTAGAATATACATCACAAGAAAAAGCACTCGAAGATTTCAAGGCTCGTCATGCAGATGACTACCTCACCCTCCAGGCTCTCGACGAGCTCAATGAAAACCCACTCGGTGCTACACTCAACGTCAAAGCACGAGAGACTTCTCAGTACGAGAGCATTGCCAAGTTCTTGCAGGGGGATAGTGCACTCACACAAGATTCGAGCGGTATCATCGACAAGATTAATTACAATCAGAACAAGGTGGTTATCGATCGTCTCACCTCTATCATCGACGGTGCGCAGAAGCTCGGCTACGCCGTGACGCTCGTATTGATTGGTATTTGTATTTTGATTACATTCAATACGATTCGTCTCACGATCTATATCGCACGTGAAGAGATCGGTATTATGCGTCTCGTAGGAGCATCAAATACATACATCCGTGGACCGTTTCTCGTGGAAGGTATGGTCTATGGTGTGCTCTCATCATTCATCACGATGCTCATTTTCTGGCCGGTGTCAGCGTGGCTTGGTTCACACATGACTGATTTCTTTGGTATGAATATCTTTGACTACTACACTTCAAATTTCTTTCAGATTCTTCTCATCTTGATCGGTACGGGTATTATTCTTGGCTCAATTTCATCAGGGCTCGCTATTAGACGCTATCTTCGTAAATAGTATGACAGAAGGAAGGCAGGTTACAGTGCGTTTTCGTGCTACCAACAAAGATATTTTTGACGCGATTCGCACAGGAAAGAAAAAAGTTGAAACTCGTGCCGGAACAAAAAAGTATATACGACTCGTACAAGGGGACGTGCTTGTGTGTGTTTGCGGTAAGGAAAAGCTTGAAAAGAAAATCACCAAGGTAACTCACTCCAAGACACTCGCAGGTCTCCTGAAAAAATATCGCCCGAGTGCGATTACTCCCTGGGCAAAGACTTCCAAAGAGCTCGAGGCTATATACTATAGTTTTCCTGGCTACAAGGAGAAAATAAAAAAGTTTGGCATTGTTGCCTTTGAGATAAAATAAAAAAGCCCCTGCTCGATATGGTGGTCGAAGGATACAGGGGCTAGTAAATCATGATCAAATTAAAGTGCTTTAGTGAGTGTATTATGATTTTATAAAGATGTCAAGTATACAAAATTTTGTGCATTTCTTTGAAATAAAATAAAAAAGCCCCCTCGTTCTGGTTAAACGATAAAGGGGCTCGAAGATCGATTCAGACCGATTTGAATCGCGTGTAACTAATCTTTTCCAATCATAAACCAAATTGATAAAACACTCAAATGTGCTATATTTTCGAAGGTACGAATACATATTGGGAGATCGTCTAATGGTAGGACGTATGCCTCTGGAGCATACTATCTAGGTTCGAGTCCTAGTCTCCCAGCCAGTTTTTAAGCCTAAAAATCAGGATGTAAGTTTTATAGCTACTTTGCTATAATTTCCTCATGAAATCTGATGTAAACAAAAAACTAAAAGATGGTGCTAAGTGTAAGGTTGTTGCTGGTACTCACATAGGTAAATCTGGAATAGTGCAAGATATCAATACCAGCAAGACCGGGGCAGTAACGATAACCGTATTACAGACTAATGGTGTCCGATTTAAAACTCTCGCAAAAAATGTTGAGATAAAGTAGCTGTGAGAGGCGAGCCCTAGTCTCCCAGAAGGTTAGCTTAGTATTAATAAGCGAATGATAGGTAAAAATAAACTAATAATTATCAACTTAATTAATTTTTTACATGGCCACAGCAACATATATCTTCTTGTTTCTTTTAATTCTCTTGATACACGGGCTTATCTTATTTGGCGTTGCTAAAATATTTAAAGTAAAAAGTTTGACCCTCAAACAGTCGATTATTATTACAGGTGCTTCCACGATAGTTACTTTTATCGGAGTGATTCTTTTGCAGGTATTGTTCTCAATATTTGGTTTACAGGATTCTGTGCTGTTGCTGTTATTAAGTTATTGCATAACGTTACTGGCGTTTGTTTTATTTTTTAAAAAATATCACACAATAGAAAAACAAAAAATAATACAAATTTTTATTATTTATTTTATATTCGCTAAATGTTTTGGTTGGATTTTAGCGTACTTTGGGTTAAACGTCCCATTGCAATAGTTTTGGCCAAGAAAATACTCATATAAATCCATAGTGTATTTCCTAGTCCTTTATGTAGAGTCCTCCACCTTTCCCCGGGTCTAAAACCAGCATATAATAGTGCTATTATCATAGCTTAGATTTTTATGACAACAATACTCATCGTAGGGATTATAGGTTCGATTATTAGCGCAGTAGTGGGAACATTGTGGTATTCAAATGCAACGCCGATGGGCAAGTGGCATATGCAATATCTTGGTTTTGATAAGCTTTCAGATGAAGAGAAGCAGAAATTGATTGCTGAGGCAAAGCCCAAAATGTGGAAGGCATACTCTGCCCAAATGTTCCTCTCATTCCTTACCGCCTTTTTTATTGGATTCGTTACAAAATATACGATTCAAAATGGGGGACCAGCAAATGCGGTCTACAGCTATGTGCTTATGATTTGGGTTGCTTTTACTGTGCCGATGATTGGTCAGAATATTCTCTGGGGTAAAACAGAAGGGAGTCTCGCTTGGAAAAGATTTATTTCAGATTGTTTGAGTAATTTGTTAACGCTCCTCATTGTGACGTACATCGCATCGCTTATTATAAAAGGCTAATACTCTATGAAAAACCAAAAGATTATCCCGTGTGTATGGTTTAGTGCTGATGATGGTAAGCTTGCGAATTTGACTGCCTATTACCAGGATCTCTTCAAAGGAGATTTGGAGATTGGCGCGATTGTTTCTCTTGGTCAAACACCGAGTGGTTATTCTGAAATGTGCGAAGTGACTCTGTTTGGGCAGAGGTATCTCTTTATGAACTCAGCACAAGAACATCACTCGCTGAACGATGCGGTGTCGTTGATGCTTTATTGTGAGGATCAGGCAGAGATTGATCTGTACTGGGAGTATCTCACCAAGGACGGAAGTGAGTCGCAGTGTGGATGGTGTGCGGATAAATACAAACTACGTTGGCAAATAATACCGAGAAACTTGAGCCAACTTTTAAGTAAACCTGGTGCATGGAATGTGTTAATGAAACAGAAAAAAATTATTATGAAGGAATACGAGTAGTTTAATTGATGGGCACGACGTCCATGATTAAATTCGCCCCACGCTGGCGAAAGCAGAAATAAAAAGTTAGCAAAAGCACTTCTCCACCAGACAAAAAAATAATACACGATATACTTTATGTATATATGACACGATATCACTATGGGCTCATAGGAGTGTTTCTTGTGGTGTGGATTTGGGCAGCAATCAATCCCGTTTTTCCAGGAGATTGGTTACTCGAAAATTATTTAGTATTTATTTTTGTTCCTGTTATTCTTATTCTCGGGCATTATTTCAAACTTTCAAAAGTTTCCTATACGTTACTGACACTGTTCATGATTTTACATGTCATAGGTTCACACTATACTTACGAGCACGTACCGTTTGGTTACACACTCCAAGATTGGTTTGGTGCAAGTCGTAATATGTATGATCGCCTTGTGCACTTCTCGTTTGGTTTTCTTTTGTTTTATCCAATACGCGAAGTGTTTATGCGTGTTGCAAAAGTACGTGGCTTTTGGGGCTATTGGTTACCAATAGATCTCGCAGGCGCTTTCTCAGCACTGTATGAAGTTATCGAATGGCTCGCTGCCCGCAATGTTGACCCAGCTGCAGGGCTCGCCTTTTTAGGAAGCCAAGGAGATATCTGGGATGCGCAAAAAGATATGGTGCTCGCAATCATCGGTACGACTGTCGCTGCGATTATTGTTGCGTGTATCAATATGGCGTACAAAAAAGATTTTTGGAAAGATATGAAAGAAAGTTTTAAGTTAGATAAAAATGACCACATGCTTGGTGAAGTCGAACTCTCACGCATGATGCATGAAGGAAACTAATTGTACGTAGCATAATGCCACTTCGTCGTGAAAGGGAAATAGTGCTTTTGCAGATACTGTATCTTTTTGTGATACCGGTTATTCTTTTGTACTTTGATGTTGTACCAACAAGTCTCCGCGCACTCATGCTTCTCGCTATCTGTGCAATACTCTTTGCAATTGTTAGACATGAAAAATGGAAACCTGAAACAATCGGTATCCATTCACCAAATCACCGTTGGTATGTGCCGTACAGCATTTTTACTCTTACGGGGATTGCGATGCTTTTGTATGTTGCACACGAGCTTGGATATGTTCCCGCATCACACTGGTGGGACAATCCACGCTTTGTTTTGCTCTTTGTTCCAATTTCAATTTTGCAAGAATTTGCATTTCGAGGCTTTCTCGTCCCATCATTGAAAGCAATCAAAATGACCCGAGCGATGGTTGTGATTGTTACCACTTTTTTGTTTATGCTTATCCATATTATCTACCCACCACTACAGGTTGCACTCCCAGTTTCTTTTATTGGTGGCCTCGCATTTGCGCTCATGTATGAGAAGTACCCAAACCTTTTTCTCGCATCACTTGCGCATGCGGCACTCAACTTTGTTGCGGTGTTGTATGGTTTTTTTGTGATAAAGTAGTGAAATAATTTGACCACAAAAGAGTAGTAATATGAAGAGGTTTTATACCGTCATATCCTCTGTAACCTTAACCATGTAATTATAGAAATAATGAAACGTTTTCTCACACCACTTATAGTGCTTTTTGTTGGATCAGCCGGACTCTTTGGAATGATAGAAATGAAGAAAGGCATAACGATGCAAATACAAAATGTACCAAAATCTTCTCAAATTCCAGCGCTTGAAGTTGTTTCTCAAATCCCTCATACAACCCCAGTTCCCTCAAATACGACAAGCCCGCAAACTACAACGGTTACAACGACCCCCCAAACGCCAACGGTCGTAACGCCACCACCACAGACAACTACACCCAAAGCAAATACCTACTCACTTGCAGATGTTGCAAAGCATGCCAAAGCATCTGATTGTTGGATGGTTGTTGATACTGGTGTTTTTGATGTGACTGCATACGTGACTCGCCATCCAGGTGGTGCTCGCATTGTCCAAGGATGTGGCAAAGATGCTACTGATATGTTTTTTAATATTTCTAAACACGGGGGAAGAGCAGAAGATATTCTAGCAGGCTATTACATAGGGGATCTTAGCTAAACCGCTCCGGCGGTTTTTTTGTCTACCGACTCAAGGTATACTTTTCTTATGCAAAAGAAGATTCGAGTAAACGATAAGATGCAAAAAGGGTACACCTATACATTGGTTGTGCCAACGGGGAAACAGTTTGATCCAGAATTTCGACCTGACCTTACACCAAAAGAAATGCTCACACTTGGTGTCTTTGGTGGTAAATATATGACTGATTGCCGAAAAGAGTTTCCAAAAAGTTGGTATGCGGGTGCCAAACTCTCACCCCGCAAAAGGGATGCGACGCTCAATTTCTTTGGTGTGAATGCGAGTCAGCCACTCTCTGTGTGGCGCGCGAAGGGGTGGATTTACAAGGAAGATCCACGAGGATGGTTTCAGTGGTATTGTCGGTATTATCTCGGTCGTCGTATTCCCAAAGAAGATGCACGTCAAATCAAACGTTGGAAAGCGATTCGCCGACACATTGGACAGTTGAAGCGACATTGTCGCCCAGGAGATATCTTTTGTCGGCCAGTACAGCGGCAAGCACTTTTACACTGGGCGTATGATTCCCGAAAAATGTAGAGTATTATAGAAAGATAGAGTCATGAAGGTAATCACACGCAAAACATTGGCAGTATGGCTCCCGCTCGCATTTATTGTGACGATTCTCTTTGGGGTTGTGTATGCAGTCAACAAGCAAATGTCACGCCAGGGCGCAAATGATCCACAGATTCGTGTTGCCGAAGATGCTGTTCACAACCTTGAAAATGGTTCTACGATTGAACGCATAGTACCAAAAGAGAAAATTGATCTTGAGAAAAGTCTTGCGACGTTTATTATTGTGTACAATAATGCGCACGAACCTGTTGCAAGTTCAGCGCTCCTCCACAATACAATTCCAACCCCACCAAAAGGTGTATTTGAATATACCGATAATTACACAATCAATAGAGTAACATGGGAACCTTATAAAGATTTACGTTACGCGATTGTTGTATATAAGTATGTAGCACCCCAGTCTGGATACGTACTTGTAGGCCGATCACTACGAGAGGTGGAACATCGTGATTCGTTGCTTGCAATGATGCTTGCTGGCGCACTTGGTTTTACGCTCGTAGCATCGTACGCACTCATCGTAATACTCAATCGAATTTGGAAGTAGTAAAAAACCCGCGGCGCGGGTTTTTTACTGAAGATATTATTCAACAATGAGTGTACCTTTCATTCCCATTTGTCGATGCTTACCAACTGAACAGTAGTATTCAAACGTACCTTTCTTGTCTGCAACAAAAGTAATTGTGTCGTTTTCGCCAGCATTGAGTCGCTTTGTCTTAACATTAAATGCATCAATGACAAGATCATGAAAGCCATCTTTATCATTGAGCGTGATTTGTACTGTTTGACCTTCTTTTGCGCGGATTTCTTTTTCAGAGAATGAATAATTTTGTGAATCAATTATAACAATTTTTCTCTCGGCATCAGTAATCACGCCCGTGTCTGTAGTAGGGGTAGTTGGTTCGGTGTTCTCAGTCTTCGTTGCATCAGGTAGATGGGTGGTTTCGTCGATGTCTTTTTTGTTAAAAATAAAAAGTCCAAGTCCAATCAAAATAATAATAAGCACAACCCACATTCCTTTGTTTGGTTTTTGTGTATTCTCCATACGTAAAATAAATAAATAATAAAGAGACCGATTCTTCTGTATCATATCCTACTTAGGAGTATTACGCACGACCAGTAAAGCCGGACTTTTTCACGGATTTTTCTTATGATACACTATACCTATGAAGCGACTTTTCTGTTCAAGAACAAACAGAGTTTTTTTTGGTATTTTTGGAGGTCTAGGGGATTATTTAAAAGTTGATCCAGTAATACTACGTCTCTGTTACTTACTCCTCACGGTTTTTACTGGACTGATGCCAGGCTTGTTTGTATACCTTATTGCTGGTCTTATTGTTCCAAATGCACCACTACCAGGTGAGCCACTACATGTTGCACCAGACGAGGTGCATACTCCACACAAAGAAGAGAAGGCTGAAGAAACATCAAAAAATTAAAATGGATTTCACTAAAAAAAAGTATGCAGTAATTGGGTTTACTATCTTTATAGTAATTGCTATTTACCTTGGTAATAAAAGTGGAATGCTGACGGCTCCAACAGAAGTGCCCACCTCTCTTTCTCCTGGGAATACGCTCTATAAAAACGCAAACTATCATTTCGAAGTGCAGTATCAAACAGGTATGCGAATTGATGAAAATTATACCAACGACGTCTATCCTGCACTTGGTCCAGCATACAAACTCTCTGGTGTTGCGTTCTTTGTTCCGAAAGAACTTATAACTGGCACCAATTTATCTGCAGATTCACATATCAGTATCGAAGTACTTCCCGAAAAAGCTTTATGTGAAGCAACAAGTTTTCTCGGTGATCAAATAAATTCACAAACTGTCACGGTTGTTGGTGATACCACGTACACCGTTGCAAAAGGAGGAGGAGCTGGAGCGGGGAACCTCTACGAAGAAATAGTTTCCTTTGCTCCATCACAAAAGCCTTGTGTAGGTATACGACTTTTTATACATAGCACCAATATCGGTAACTATGATCCAGGCACTATCAAAGCATTCGATAGGGTAAAACTTGATACAATTTACGAAGTAATGAGAAGCTCGCTCAAGCTATCTTGACTTTTTTTCAATCATCAGTATACTTTGAGCAAATCTAACTATTTTAGTTAAACAAAAGAATAAGAAAATGAGAAAAATTAACATTGTAGGGAACCAGAGTTCCACTGCACTCTTGAGTTCGCGCGTGCTGGATGATATGTCCAACGAAAACCAGACACGATTTAAACGCAAAGAACTGGATTGGCTTAGTCCAATTCCGGTTCGTGGTGTTTACCGGGCGCTAAAAAATCAAAGACACTTTCATGTGCAAAAAATGGATGTCCAGGGAGAAAATGTTCTCCCTGAAGATGTCATTTATGTAAAACTGTATGGAGAAACATTCAAATCAGTGACGGTTCCAGTTGAATCTGGAGAAAAGCTGATTGCAAGTGGGACGCGCGAGGATGACAGAATTGTAGCTATTGTTATCGATGGTGACGGTGCCTCGATTGGCCTTCCTGAGTAATAGGGTAATAATAATTTATTTAAATAGCCCCCAGCAATGGGGGCTTTGTTATTGACATTTTTCATAATTTGTGATAGGGTGAGTTTACAATAATCATATAAATAGTTATGACCATTAAGTCACTTCGCAGAAAAATTCACACCAATCTTTGGAGGTTTACTACCTCAGAGATTTTTTATTACACGGCACTTTCGGTAATAGGACTACTTTTGCTTTTTTTGATTGTTCTAACAAAGTCAAAAACTGCTGCATCAATCGATACAGAACCAATGCTCTTGGTTTATACAATTTTGGTGACAACCTTTGAGCTTTCCCGACTTATTGCAGCGATGTTCTACAGCAATACTGTTCATATACATAAAATGCACCCAGATCTCAAGGCACAAACACACAACTACGAGCCGCTCGTAAGTTTTGTGGTTCCTTGTTATAACGAAGGACCAGCAATTGAAAAAACAATAACGAAATGTTTTGATGCAGACTATCCAAAAGAAAAGTTAGAAGTGATTGTGATTAATGATGGTAGTACCGATAATACCCGTGAAGTACTCTATCGTTTACAAAAAACAAAATTCCCAGAGCTTGTAATCATTGATTTTAAAAAGAATCAAGGTAAGCGCCATGGTATGGCGGAGGGTTTTGCAGCTGCAAAAGGGGAGATTGTCGTACAGCTCGACAGTGACAGCTATATTGTGCCAGAAACATTCCGTGAACTCATTGAACCATTTCGTAATCCAGAAATTGGTGCTGTGTGTGCGCATGCCGATCCAGAAAATGCAGATAAAAATTTTCTAACAAAAATGCAGGCAGCATACTACTTCCTCTCGTTCCGTGTCTTGAAAGCAGCGGAGTCCTCATTCTTTACGGTGTTTTGCTGTTCAGGATGTTCATCAGCGTATCGCAAAAGCGTGGTAATGCCGATTATGCAAACATGGCTCCATGAAAAATTTCTCGGTCTTCCTGTAACCTGGGGAGATGATCGTGCGCTTACTAACTGGGTTTTGCGACGCAATTTCAAGACTATGTATACTGATAAGGCAACTGCTTTTACTATTTGTCCTGAAAATTTGCGCCAACTTATGAAACAGCAAGTGCGATGGAAGAAGGGATGGTTTGTTAATTCACTCAACGCAAGTAAATTTATTTATAAAAAGAATCCTTTCGTTGCATTTACCTACTTCTTTCCACTTATCTTTGTCACATTGAGTACGCCATTTATGGCAACAAAGGCACTAATCGTAAACCCTCTTTTTTACGGCACATCACCACTTTTTTATGTTCTCGGTGTCTTTCTCGTGTCGTCACTTATTGTGACATTTTACCGTGCAGTCTCAAGAGAAAATAAATATTGGCCATACGTCTTTGCGTGGTCTGCAATCAACATGGTGTTGCTGTCATTCGTATTATTTTATGCACTCTTTACGATTCAAAATCGTAAATGGGGAACACGATAATTATATGTCTATCGATACACATATTTCAAAAATCAGATATTTGTTTACACTCGGTGTGTTACTTCTCTCCGCAGTGATAGTTAGTGGAAGTTTTTCTTTTCAGGGATCAGGCGTACTTTCTGCTGAGAATCTTTCACGAGAGGTTTCGTATTATCGCTACAAAGCACAATTTGCAGGTATCAATCAAGCAGATGAAAATAAAGATGCTGTATATACACGTTCACAAAGCCGTACGGATGTAATACCTGTGCTGGTGTATCACGGAATTGTTAGTAAGCCAGATCGATTCAGTATGACGAGTGCAACATTTGCGGAACAAATGGGGGCACTCAAAAAAGCAGGGTACCATACTATTTCAATGGAAAATCTTGAAGCTTTTTTAAGTGGCAAGGATACACTTCCAGAAAAATCATTCATCTTAACATTTGATGATGGACGTAAAGACAGTTTTTACGGTGCTGATCCAGTGATTCACGCGCTTGATTTTACCGCAACTATGTTTACCGCAACAGGCGTGTCGTTGCCAGAAAAAATTGAGAAGAAGAGTACCTACTATCTCAATCCACAAGAAATTGTTCGAATGCATAAAACGGGACGATGGGATATTGAATCTCACGCTATTCAAAAAGAGGGTGGATTTATTACGATTGACGCTGATGGTACGAAGGGAAATTTTCTTAGTAATAAAATGTGGTTAGATGATCAGGGAAGACTTGAAACTAATACTGAGTATGAGGCACGAGTTACCAAGGAGCTTTATGATTCGAAGACGGCAATTGAAAAAACTTTAAATAAAACTGTGACTGCTTTTTCGTACCCGTTTGGCGACTTTGGCCAACAGTCAGAAAATCTTTCAAATGAGTATGCAGAAAAAGTAATCAATAAAGCTGTGAGTGATAACTATAAAGTGGCATTTCATCAAATTTGGCCAGTTGATCATGATTTTAGTCAGAACCATGTTGGTGAATCACCCTACTTATTGAAACGTATTGAACCATCTCCATTTTGGAGTGGCGAAGAATTACTTGGCTACATTAACTCTGGTCAACCAAAAAAGTTTCCCTACAGTGAGACATTCGTTAACGATCAGGGGTGGAAAAATCTTTGGGGTGAACTTTCTGTTACTGAAAATAGACTTGTAACCAAAGCAGCACCAACCACTGCAGGTTCGGTGACTTTTCTTGATGGAACATATAACTGGAAAGATTATGTGGTAACATCGCAAATTGACTGGAATTCAGGTAGTCACGTAGTACTCGTTGCTCGTTATCAAAATGCTGATAACTATGCGAGCTGTATTATTAGTGATGACAATGCTCGAATTGAACAAATTATTGATGGAACCACAACACGACTTGCTGAGGCGAAAATTGATTTTGTAATGCCAAAACAAAATGTACCACTTTCTTTTGCTCTACGACAAAATAGTGCGGAATGTTTTATCGGCAACAAATCGTTAGTAAAAGCATCAGGTGTAAGTACTAAAATTGCGAACGGGGGAATTGCATTTAAAACATGGGACAGTGTACGTGGTATTGCATCAGTTACTGTGCACTCAGTCAGTGTAAACGAACTTACCAATAAAAATACTGTTGCATCGCTCCTCCCTCAAAATGAAATTGTGTTTACCCCATTACCTACGAAACCTACAAAGCCAACAACAAAACCAACACCAGAACCGAAGCCCCCAGTTATTCCAGTTGAAACAGTTTCAGAAATTGCACTCTATAGCCCAAATGGCGCAATGCGACCATATCATGTACTTAATTTTAGAGAGACAAGTGCATGGAAAAATGTATGGGGAACCTATTCAATTGAAGGCCCACTCTTAAGTGTTGGTGCAACACCAAATACTACTGGTGGCATGACTATATTAAAGGGAACATCAACATGGGGTAATTATAATTTTATGGCACGAATTGAGTCCTTGTCTGGTACAAGTTTTTCTTTGGTTGCACGATATACAAAAAATAATAATAAAGAAAGTTATGCATCATGTAGTTTTATGAATTATGGCAATGTGTCCTATGTACGCCTCGATCAAGTTACCAATGATGCAACAATGCAAATTGGAAGCTCAATAAAACTCTCACGTTACTTTACAAGCAACTGGAAAGATGTTCCATTTAGTATTCGTGTTATTGGAAATGAGGTCATTTGTACTGCAAACGGAACAGATGCGATCCGTGCAACGCTTTCAAACCTTACTACACAAGGTGGAATTGGCGTAAAGACATGGTCAGAAGCAAAAGGCTCAAGTAACGTAAAAATTAAAGAAATTGAAGTCACCCCTCTCCAATAAAAAGCTCCTTTTGGCAAGGATTGTAATTATCTTTTAGTCTATTACACTATAGTGTATGAATCATTTATTTAACACGTTCATTTCGTTTCTCGCCCTTATGGGGCTTAGTACACCTCCTCCAACTTCTGACGTACTCAATCAAACAACAAAAACAACACTTACTCAAACAGTAACTCAAACAACAGATAGTGTGTTACGAACTGCACTTACTGCGACCGTATCATTGTCGCTTAATGGTATCACTGTACAGGCACTTGAAGAGCAGGGTACTATGGCTGAAAGTTCGAGTGCAGAGTGGTGGCTCAATTCTGGTGCATACTATATCGATAATGGTGATGGTACATATGGAACAATACAGGGTGAATTAACTCAAAATGATCCATGGAGGGTTTTGTACGCAAATGATAATCCTATTGATACTGATAATGGGTATCATCCACAAAATATTTTTCGTTTGGTAAGTCGTCCTACGTATGAGAATTACCAACAAGAAGCATATTTTAAAATTACCAAACAAAACTTGAGTGCTTCAACTGAGCGTGACGCATGGAGCGGATTGCTTCTCTTTAATCGCTATAAAGATGGAAACAATTTGTACTACGCAGGAATCCGGGCGGATGGTACAGCAGTAATCAAATCTAAGAAAAATGGTAGTTATACTACGATGACTCAGAATACAGTATTTCCGGGTACCTACAATCGTTCGACAAACCCAAATTTACTACCACAGAATACATGGATTGGTTTGCGCACACGTGTGCAAACCAATAGTGATGGCTCTGTAACAGTTACGCTATATATGGATAATGGCAAGACTGGCACCTGGACTCAAATCGCTACTGCGACTGATAGAGTGAACCCAATAGTAGGGGCACAATCAGTTGGTATACGAACAGATTTTATGGACGTACTCCTTTCAGACTTCTCTGCAAAGGAATTTGATACCACGCCTCCTGTTGGGCCCGCAACAGTTAATCTCCTTTCAAAGACCGATACACAGATACGAATTTCTTGGACACCTGCAACTGATAATATTGGAGTTGCTGGCTACAATATCTATCGAGATGGAATATTTATTGATTCGACGCAAACAGCAACAAGTTATACTGCAAGCAAATTGAATCCAAATACACAATATACGTTTACTGTAAAAGCACGTGATGCGGCAGGGAATCTATCCCTCGGTAGCTCAGTATTAACAGTAAGTACATTACCATCGGTAGATACTACGGCACCGATTATTTCTGGAGTAACAGCAAATCTGATCACCCAAACCACTGCAAATATTGTGTGGTTAACAAACGAAGGTGCAGACGGCAAGGTTGAGTATGGTATGACGAATAATTACGATGGCAGTGTTAATACAACACTTTACACCACAGCACACACACTTCCATTGACTGGACTTGCAGCTGGAACAACCTACCACTATAGAGTCATCTCGAAAGATCTTGCTGGAAATAGTACAACGAGTAACGATACAACCTTTACAACGTTACCACTAATCAGTGGTCCTGATAGTACACCACCTTCTGCGCCAACAAACCTTCAAGCAACTTCAAGTACAAGTACAAAAATACGAATTTCTTGGACAGCTGCGACTGATAATGTAGGAGTAGTCGGTTACAATATCTATAAAAATGGAATGTTCGTTGATTCAACTCGAACTGCAACCAGCTTTAGTGCAAATAATCTAAGATCAAATACACAATATACGTTTACTGTAAAAGCACGCGATGCGGCAGGGAATCTTTCACCGGCAAGCAATAGTTTAACTGTATCAACCCCTCGATAATCTAAAAAAAGAGAACCCACACTACAAGTGGGTTGACTTGCCATTAGTATAATTTTGTTGTAATATTTGACCACACATGAAAGAAAAAAATAAAAAGATAACTTTTCTTGGAGGGCTGACCGTGCTTGTCTTTGCACTCCTATTCCAGGTAGTCCATAAAGTGGATGCACTTTCGGTTAACCTCGTCCCAAATCCTTCACTCGAAAATGCTTCATCAAATCCAGCTATTCCTCAAGCTTGGCAAAAGGGTGGTACTGGCGCAAATACGAGGATACTTACGTATCCAGTCGCGGGCTACGACGGTGCAAAAGCTGCAAAGACTGAAATTACTACCTACTCTGATGGTGATGCAAAGTGGTATTTTCAACAGGTGCCAGTAAGTGGTGGGGAGACTTATGAGTTTAAGGATATGTATACTTCTACTACGACAAGCTATGTCACCCTGCGCTATACACTTTCTGATGGTTCATATAAGTATCCTGATCTTGAGCGTAATATTAGTGCACAATCAGCGTGGACACCATTTCAGAAAACTTTTACCATCCCAACAAACTACAATTTACCGGTAAGTTATGTGACAGTGTTCCATTTGATTAAATCAGTCGGCACTCTAACAGTAGATGCATACTCACTTACAAAGATTGATACTACTCCGCCGATTGTTTTTGTTTCAGTACCACTAGCACAGCCTGTATCAGGTACTGTCGTACTGACAGCAAATGCATCTGATGAAAATGGCATAGCAAGTGTACAGTTTTTAGTTGATGGTGTTGCGATTGGTGTACCACTTGTTGGGGAACCATATACAGTACCACTTGATACAACAACTCTTACTAATGGTACACACAGTATTTCTGCACGTGCGCTCGATACTTCAAATAATCTTGGACAAAGCGTTGTTGCGACATTACAAGTGCAGAATACAATAGTACCAACTACAGGCACGATTATTTTCAAAACACACGTAGTCAATAATGATGTAGGAACAGCAACAGCAAATACATTCACGGGACATCTTACGTCCAGTGCAGTTGAAATTGCAGGAAGTCCCTTTTCTGGTACAGAAGAAGGGGTAAGTTTTATTGTGACGCCAGGAGAATACGTATTTTCCCAAGATACGGTAATAGGATATCAAACAGGTATCTTTTCTGGTGACTGTAATGCATCAGGTGCACTTGTAATTGCGGCAGGTGAAATTAAAAACTGCCTAATCACAAATGATGATACACCACTTCCTACTGGAACAATTACAGTTACAAATGTAATTGTGAATGATAATGGTGCTACAAAGACAATTTTAGATTTTCCACTTTTTATTAATAACGATAATGTTACAAGTGGTGTTAGTACTACTGTTTCTGTTGGTAACTATATTGTTTCTGAAATTACTGACCCAAACTATACTCGTACCATCTCAGGAGATTGTGATCAAAACGGTCTTGTGGTTGTAAATGCTGGTGATCATAAGTTCTGTACAATTACTAATGATGATATTGCAGCTGTGCCTCCGATCACTACCCCGAATTTAATTGCAAACTATTCATTTGAAACTACGGGAACGAACGGTTTACCACAATCGTGGCAGAAGGGTGGTAGTGGCGCAAATACAAGAACGCTCTCGTATCCAGTCGCTGGCTATGATGGTGTAAAAGCTGCAAAAACACAAATTAGTTCGTACACATCAGGTGACGCAAAGTGGTATTTTGCCTATGTCCCAGCGCAGTCTGGACAGCAGTTTCTCTTCTCAGATTTCTACACAGCTACCACACCAAGTTATGTGACAATGCAGTATCAACTCCAAGATGGTACCTTCAAATATCAAGATATCCTTACAAATCTTCCTGCGCAGGGTACATGGATGCAAGCAACGCAAAGTTTTGTGGTTCCAACATATAGTCAGCCAGTTATTGCAATGACTGCATTTCACCTCATTAAGTCGGTCGGAGTACTGACAGTAGATAATTATTCTCTACAGCAGATTATGCCCCCTTCACCAACTGATCCGACAAACCTCATTATAAATCCTTCTGTTGAAACAATTTCAGTGGCGAACAATAGTCTTCCGTATGGATGGAATAAATCTGTTTCTTCGGGAACAACGGCTACGTTCTCTTATGGCACCCCATCACAAGATGGCACAAAGTCAGTAACAGTAAATGCGAGTTCGTATACAAGTGGCGCGGGTGCTAAGTGGTATTTTCAAGAAGTAAATGTTCTTCCTGGTGAAGAGTATCGTTTTACTGATTTTTATACTTCAACGACACAAAGTTTTGTGACAGTACAATTTAGGCTTGCAGATGGTACGTATCAATATACTGACCTTATGCGACTTACACCTTCAGCAACATGGAAACAAGCACAGGATACATTCGTAGTTCCTGCAAATGCGCTCGCACTTACTGTCCTGCATGGTATAAAAAGTGTTGGTAGTCTCACGACTGATACCTACTCGCTTCGTAAACTTACCAATGGCACTTTTGCACACGGAATGGTCTCATTAAACTTTGACGACGGTCTCAGTAGTGTGTATCAAAATGCAATTCCAATTCTTGATGCGCACAATCTAAAAAGTAGTCAATATATAATCACACACAATTTTACAGACCAGCCAAACTACATTACTGTTGCACAAATGCTTGCGATGAATGCTGCTGGCCACGAAATTGGTTCTCATACACAAACGCACCCTTATCTTACCCAAATTACAACCCTACAAGCACAAAATGAGATTGTAAACTCAAAAGGTGAACTTGCTGCGCTTGGTGTTACTCCCAACAATGTATTTGTTTATCCGTATGGAGATTATAATGATGTAATCCGACAGATGGTTATCGATGCTGGTTATGTTGGCGCACGATCAGTCCATACTGGTTACAATACAAAAAATTCAGATAAATTCGCACTTCGTGATCAACACGTAGAATCAAATACTACCTTTGAGCAAATACGTGGATATATAGATACGGCAATGGCAACAAATACGTGGCTTATTCTTGAATTTCACGATACTAATAATTTAGGTGATCAATATAGTAATACCCCAGAACTTATGACCCAAGTTGCAAATTATTTAGTTGCACAAAGTGTGCCTGTAGTTACTACCGCAGAAGGGATTGCACTCATGAATTAGTGTTTGTGCGCAAGTATGCTGAATATGATACGCTAGGTGCGTGACTGACACTACGTTCAAAAAAACCATATACACTTATTTCCAAAAGCATGGAAGGAAATTGCCTTGGCGGCCTCATTTGACGCTCAAGGGGAAATATAACCCTTACCATGTTTTAGTTTCAGAGTGTATGCTCCAGCAAACTCAGGTGGAGCGTGTGATACCAAAGTACAAAGCATTTTTAAAAAAATATCCAACACTACAAAAAGTAGCTCTCGCCGACGAGATTGAGGTACTTCGCCTTTGGCAGGGACTTGGCTATAATCGCAGAGCACGAAATTTATTGCGTACTGCGATTGTAATAAAAAATGAATATAAAGGTACCTTTCCACAAGAGTACGGGGAACTTTTGCGATTACCTGGCATTGGTCCGTATACTGCAAGTGCGTTGCAGGTTTTTGCGTTCAATAAACCCGTAGTACTTATAGAGACTAATATTCGCGCAGTATTTCTTGATTGCTTTTTTGAAGGAAAAAAGAAAGTGGCCGATGCGCAACTCCTACCTCATATTGAAAGAACGATAGACCGACTTAATCCCCGAAAGTGGTACAGTGCGCTAATGGACTATGGGGCAATGTTAAAACGCACAAAAAGCAATCCTTCCCGTAGAAGCACCCACCATGTAAAACAAAAGCCATTTGTAGGATCGGTGCGTTTTGCTCGGGGACGTATTCTCAAGGAGCTGTTAAAAAGTACACACAATCAATATCAAATTAATGATTTGAAACAAATCGTCAACGTTTCAAATCAACATTTTACGCAGGCACTTAAGGGACTTACGAAAGAACACTTTATTAAAGTAAAAAATAAGACAGTATCACTAATGAAAAGTTGACAACAAAAATATATTTTTTTTAAAATAGTAAAATAATTTTATTTATTTTGTATGAAAATTGATCCAACTACAAAAAAAATATTCATAGTCTCAATTAGTACGTCGGTAGCTAGTATTCTCATTTGTGTAGGGCTTATTTTAAATTATAAGGGTCTTATTTATCGCACTTTTACTGAAGGATATTTACAACAAGCACAAGACAAAGGAAATACTACAGACTCAAATAAGGATGTCGTGACACTTGCCACTCAGCAATCGCTAGTTGTTGGTGCGGTAAAAAAGGCAAATCCTGCTGTAGTCTCAGTTATTATCACAAAAGATGTTCCCAAGTATGAAACGTACTACGAAAACATTGATCCCTTTGGTGATTTTTTTAACTCGAACCCTTTCGGTAATTTATTCCAAGTACCTCAGATGAAGCAAAATGGGACGGAAAAGAAGGAAGTAGGCGGGGGTTCTGGTTTTCTTGTAACAAAAGATGGACTCATTATCACCAATCGACATGTAGTTGAAGATACTAAGGCAGAGTATACTGTCTTTACTAATGATGGCAAGAAGCATTCAGCGAAGGTCGTGGCACGTGATGCAGTTATGGATATTGCAGTTCTCAAGATAGATGGTGCCCAATATCCATATCTCGAGCTTGGAAATTCTGACACACTTGATCTCGGACAAAGCGTCATTGCGATTGGTAATGCACTTGGTGAATTTAAAAATTCTGTTTCGGTTGGTGTTATTTCTGGACTCTCTCGCTCAATTACCGCAGGGAATGGTATGGGGCAATCAGAAGCTCTTGAACACGTGATTCAAACTGACGCTGCTATTAATCCAGGAAATTCTGGCGGACCCCTCGTTGATCTTGGAGGTAGGGTTATTGGTGTAAATGTTGCAGTCGCACAAGGTTCAGAAAATATTGGATTTGCATTACCGATAAATAGTATTAAAAGTGTCATTGACTCAGTTCGAACAACAGGCAAAATAGTCAGACCATATTTAGGAGTTCGCTATGTCTCAATTACGGATTCTTTAAAAGAAAAAAATAACCTTTCAGTCAACTATGGGGTACTGGTAAAAGCGGGTAGTGACTCAAATGAACTCGCTGTGGTTCCGGGGAGCCCTGCAGACAAAGCAGGAATAGTTGAAAATGATATTATCCTTGAAATTGATGGGATAAAACTTGATGAAAATACAAGTTTGGCAAATAGTATTCGATCAAGAAAGATAGGAGAGACCATTTCGCTCAAAATTCTTCATCGTGGTGAAGAAAAAACAGTAACAGTAAAGCTCGAAGCTGCTCCAAACGAGTAACAAGAACACGTAGTGATGTGATTTTCTATTGACTTTCTCGTACGATAGTATAAAGTTGTTCGAGAGTTTATATTGTTGTTCACCAAAAACAAAAAAAGAAATGATGCAATTCTTCCCCGAAACAAACACAAAAGTGGGTGAGGTATACAACCCCACCGTCAATTTTTTAAGCCCGCAATTACTTGGGAGATATCATTGTCACGAAAAAGAAATTCGTGAAATGGTTGCAACTTTTGCACACACGCCTGTACGTTACCAGCCACTCAAAGATGAGTACCGACGGTTGTTGGAGGGGTATCATAAACCAACTATTGCACCAATTCATGCAAAAGATGAAGTGCTCCCAGTTGAAAACATTAAAGAAAAAATACTTGAAATTTCCCGCACAGAACAACTTGTGCCGTACCTTGTATCGCTCGAACCTGAAGTTGATTACCAGCATGCAATACATGATGGGTATACACGATCACTCACAATCAGTGAAGTAAAGGGTCGACTTAATGGGCGTGTCCCCCAGGTTGCAGGAATGTATCATTTGATGGCACTCCAAATGGCGCTACGAGAGGCTCGTGGACAGGAGTTGCGGTATTTTTTAAATCACCGTTTTGTGCTTGCCCCCGCGATGACCTATTGCAAAAACCTTACGACGAGAAAATATTTTCCGATTCTGGAAATTAGCAGAGATGAAGATCATACGATTCGTCATCGGCAAATCCATGAGGGTGTGGTTCCCAAAAACGCAGCGTTGCTCATCCTGATCTGATGAGTTCAAAAAGCTTTCCGAAAGGAAAGTTTTTTTATTGGATACCTAGGGTTGCGAGGAAGGGTACAAGATCCTCATTTGCAATTGGTGCAAGGGCGCCTTCTTTTAGATTTCCAATCACCAGATTCATTATGCGAATACGTTCGAGTGTTACGACATGAAAACCAACTACTTCACACATACGTCGGATTTGTCTATTTTTACCCTCAGTAATGATTATCGTAAATTGTTTTGGTCCATTTTTTTTAACGTGCGCGGGTCGAGTAAGAGTACCATCACCAAGTCGTACACCTTTTGCAAGCTTGGCCATCATTTTAGGAGTAATTTCTTTATTGACGGTGACTTTGTATTCTTTTTCATGATAAAAACGTGGATTAAGTAATTTGTCAGTTACACGACCATCGTTGGTTAAAATGATTAGTCCACTTGAATCTTTATCCAAACGACCGACAGGGAAGAGCTTCGGTATTTTCTCTGACTTACTTTTTGTAAGTACGCTCACGATGTCTTTGGTATTTTTTTCTGGATGGGTGGTAATTCCGCGGGGCTTGTTATAGACAAAATAACTATACTTTTTAGCTGGTCTATTTTGTATTTCAACGGTGTCACTATTTGTAACTTTTTGTCCAAGAACTGCTTTTTTGCCATTTATGAGTACATTGCCTGCCGAAATAAGCACGTCTGCTTCTTTGCGTGTAGCGAGGCCTTTCTCAGAGAGATAGCGATTAATTCGTATGGGGTCGTTACTTGGTGTCATGGAGGCGTAGTGACACTAGTATACCTAACCAGACCACAAAGCCAAGCACCACGAAAAGCGATTGATAGGGGAGTTTAATAAGGAGAAGGCTCGCGATAAGTGGAGCAACTGTATACGCAATGGGTCCAGTATCACGAAAAACACTAATAAGATTAGTATTTTTATCACTTATTTTTTTAAAGAAATAAATTTCAGTCATACTTTCAATCATTGATGCACCTACGCGTGTCATGAAAAGTACAAAACCCCACGCAAGTAGTGGTGCATCAAAATGAAGTGTTCCAAAAATAATCGTGGTTGTTCCAGCTATTGCAAAACCAAGGAGTAGTATTTCTTTCTCCCCAAAATACTTGTCAGCTAAAGCACCAAGAGGATACTCAAATAATATAAAGGGCAAAAGCATAATAGTAAAAATAATACCTATTTGATCCCAACCAAAACCAACAACATTGTGTAGATAGAGAGGTGCATAAATCACCATCCATGCATAAAAGAACTGCAGAATAAAGTTTGCTGCAATTGCTCGCTCAATGTCTTTATTTTTGTGGACTAGAGTAAGAGATCGAAAGACTGGCATTCGTACATAACGGGCATCTTTGTAGTCTTTGCAGGTGCGCCCAATCACAAAACCACCAAAAAGGAGGTACGTAAATGAAATACCGTAGAGTGCAGAATATCCTAAATTCGTCGCAATATATCCAGCCAAGAGTGGTGTGCCAACCCATGCGAGGTTTACGAGGGTTAGATAGAGCCCGCGACTGTGACCGAGAGTACTTCGTTTTGCATAATGTTCGACGAAAATATCAGTAGAAAAGATTATTAAGTTATTTGCACAAAGATACAGGATGAATGCGATAATTGTAACGAGTGGCGCAATACCAATACCAACGAGGAATAAACATGCTCCAGAGAAGATATACAAGCCAAGGGTGGTACGATAATTGCCAAAACGACTGGTGACTTTAGGAATAAAAGAAAGACCAAAGAGTGTGATGAATGAACCGATAGAATAGAGGACACCAACAATCTGATTAGAAATTGCAGTACTTAAGTATGTCGAATTTACGTACGCAGTAAGTGCCTGGTGCGTTGAAAATAAAAATGTTGCAAGATAAACAAAAAGGAGCGGATTTCCTGTGCGTCGCTTCATTACATTTAGTATATGCTATTTTTTTAAAATACAGTGGGGAAAGTTCAAAAAAGTTTTTCCTTGACATACCCCCCCATGGACAGGATACCATTGGTGTATTACTAGAATTAAATATTTACAAATGGAAAATAAAAATATTACACTGATTGCGCTTGCAATGCTTGTAATTGGACTCATTGTTGGGTATCTCGTAAAAGCAAATGTGGCCATAAAAAATCAGGGTGCTGCTGCAACTGATTCACTTACGGCTGATTCTACGCTTGGCGATGCTCGTGTTGCTTATTTTACTGAAGACATAACCCCAGAAGCAAAAGAGTTTGCAGCAAGGGTAGAAACTTTTTTTAATTCACAAAAGACGTTTGATGAAAAAGCATACCAAACTTTTCTCGAAGGTAATGGTTCAAAAATGGTAAGCCAAAAAGTGCTTGATGCAGAGAAAGCACTCGATGCTGCTATTGTTACAGATCTCGGGCATGATCCAAATGACCCAATTTATTTAGAAAATGGCGGTGCACTTTGGAGATGTCATCAAGAAGTAAGAATCGGGGCAACTCTCTCTGTCTCTAATTTTTACCATCCATCGAACATTTCTGGACGTACTTCGGGTGATGGGTGGCGTATTGATACATTTTGTCGTCGAGTTTCAAGAGCTGGTGCATTTGACTAAAATAGCACATTAAAAAACCTCCTTAGTTGGAGGTTTTTTAATGTCTAAACGGAAAGTATCACTGGGATCACGAGGGGTCGTTTTGCGGTTTTTTGGAAGAGGAATTTTGAGGCTGCATCTCCGACCGCTGCTTTTACAAAATCAAAATTGATTGGGTTTTGGTTTCGCGTTGCGTCCTCGACAGTTTTTTTAATGAGTAGTCGCGCTTGTCGCAAAAGTTCTTGATTTTCTTTCAAATAAACGAAGCCACGAGATATAAGATCGGGTGATTTACGAAGTTTACCATTGGAAGTATCGACTGTTGCAATAATAACGAACATGCCATCTTGAGCAAGCATCTGGCGGTCGCGAATAACAACTTCTTGCTCATCGCCAATTGAAAATCCATCAACCATCATGACGCCGGATGGAGCTTTTTCTTGTCGGACAACAATATTTTTTCCTTCGTTTACAATTTCGATGATTGAACCGTTGTCGGGAACTACAATATTTTCTTCAGGTACGCCAGTTTCCATTGCAAGGCGCTTGTGGGACTGAAGCATATGGTGGTGTCCGTGGATTGGAATGAAAAACCGCTCGTGGACTTTTTTGTGGAGCCATCGGATATCTTCTTTGTTGCCGTGACCTGTTGCGTGAATATAGTCTTCACCTGCAGTACGATAGGTAATGATTTTTACACCTTGGCGAGCGAGGCCATCTTTCATTTTTGCTACTGCGATTTCATTACCTGGCACAATTGATGCTGAAAGGATGATAGTATCACCCTTTTGGAGCTTAAATTTACGATGGGTTTTGTTTGCAGCACGATTAAGAGCAGCAAATTCTTCACCCTGGGCACCAGTCATTAGAATGATGAGTCTATCTGGAGGATAGTTCTCCATTTCATCAACAGAGATAATAGTGCCTTTTTTGGGTTCTGCAAGACCAGCTTCAATAACAGTATCGATGTTATTTTTCATTGAGCGTCCTTCAATAACAATTTTTTTATTAAACTGCTCTGCGATATGGATAATTTTGACGAGGCGTGTGATGTGCGATGCAAAGGCCGCAATGATAATACGCCCACCTTTGTTTTCACTAATGAGTCGCTCGAGTCCTTGATGCACTTTGATTTCAGGAAGCGCAAAACCCTCGTTTTCAATATTGGTCGAGTCAGTCATGAGGAGCAACACGTTTGCGTTATCGAAAATCGCATACTCCTTTTCTTCAGAAGGCGTAACAATGCCATCAATTTGATCAAGTTTATAATCGCCAGGGTTAATGATCCATCCGTAGGGAGTATCTACAATGATACCCATTGAGTCTGGGATTGTGTGTGTGACGCCCCAAAACTTTATTTTGATACTACCGAATGTGATTGTTTGATCTTTTTCCACGATGTGGGCATTCAATGGGGGAAGGTGAGGGAATTCTGCCTGACGTTTTTTCATGAGGAGCACAGAAAGATTTCGAGAATAAACAGGAGGATTACCAATTCGAGAAAGTACAAGTGGTACACCACCGATATGATCAAGGTGTCCGTGGGTAATAATGAGTGCTCGAATCTTGTCCTTACGTTCTTCAAGATAGCGAGTATTTGGAATTATATAGTCGATTCCAGGTGTATCCTCTTTTGCAAATTCCATTCCAGCATCAATCACCACAATATCTTCAGCAGTTTCAATTACTGTCATGTTTTTACCGATTTCTTCAACGCCACCAAGGGGGATAATACGAATTACTCCTGGTGCAACTGGGGGGATATGGGAAGTAATTTTTGGTTTCTCGGGGGTGTGTTCAGGGCGTGGTTCGTTGCCTGGAATTGCTGATTTACGCATAACTCGGGTTTTTTGGCGTCCACCAAAATCCCGGAATTGATAGCTTCCTGCGCGGTGTGTTCGTTTTGTGCCACCACCTGCTACGGTACTGTGAGGGGATTTTCTGGCTGGGCGACTACTAGTATTGCGTTGTTGGTGTCGTCCAGGAACATCAACAGGACGTTGCTGGTCCTTGTTTGCTATATGTGGGCGACGTGGTGCGTGAGAGCCTCCGGTACCTGGGGTAAAATCTTTTTCTGGTTTCATAATGTGATACTAGTTGTTAATCAATAGCGACTTCGTTGCGTGGAAGGAAAAAATTCCATACATAGTCTTTTTCAATATACCAATCGGTGATAGTTGAAAATCTATCCGATGGTAATGTAAGCGCACCCAGGGACTGGCTGGATACATCTTTTTTTGTAACGTAAATAAATTGTGGCGAATAGACAAAGATAGCAGGTAAGTCATTTTTTATTTCTTCTTCGAACTGGATAAACTTTTGATTACGAGCAGTTTCGTCAAGAGTAGTTAAAGCACTTTCGAGCAGCTTGTCTGTTTTAGGATTTGCATACATTGCAATATTAAGACCAGGGTCATTGCGTTGTGATGAGTGCCAAAATGCCATCAGATCTGATTCGTGCGTGACTACTTGCCCAAAAAAGAGTGCATCATATTTTCGTGTACGAATTACATTTTGATTGAGCGTACCAATTTCGAATACTTTTGTTTCCACTTCAGCTCCAATACTACGTAAGTTGTCTTCAATTATTTTTGCAGCACCACGGAGTTCTGGTGAGTCACCTGTCGCAATAGAAAAATGTAAGCGAACGGCAGTCTTCCCAGAGCCTTTTATGAGTACTCCATCGGGTCCCATTTTCCACCCATCCTTAGTAAGAATTTCTGTAGCTTGAGTTGGGTTATAAATATTTTCAATACTTGCCGTATCACCACTAATAACATTGTTGTCTAAAAGGTGTGGAGGAATTGGGCTAGCAAGCATTACACCATATCCAGAGAGTACTTCCTCAATAATTTTTTGTTTATCTATTGCGACATTAAATGCCTGTATTACTTTTTTATCAGTAAAAATTTTATTTTCATTTTGGTTAAAAAAGAGACCAAAAACACGAGGGAGCACAGTTGTTTTTATTTCATAACCAGACTGTGCGAGTTCGTGCGCATGTTCGGGCGAGATTGCGTTTACTTGGGCCACCTCACCACTCTGGAGCGCACGGAGTAGGTCTTTCTCGTTTGAATAAAAATGAATCGCGAGTCGGCGTATGTGTGCAGGATTGTTAGCATAGTTCGTGAAAGGCGAAAGTGTATATATTCCAGGAATACCAGAAGATTTGCGTGTAATATCATGTATTTTATATGGCCCTGAACCTATAGCATTAATATTCCAGTCACTAAATGAGAATTCGTCTGGCCCTACGTTTTTCCAAATATGAGAGGGAAGAATACCGAGTGTTAGGTTTTCAATAAAGGGAGCATAGGGTTTCTTTAGTTCAAAGGCAACGGTCATCTCATCAACTTTTCGAATAAGTACCCCTTCCCAGTTTACTCGTTTGGGGCTTTTGATTAACGGGTCTGTTGCCTCGGTAATAGTGTAAATAACATCGTCAGCAGTTACTGGAACACCATCATGGAACACCGCATTACTTTTTATACGTACTGTATATACAAGACCGTTTGGGGAAACTGAGAAATCTTCTGCAAGATCAGGGACAATTTCTCCACGCTCGTCACGCTTCATTAGACCAGAATAAATGAGTGAGGTAAGATCGCGATCTGCATCAGAGACAGCAAGTAGTGGATTGATAAAACGAGGTGTACCAATAATACCTTCGTCAATTTTGCCCCCGTACGCGGGGATAGCGACAAGAAATTTATTATTGATTTCCGCAAGCATTATAACCGTAGAGACCAATAGGCCAGCACAAAAGATCCAAAAAAGTAATAGTTGGCGCTCTTTAAATGAACGAATTGCAATCTTGAGTTGTAATTTAAACGCTGTAAAAAAACTCTTTTCAGCGTGTGAAGTATCCATAATAAGTTAAATAATATGAAAGAGAGCGGGATTGCTCGCTTTTATCGAGAGACGGCTATGAGTGCTGAAGCAGCAAGAAGAATTGCTGAAACAATAGTGAGGTAAAAGAGAAATTTCTCAAAACCACGGCGTGTATAGTATGAACCCGAACCATCGCCACCCCCAAATGCTCCACCTACACCAGCACCTGTTTGCTGGAGAAGTATTGAAACAATAAGCACTATAGAGAGAGTTAGTTCGACATACGGTAGAATCCGAAAGATAGTCGTCATGAGGATGAGTATATCAAAATAAACAAAAAAGGCAAGTAGCGAAAAGCAATACAAGTAACTTAAAAGTCTTCTTGTTTTTATGGAGTCATACAAGCCAAGTGTGGATAACTCGCATTAAAAAATATTGTGACAACGAGAATTCAAGGTACAATATGTTGTATAGTCAGATTTCTCTTTTCGAGAGAGAAATAATTAATAGTTGTGTGAAGTAATTTTTTTCTATGCAAAAAAAATCAAGTGCACTGCTCGTCGTGCTTGGTATCATTATTGTAATAGGCCTTGGTTTCATGGTACTCAACAAGGCAGCTGTTGATGAAGATACACAATCAGCGCAAGCAACCGGCAGTCCTCTTATAAGTAATGTCCAGGTGACAAACATTAGCACCACTGGTGCTACGGTGACATGGACGACAGATACACCATCATCGACCCAAGTTCGTTATCGTCGTAGTGGGACTTCGACTTGGACAAACACGCCAAGTACGCCAGCGGATAATCCGATGACTGGTGCTGGTGTTACGTCGCACTCTGTGGTTTTGAGCGGTCTTACTGCAAATAAGACATATCAATACCGCCCAAAGTCATGTTTTAACCCTTCACAAGGTACAAGTTGTCGTGTTGTTGGTGTAAATCCTACACTTACTTTTACCACGCTTGCAACTGGTGGTACTGATACAACCCCACCTACGTATGTAGGAAACTTGAGTGCAACTAATATTACTACTACAACACTTACGCTTACATGGACGGCTGCAACAGATGCGAGTGGTATACATGCTTATGACATATATAAGAATGGTACCTATATTGGTTCAGCAGCTGGTACTGCTACTTCATATAATGTAACTGGTCTTACTGCAAACACTGCATATACATTTATTGTGCAACCGTACGATAATGCAAGCCCAGCAAACTATGCTACTGGCAATCCAAGTATTACCGTAACGACACTTTCATCAACAACCGATACTGTTGCACCTAATACTGTAACAGGTCTCGTTGCATCAAATATTACCTCTACATCATTTACCTTGAGTTGGTCAGCAGCAGTTGATCCAACACCATCAAGTGGTATTCGAAACTATGAAGTCTATGGTCCAAACCAGGGTTCATGTAGCACGAATGGTTCAGCGGGATATTGTGGTGTTACAACTGGTACTAGTCTCAACATCACTGGCTTAACGGCAGGTACTTACAGTGGAACTACTGGCAATAATGCTGGCTTTACTGTAATTGCATACGATAATGCAAGTAATCACTCGACCCCATCAGCTCGTCTTTCGGTCACACTTTCTACTGGTACAGCAACAGATACAACTGCACCAACATCTTCAGTTACTGCAGCAGGTAATGTTTGGACAAATACAGCAGTGAATAGAGTTATTAGTTGTACAGATAATACAGGTGGAGCAGGGTGTCGCAATTCATACTGGAAGTTTGTAGCAACAAGTACAACATGTCCTACTGCTGGATATACTACAGGGGCTAATGCTTCATATTCAGCTGAAGGTCAATGGCGTCTTTGTTTCTATTCTGATGACCTTGCAACTCCAACAACAAATACCGAAACCCCTAAGTATACTGAATCATTTAAAATTGATACGACATTACCAACTGCTTCAATTGCAGCACCAACAGGAGGTACTGTTTCAGGAACAACAACAATTACCGCAAACGCTTCAGATGCACTCTCTGGTATTGCAAGCGTGCAGTTTAAAATTGATGGCGTAAATGTTGGTACACCTGACACTACCTCACCATACTCATACTCTTGGAATACCACCACTGCAACAAATGCAACACACACACTCACTGCTGTGGCTCTTGATACTGCAGGCAATAGTGTCACTACTGGAACCGTTACTGTGACAGTGAATAATGTTGCAACACTTGCAATCACTTCGGGACCAACTACTTCTGGCGTCACTTCTTCGAGCGCAATAATCACATGGACAACAAACAATAGCTCAAAGAGCATGATTGCGTATGACAACATGACACACGCAAGTCTTACCAATGCTGCAGTAGCAGCAAATGCAGGTATTGATTATTTCGCGAGTTTCCCTGGGTCACATCAGTATGATCCAAACATGGTTACTTCACACTCTATGCAACTCTCGGGTCTTGCACCAAGTACGACTTATTACTACCGTGCACTCTCAACAGACGGAACAACGAATGTTGCTTCTGCTGAAGTTAGCTTCACAACTGCATCTCAGATTGTGGCATCAGCATGGCCAGGAAGCGCAGGGGTAACATTTGCACAAGATACAGCGTATGAACCATCTGGACTCTACTACGATACAATTGCCGGATATCTCTATTCTGTTGGTGATGGTGGTGGAATTAAAAGACACAATGGTAGTACTGGCGCAGTACTCAATACATGGACTCCTGGTGGAAACCTTGAAGGTATTACTGGTACGGGTGTGTACAGCTCTACTGGAGCACCATACCTTTATACAGTACAAGAAGATACTGCAAGTACTGTGCGAGAATTCAATCCAGCGACTGGAGCTTTCACTACAAAGTCATGGGCTTTGTCACCAACAATGCCAGTAAATATCACATCAAACGCTGGTGCTGAGGGAATTGCATTTGTACCAAACGGATACCATCCATATACAACAAGTTCATCTGGAGGTGTCTTCTATGCAAGTTCACAATTAAATGGAAGAATCTACGTATTCGACATCAATCTTGCAACAAGTGGTAGCGTAACAGCACTTGGTTCGTTTGATAACCCAGCTGCATCGCTTTGTGGTACAGATATTTCTGATCTCTCATTCTCTCCTGCAACGTCTAAACTCTATGTACTTTGTGATTCTGCAGATGTCGTTGTTGAATTAAACATGGCATCAAGTCTCTCCGTACCAACACTTGGTAGTACCTATAACCTTGCAGCACAAACACAAGATGGTGAAGAAGGTTTTGCATTAGTACCAACTTGTACTGCAACGACAACGACTGCTTTTGTTGCTCACGATGGTGGTTCAGGAAGCACGGGCAACCTCTTCTATAAGTACACAAACTATCCACAAGCTTGCGTTGGAGCAACACTAGCTTCCACAATCACAAACCCAGTGACGGGTACTGTTTCAGGAACAATCAACGTTACAGCAAATGCATCAACTACGTCACCAGCGCAAGTCGTTGGAGTACAATTTATGCTTGATGGTGTTGCACTCGGTACTGAAGATACTGCTGCGCCATATGCGTATTCGTGGAATACGACAACTGCTTCAGCTGGTGTTCATACACTTACTGCAGTTGCTCGTGATACAACAGGTCGCACAACAACAAGCGCGACTGTTTCAGTAACCGTAAATAATACACCTGCACTCGCAATTACTTCTGGACCAACCGCAAGTGCAATAACTACTTCAGGCGCAACTATTGGATGGACAACAAACAATGCTTCAAACAGTCAAGTGAAATATGGTACAACGAGCGGTAGTTATCCAAACAACTGGCCAGCTTCTCCTGATCCAACAATGACAACTTCGCACTCACTCACGCTGACAGGTCTTAGTTCAGGAACACTTTACTACTACGTCGTTGTTTCAAATGATGGAAGTACAAGTGCCCAGTCTGCACAAGCAACATTTACTACCGGTACATCAACTGTTGATCCGGTGATTGTTGCGGCAGGTGATATTGCAACGAGTTCTGGATACCAAGCTCAGGTTGCAACTTTGATTGCAAGCATCCATAGTGCAACACCACTTTCTGGAGTACTCCAGCTTGGTGATATTGCATACAATAGTGGATTACTTTCAGAGTTCAATAATAATTACAATCCTTCATGGGGTGTCACATGGATAAAAAATATCTCGTATCCAGCTCCTGGAAATCACGAATACATGGACACTTCTGGCGGTACAAGTGGTGCACAACGCGCAAAAGGATATTTTGACTACTTTAATGGTGTTGGTGTTAACACTGGAATCGCTGGAAATCGCGGAGAAGGTTGGCATAGTTTCAACATAGGAACATGGCACTTTGCTGGAATGAATTCAAACGAGGCATGCTCGTATATCCCATGTTCTGCTGGTTCTGCGCAAGAAGTTTGGCTAAGTAATGATCTCACAAACGATACAAGCCTTTGTGATGTTGCATATTGGCACCACCCACGCTGGACATCTGTTGGAGCAAGTGCGCACTCAAACGCGACACAACTTCAAGATCTTTGGGCTGATGCAGTAAATAAAAATGTAGACATAGTTCTTGTCGGTCACAACCACTTCTATGAGCGCTTTGCAAAAATGAATGCAAGTGGTGCTGCGAGCGCAACTGGCACACGGGAATTCATTGTAGGAACTGGTGGAACCGAAAATGTTTATGCATCTGGAGGTTTTACTACAATTGCTGCGAATAGCGAAAAGCGTATCAATACAAGCAATAGCTATAATGGCACGTCGGGTACCTCAGTTGGTGGAGGGTATGGACATGGAGGTGTGCTTAAACTCACATTGCATCCTTCAAGCTATGACTGGCAATTCATTAATGTAAGCGGTACAGTGCTTGATTCAGGTTCAGATACCTGTCACTAATTGATAGAGAATAGTTCTACACAAAAAGCCCTCAGGGGCTTTTTGTGTATGGTATACTTTCCCCAATATATGAAAAAAAATCTCAAATTGCTGATATTTATAGCGCTCGTCTTTATTGTTAGCGGAGTGTCTTACACAATTGCCAGAGAAATCAAAAAGAAAAATAGTGTTATTAGTCAGACAACCATAAATGACGCGGTAAAGGATCAAGTAAAAGATAGTACTACAGCTGTGACAGAAGAAGAGGGCGACAATACCTCAGGTACTATATATGTATGGGGGAATAATGATGTTGGACAGATTGGATTATTGAGTTCACCAAAAACAAAACCAGAGAAGCTTACAGTAGTTGATGATGTGCAAACACTTGTATCAGGTGAGATGCATAGCGCGTATCTTTCACAGAAAGGTGTCCTCTATACTTGGGGGAGTAACGAACTTCATCAGCTTGCTCGCCCAGAGAGCGAGGTGTATAACATTCCAGGTCCAGTTAAAAATCTTCCAAAAATCAAAACAGTATCTACCTCATACCGACACATGCTTGCACTTGCAGAAAACGGTACAGTCTATGCGTGGGGTTCAAACTATACTGGGCAGATTGGAGATGGTACCAATACTACCGCACGCGAAATCTTTAAAGTACCAAATCTTCCTTCAATTGTTGGTATAGCAGCAGGGTATAAGTTTTCAATGGCACTTGCAAAAGACGGTACTGTTTATGTATGGGGTGCAACCTGTGCATCATATGGTGAGCGCATGCTTCAAAACCTTTCAAATGATTTAAAGCAGAGCGCAAGTGGTTATTATGATCCAATTATTTCACCTCGAGTACAAGCAACCCTTGAAGAGGATTGCAAAAATGAAGATGTCGTTGGTATTCAAAGTAGAATACCCAAAAAACTTGCCGATATTAATGAAGCGATACAAGTGGTAGCTGGGTATGGTCATGGTTTGATTCTAAAGAAAGATGGAACTGTATGGTCATTTGGGTGTAATTTATATGGGCAGCTTGGAAATAGAGGTACACAAAATTCTCCAAAAAATTCATTGGTATTACAAGTTCCTGATTTAGAAAATATTCAGATGGTTGCAGCAGGTTTCCGTCACTCACTCGCATTATCAAAAGATGGCACAGTCTATATGTGGGGAGGATCAATTGCACGAGATGCAGGAGATGATGTTCGCGTATTTCCAAACAGAGCACTAGTAAAAGTAACGGGGTTACCAAAGATAAAGAAAATTGTTGGTGGTAAAGATTATTCGTTGGCAATTGCTGACGATGGACGACTCTTTGGTTGGGGGAATAATGCGTACCATATCCTCTCTCCTTCAAATACAACCACATTTACTACTCCAATTGAAATTAAATTACCATTTAAGGTGAGAGAGGTTGGTGCGGGGGCAGACTTTATTGTTGCCTCTGAATAAAATGAAAAAATTTATTACGCGAACAATTATTATAGTTTCGGTTGTAAGTCTATTAACGGATATTGCCAGTGAAATGCTGTATCCTGTTATGCCATTGTATTTACGCTCAATTGGTTACGGCGTACTCGCGATTGGACTCATTGAAGGGATTGCTGAACTCGTTGCTGGTATTAACAAGGTTTTTTTCGCACGGCTTTCAGATGCATCAGGAAAAAGAAAAATATTTATTATTATTGGCTACAGTATTTCTGCAATTACAAAGCCAGCAATTGGTTTAACGCAGTCAGTGTACGCAATACTTACCGCAAAACTATTTGATCGCTTTGGGAAGGGGATCCGTACCGCTCCACGCGATGCGCTCTTGGTACAAGAATCAACACCAGAAAATCGTGGTAAAGTCTTTGGTTTTCATCGTAGTATTGATACGTTAGGCGCAGTAATTGGTCCAATTATTGGCCTTTGTTTACTTTTTGCTTACCCAGGACATTACAGACTTGTTTTCCTCGTCTCATTTTTCCCAGGAGTACTCGCAATTCTCGCGACGCTCTATCTTCCGAAAGAAAAGAAGGCGGAAAATAGTGAAGATAACAAGAAGCCAGTTGCACGACAAACAATAAAAGGACTTTTTGCATTTTGGGGACAAAGTTCACCAGAGTATAAAAAACTTTTCTTAGGTTTTACTCTTTTTTCTTTAGTAAATAGTTCGAATATGTTTTTACTTTTACGTGCGAGCCAACTTGGTTTTACTGATATGGTAGTACTTGCAGTGTATCTTGTCTTTAATATTGTGTATGCACTAACCTCGTACCCACTTGGTCGTGCATCAGACAAAATAGGTTTTCAGCCAATCTATATTCTTGGACTTCTAGCATTTGTTATTACCTACGCTGCACTTGGTTTTGGACCGCACTCTTTGCCAGTACTTGTCGGGCTTTTTGCACTCTATGGAGTTTTTGCAGCAACCGAGGATGGAATTGCAAAGGCGTGGCTCTCGCTTCATATACCAAAAGAATACAAAGCAACAGGACTTGGTCTCTTTATGATGGCAAGCTCATTTGGGTTTCTTGTAGCGTCCACAATGACTGCACTCATGTGGGATAGACTTGGCTCTCCGCTAGTTCTTTCTGCGATTGCACTGGTTGCAGTACTCCTCTGTGTATACTTTGCAATTATTAAAGTACCCACAAAACAGACTCTATAAGTGGGGATAAGTCACGGAAAAGCCTTTAAAAATAGGCGTTCTTTTTGGCTTGAGGGTGGATGGGTGGTGAATATTGACATATACACATATATATGCTATACTCTAATCAAGAAATCAAATAGAGTTCTCACCAACTAAATAATCTCAGCAAATGAAAAAAATCCTGTTTATTCTTGCGGTAAGCACCGCTATTGCGATGACTTCGTGCACAAAAGACGATGTCACACCCGTGAATTCAACAGTAACTGCGTTGCAGGCAACTGCACCAGATGATCTTGACGCACTCTTTGCAGAATCAGACGCCATTGCAAATCGTTGTCGTCCCTGTGAAGCAGCGTCCGGCATGGAGGTCACCACCTACGGACAAAATATGGTGGTTCCGACTATGTATTCAATCATCATCGGCGGCTCAGTGTTAAACCCGCCACTCAATGCAGTGATTGATATGGAATATCGTGTGAGTACTGATCTGCGCAACTGGTCACAGTCAACGCTTGTCTATGCACGTACAGTAACTGCCGCAGACACCGGAGCAACATCTATGGTTGGATTCTCACATCAGATTGTATATTTACAGCCTGGTGAATGGGTAGTCTACCGCCCCGTAATTTATGTAGGGGGATGCGACAGACCAATATTCGGTGTACCACAACTGGTACACACATTGCGTCAGTAAGCATCAGTAAAAATTTTTTCATTTACGAATTCAAAGACCTGTGGAATATTCCACAGGTCTTTTTTATTTTTAAGGATACAATAGAAGTATCGAAGACAAGCGCATTGCGCGAGTATTACTAGTTTATTTTTTTGAATTTTAATTATGAAAAACAGGATGGGGATTTTTATTCTTCTCCTCGGCGCACTTGCGGTGATATTGCTCTTGGCAAAATCGGCGAGTGTTCCTTTTGATGAAGATAGTCAGTTGGCGGCTGGTTCGTATGGACCAGTAATTACAAATGTTGTTGTTTCAAATGTTACCTCAAATTCTGCGGTACTCACATGGACTACTGACATCATCTCAACAAGTCAGGTAAAGGTGAAGAAGAGTGGCACGAGTAACTGGGTCGCAGGTACCCGCCTCGACACTCCTGCACAAACTGCCGGCGTAACAGCACACTCGGTGACAGTGACAGGATTGCTTGCAAATACAAAGTACTACTATCGAGTACTTTCGTGTGATATTTCAAACAATTGTAAGTACAAACCAAGTCCTTCGACTCTTTCATTTACTACGCTCCCAACACAAACGATAGATGTCTGTCCAAATATCACTGGTAGTCAGGCTACTGTTCCAACAGGAATGTATATCGATATCTCTGGCAACTGTGTTGCTATTACCACTACTGATGTTACTCCACCATCAGTACCAACCGGTCTTACTGCTACCAATGTAAGTGCTACAGGCTTCACGCTTACATGGTCACCTTCAACTGACGATACACTCACTGCATCACAAATTCATTATGATGTGTATGGTCCAACAAGTGCATGTAATGTAAATGGCTCAGCTGGATATTGTGGCGGAACAATTGGTACAACATCAATGACGTTTACCAATCTAACTGCAAATACAACGTATACAGGATCGAGCGGAGTTAATGCTGGTTTCCTTGTACAGGCATATGATACTGCAGGGCACTACTCAGCTGGCTCATCACGACTCAGTGTAACGACTTCAACTACCTCAGGCGGGGACACAACTCCACCAAGCATGAGTAATGTGTATTCTTCAGGAATTACAAGTACACAAGTGACAATAAATTGGACGACCAATGAACCATCAAATAGCGTAGTTAATTATGGTACAAGCATGGCGTACGGGACGCTTGCTACAAACAATACGATGGTGACTACACATGCAGTAACGATTACTAATCTCACCCCAGGTACTACCTATATGTATGAAGTCCGTTCAACTGATGCTGCTGGTAATACTGGGGCGACAGGTGAAAACGCATTTACTACGACAGCTGCTTCTGATACTACGGCACCAACTATCTCAGGAGTAACTAGTTCAAATGTGACAACATCAGGTGCAACTATTAGTTGGACAACCAACGAGGCGTCAACAAGCCAAATCGTATATGGAACTACAAGTGGTTCATATCCAAATACGTGGCCTGCATCACCTGACGCAAATATGGTGACTGCACACTCGTTACAACTTTCAGGTCTTAACTCTGCAACACGGTACTACTTTAAAGTTAAATCAACAGACGCTGCAGGAAATCTTGCAACATCAAGTGAAAGTAGTGTACTTACGAACTCTTCTACAGCCTGTGGTAACACCACGTCTGATCCATATGGCACGAAGGGAATGTGGATTTGGAGTAATGTCTCTGGAATTATTACCCCAAACTCAACTGCACAAACTGATTTGTTTAACTTTGCGAACTCACATGCGATCAGTAGACTCTACCTCTACACTTCAAGCGGTACACTTTCGGGCAGTGTTTCAAATATCAAAGATTTCTTGAATAAAGCACAAGCGCGTTGTATCGAAGTGTGGGCGATGGATGGTGCTCCGAGCTGGATTGCTGTACCAAATTCAACGATCTTCCGAACAGGTAATACAACAAATGCAGCTGTTACATTTGCAAACACAGTTAAAAATATTAACGCAAGTATTACGGGAACCAATGCAAAATTTGCAGGCGCATCATTTGATGTTGAGCCACACGGACTCAAGAGTGCTTCATATCCTGGCTATGCGATCTACTGGAATGATGCGGATGCAGTTAGTATCCAAAAACTTAACTCTGCTTTTATTGAAATGATTGATAAGGTAAAAGCTGCGCTTACAGGAAGCGGTGTTCCATTTGATGTTACGATTGCACGTTGGGATGATTCACGAAGCGAAATTAATGCAGCGAACAATCGTATTTATACTTGTACTACTTCGGTGAATGATTGTACGTATACCTCGCCTGGTATTTCAATTGCAGAGATGGTATTCAATCG
>CALRHK010000003.1 GCA_943359475.1 Candidatus Nomurabacteria bacterium
TTTCAAGAATTTTTCGAACATCATCCCAAGTTCGGAGCCAAATGGAAATAGTCCACCAAAATCTGGTGGGCTTTTTCATTTCTGTTTAAGGAGAAGTATGGTGAGAACCGGAGGCGCGCATTTTTAACAAACGCAGTGAGTATAAAAATGCAGCGTTTCGACTGAAAGGAGAAGCGGTCCCTACCTCCCGAGCATCAACTTGACTTTAATTAGATATATGCTATTATAGTAATAGTTTTTTGTGCTTTGAAATAAAGGTTTTATTGGCTCCCAGAGGCGGTACTGCCGCTTGTGGAAACCAATAAAACTCACATAAAAAATACAAAATGAAAATAAAAACCAATCTAATTCACGAAAAAGAAGGTGGATATACTATGGCTTTATTCGGCAAACCGAGAGTTAACCTACAAACTGTTGCAGGTAGCCGTGTATATGTACACTGTCATCTTATTGCTGCCACGCAAGTGCGAACGGTAACATATAAATTCGAGTATGTGTATGCTGATTTGCCAAAAGGCACGATTAAAAGAATGCAGGCTTATGCTAAAAAATTGGCACAAGATCATGTTGCTAAAAAAGGCTGGAAAATAAAAAAGACTGAAAAGATGTTTAGTGATGAGCCATATGTTGTTTGTGGCAACTGGTGCGGTTTTCATTTCGGGGTGAATGAAGAAAAAAGAAAAAATAAAAAAGGAGGACAAAATGTTTTGGGACGACGAAAACGATAGTAATACCAATCAAAAATTCAAGAATTTTTTATTCCTGAAATTTTGGGGGACTAATAAAGAACGTGATGAAACTTTTCCTATATTCGGAATAATATTAGGAATTGTAGCTATCTTCGGATTAATTTTTCTCGCGTTCCATAAGTAAACCCAAAGAAAAAGGCTGAACACTTCTGTGTTCAGCCTTTTATTATTGCCATCCGAACCACGACTACGCTATCGCTTCGCTGGACTGCGGTTTTAAAATAAAAAAGTCCACCTAGTTGGTGGACGGTATTATTTTGCAATATTTGTTCGTTCAATTATGGTCAAAATAGCACCACTAAATTCTTCGTATGACGTCTGACCATTCAGTTTAATATAGTAGATTTCATAATGTAAAAAGTCTTTGCGGAAGTGCATGAAATCTCCGGCTTTGATCTGTAGTCTGATTTCTCTGCTACCGTAACTGAAAAAGCAATCGGTTTTTTCCTGGTGGTCTTCATACTCTGTGGCAGCTCGTGCATCGTCGATGAGATTTTCATTGACCATCTTTTGTAAAAATTTTAACGCAAGAACCTCCGAGAAGATTCCTCTCAGTAGCCCCGCATTCTGTTTTGCCTGCCGCAGCCTCTGTAAAATTGGTTGTGGGAGATCATCTGAATCGATCTGCGAGCTGTACCTTGTGATAGTGAGTGCCCGCATCGCCTCTGAAAGCTCGTTGCAGATGTCCTTGAGTAGGGAGTAGTACTCTTGTGGTGAATGACTTATAGATAGCCATATTGCAGAATCCTCAGCTACTCGAAAATCGCTACTCGATTTTTCAAACTGGATGTTGATAATCTTCGGAACATTAATAATCCGAAGCTCCAAGGTAGCGCTCTCATAGTATTGCTCGTTGGTCACTTCTTCGCAGGGAGCAATTTTTTGTTTGAATTTGTAGTTAATGAGCAGTCGATCTCTTTTTAAGAGCAACTTGAGTTTGGGGGTCAGTTGTTTTTTGAGCTTAGTAAACTCGTTTCGTCCAATAAGCTGTGGACCTATTTCCATGTTTATTTTTTTACCATTATACATTAAAAAAACATAACGTCAACAAGATAGAAAACAGTAATTTGACTAAATATATTTTTTATGCTATTATATTACCAAACGTAGTTCTTGGTATTTTATTGGTTTCCAAAGAGGCCTCTGGCTTTTGTGGAAACCAATAAAAACCGAATAAATGAATATTCTCAAAACCCTAATAGTGCTTACTGGTGTTGCACCTTACGTACTTCTTTCTGTCTCTATTCTTAAGGGAACAGTTAAACAAAGTTTTGCCACATGGATACTTTGGTTTGGTCTTGATGTAATTATGTTAGTAAGTCTTACTCTCAAAGGAGGGAACACTTTATTGTTTGCAGTATTTACTATTGGAACATTAGCTGTGACTATCTTTCTGGCACGGGCTAGACAGTTTCACTGGGGAAAGTTTGAATGGCTCATTACCTTTCTGGTCTTGATTTGCACAACAGTTTTCCTTGTCGGTGGTCCATATCTTTCAATTATTTCAGTAACGCTTGCCCTCAATATAGCTGGTATTCCGCAACTCATTAGTACGTACAAGGATCCTTCTTCAACGCCAAGAATTGCTTATTTACTATTTACAACCTCAAGTATGCTTTCTGTGATTAGTGCAGCAGCTTGGACAGTAGAAGAAAGACTACCATATCTATCTTCGACACTATTTTGTGCAATAATTGTCCTTCTGTCATTTAGACAAAAATAACTGCAAAACTTGCGAAATTAAACCGCTGGTGGTAAACCAACGGTTTTTTTATTTTTAAATAGTCACCTGAATCACAACTTTACTAACGTTTTCTCTGAAGCAGTTTCAGAGAAGTCTTTGATTTGAAGGTATCTTTTTTATTGTTATACTAAACCTATGCAAAAAACAGCTACACGAATTTTTATATACGCTTCAATACTTTTTGGAATTATAGGTATGTTGCTTGTTATTACTGCAGGTGGTCCAAATACACCAGATACGCCAACGACTGAATTACTCATCAAGCTCCTGTTTGGAACGGTGTTTATTATACTGCCGTCGTTTGCACTCAGTCTTGCAGGGAAGTATTTAAACGGCAAGTTTTAGTACTTACAGAGTATTTGTCCTCAATATAATCCGAGAGATATGCTCGGCTTGATTTATTTTTGGTTTTATTGTATAGTCTCGGAAACCTGTGTAAGTTCGCACATAAAAAAACGAGAAATATGGATACCCCGATTCGCAAATGCCTTGCAATTTCGTTCAAAAATGATGCACGAGATGAGATTACTACCGAGATCGAAAACTATTTTAAAAAAATTGCGCACACCAAGCGCTACGAAAAACTTTTCCTGAGCACCGAAAAACGTGACGATGAGATTACTAGTCAGTTGTATATCCTAAGACCTGTAAACGAGGATTTCAGTGAACGATATTCTCACGAAGGCCTGCAGATTGAAGCTGGATTCCTTTATTTTGTTGAACGGAAAAAAGCTGAAGGTAAGATTGTTGATTTTGTAGCAGTCGAAAGCGAGATGGTGGCCCACCTCTTGGCATATGGGCTTTCGGAGTAAGAAATTAAAAAAAGGCGATAATCTCGCCTTTTTCTTTTTATTTTCGATGGGTACAGCCCGCCCAGCAACACGGCCGACGCATTCCATCTTTGAGTTTTGAGATTGCTTTCTTGATACGGATGTTTCGTGTCTCTGCTTTTTTTCCAGAAATTACCCAACATATCCATTCGTTACGAGCCAGGGGAGTGATACTTTCCCACGTTTGTTGTGCTCCTCGGGTTGCTATGAGCGCTTGGCGTAAATCATCTGGGGTCTTATGGATTGTTTCATGAACGATCTTCAACTGTTCCATGGTAGTACTATAGCAGAATATTTTTAAAACTATCTTTAAAAAAGAAAACCGCCCGAGGGCGGTTTTTTATTTATAACGATTTTTCAAGCTCGATCAGCTTTTTCACACCATCATAGAGTTGCTGAAAGATTTCTTTCTCAGTAATACCAAGACGGCGCTTATTTGAGATATCGTAAATACCATCAGATGATTCAGAATGTTCTCCGTGAACACCACGGATTGACAATCCAAGTGTTGCACAGACATCTTTGAAGTTTTTGCTTGCAGAAAGCTTTGGAATCTTTATGTGTACAGAAGCACGCATTGCGGTCCCAAGATTAGTAGGACATGTCGTGTGATAGCCACGAATATCATCAAATGCAAAATTGAGGTGTGCATTTATTGTAGCAAGTGCCGTCGCGAGACGAGTAAACACTTCTGCAATGTCAGCACCACTTTGCATGCTGATAATACGCATACTATCTTCTTCTGAAACCCATACCAAAAACTTTTTATCGTGTGAGAAGAATATTCCACGGTTCTTTGGCCAGTCACGGTTTACGCCAACACTTTCAAGAAAGCGGTCACCTTGCTTAAACAGAAAATGATCCGCAACCATTTGTTGTCTGACATCTTCGGTCATGCCATCGAGTGGGAAATAGTCTCCGGCAAGAGCGCCTGGAAGTTTTTGCAATGCCTCCACAATCTCTGATTCCATCTTGGCGCGATCTTCTGAAGATATTGCTGAAGGGAATGCATACTTAGCAAAGTTTCTTCCTACACGGATACGTGTTGATAGTACATATGCACCGGTCGGGTCAAGATTTTCTGTAGAGATACCTTCGAGTGAGAAATCACTTTTATGACCACTCATGTCGTAATTGTGGTATTCACGAATGACTGGATCAAACAAGGGCGCAAGCATTGTGTATGATTCGGGGTCACCTGCATACACACCAATACTTGAGTCAGGGTTGTCTATTCCTGATTGAATAGCTTTTTCTACTGTCCACCCATGAGGAGTGATGACTCCTGAAAGTTTGGTAATTACTTCTTCAGTACAATGCTTTTTCATAAGCATGTCTGGGTTTGTTTTTATTTCTGTCATAAGGAGCATATTTTAATATATATTTTGCAATAATACTATCTTTTAAGGGTAATTTGTCAATGGTGTAATAATGTCTCAGGTAGTACTCGTTGACATTTTACATCACCATGCTATTGTCATATTCATAACTGTTATTTTCACAACCAAAAACATATGAACTATGATCAACGATCAGGATGGTATCTATACCAGAACCCAGGCATTCAACTTTTTGAAGGGACTTCTCGAAGTTCCCAAAAGTGTATTAATTAATGAGCAGTTTTTTTACCTCTTTTTTCTAACGCCGATGGCGGTATGTATCTCATAAAAACGCGAGAAGAATTCATCCGACAGATTTTTAAAGAAAAGGGTATTGCTGAACTCAACAGGCAATACTACTACCACAAAAATGAAAAAACGACGCAAGGTAGTATGCAAACAAGGAAAATTTTTGAAGAAGTGAAGGTGCGTGTACAAACCTCACTCGCACAAGCAGCTTAAACAACAGGTACACAAAAAGACACTCAAAGGTGTCTTTTTTTATATATAACCATTGCATTTTCTGTTACAATTGTTCTATGAAGAAACTCTACTGGGAAATACTCGGAAGTATTATCTTTGTTGCTTTTTGCACGATGCTTGTCTATATGCGTCTTTCGGGTGTTCATCTATTTTGGAATACACAAGTTATTTGGAGTATAGTGCTTGTGGTTGGTTGGATGGTTGTTGCGTTCGGATATTATCATCAAGGTTGGACTATCTATAAAAATAAAAGTTCAAAGAATGTTTCAAGGACATTGCCGATTGCAGTTTTTATAGTTCAATGTGTTCTTTTTGTAAAAGGAATTTTCTACAGTGATTGGTCACTTATTACTGGAGCGCTCTTGGTTAATGCGGGAGTTGTCTTTAATCTGTATCAAATAGCACGTTCCAGAAATAAAAATTAGGTTAAATGATTCATCTGTGGTACTGTTACAGTCTTACTCACTAATCAAACAAATACTATGGATACTCCAACAACTACGTCAAACCCAACCGACGTTGAAGAAGTGGTAACTCCTGCGACACCAGCAGAAGAAACCGCAACTCCAGCTGAGGAAACACCTGCAACAGAAGGCGCAACAGAAGAACACGTTGCGTAACTAAAAACTCCCCTTATGGGGAGTTTTTAGTTACTGGGTGTTAGAATACTTATATGAAAGAGACTCTTGCAATACTAGGCGCATTTGTTGCGATTATTGGCAATGTGCCGTATTTGCGAGATGTAATACGTCGACGGGTACAGCCACACCCATATACATGGCTTGTGTGGACACTTGTTTCAGCAATTACTTTTTTTGGACAACTTGCGAAAGGGGCGGGGATCGGCGCACTCCCAACAGGAGCAGCAGAGATTTTTACAGTGATTATTTTCTTTTTTTCATTGCGATATGGTTTCCGAAATATTGTAAAAACCGACACGTATTTTCTTGTTGCGGCATTACTCGGACTCATTCCGTGGATTATTACAAAAGACCCGACCATTTCTGTGATAATCGTGGTCTCAATTGATCTTATTGCTTTTATTCCAACTTTACGCAAAACATGGCATCATCCAGACACAGAAACACCGTTACTTTTTAGTATGAATGTAGTCCGTCATGGACTGACACTTGCGTCACTTGGAGCGTACAATATTGCAACGATGTTACATTCCATTGTCATGATTGTGGTCAATACGATTATGACTATGATGATAGTATTTAAGAAAAAATAAAAAACCACCGAGAGGTGGTTTTTTATAGTAAAAAGACGAGATTACATGTTCTGCATTGGAGCAGTGGTTGCGCATGCTTTGCAGTTGCCTTTGTGGCCGAAGATTTCGTAGAGTGCTGAAACACCAACGAGGATGTAAATAATGCGAGGAATAAGTTCACCTTGTCCTCCAAAGAGTGCACCAACGTCCCAACCAATAGCACCAACCAAAAGCCAATTCAAACCTCCGATAACGAGTAACAAAAATGTAATTTTGTGTAACTTCATAATGAGTTAATTAAACTACTAATAAAATACAAAGTTAAGTATACCATGTCCATAAAGATTAAAAGAAGGGGTGTGGAATAGGTAAAAACCACCATGCTATACTAAACATCATGCAACAGAACAAATCTAGTACAAGGGTCCTCGTAAGCTCGTTCGGCATACTAGCGATACTCCTTGCTGGACTTATTGTTTTTGTTGAGTATCGATACAGATCACTCAGAAACCAAGCGACAACACTTACACAAAATATTGCACAGCTACGTACTCAATTGTCCGAAACTGACAAAGCAGTACAGACACTTCAAAACTTAAACGGTGATCTCACTGACCAAATACATATCACCGAAAAACAGGCATCCTCACTCCTTGATGAATTCAATCGAATTTCTGGAACAGTGGGTACTCTAGAAAAATTAAGTAAAATTGACTCACGATTATTACAAAAGTATTCAAAAGTATATTTTCTAAATGAAAATTTTGTTCCTGATAGATTAAGCACTGTTGACCAGAGGTATACACTTGAAAAAAACCGCATCTATCAATTTCATGCCGATGCATATTCTTATCTCGTACGTCTACTTGATGCTGCAAAGACTGAAGGGTTCGAAATGCAAATTGCTTCTGCGTATCGTTCGTTTAAAGAGCAGACTGCACTGAAATCACAATATACGGTGGTGTATGGTTCTGGGGCAAATAAATTTTCTGCTGACCAGGGATATTCTGAACATCAACTTGGCACGACGGTTGACCTCACCACAACAAAAGTTGGTGGTACCTTATCTCGTTTTGAAACAGATCCAGCATATGGGTGGCTTGAAGCGAATGCGTATAAATATGGATTCATTCTCTCGTATCCAAAAGGAAACAGTTACTACATTTTTGAACCATGGCATTGGCGTTTTGTGGGTGTTGATCTTGCCGGCAAGCTCCATCGCGACAATCTTCATTTTTACGACATGGATCAACACGAAATTGATAAGTATTTAATTACGCTGTTTGATTAGGTTGATTCTTTTCCAGAGTGTGTTCTTATGTATCGATGTTGTCACAAAAAGTGCTTGAAAACGTTATACTATTGTGTGAATGGTCTGTAATTTATTCGTTTAATCTTTAATTTAAATATGTCATTTAAGAAATATGCAGTGGGTATGCTCGCAGTAATGCTCATACTCGGAATGGGTTTTGCGCACGGCGTCCTGGCAGATAATGAAAATGGTAATGGTCATAATGACCAAAATCGAGAAGCACGCACTGTTGGCACAACGCTTGAAATCCATGTCACAGATAATGGTAAAGTTTTGGTTCGTGGGGCAAAAGTGACAGGTATCTCAGGTTCAGTTGTCACCGCAACAACTTCGTGGGGAACTGCGCTCGCTTCGTGGACAATCAATACTTCAAGCACAACCGAACTTGTTCGTCGCTACGGAGGTGCTATGACTTCACTTTCAGAAATAACGGTAGGTGATTTTGTAAGCTTCTCAGGCACCATTGCTTCAGGTGCAACATCACCATTTGTTGTTGATGCGAAAATACTTAAAGACTGGTCAATACAAAAGAAGAACGCAACATTCGAAGGTACTGTAGGCACTGTTAATAGCGCAGGAAATAGTTTTGTCCTTGTAAGTAATAATCGTGGAAACATTACAATAAATGTTGCTACAGGTACTACAATCAAGAAAGACAATACAACAGGTGTGTTTGCAGATATTGTGACTGGTTTGAAAGTAACAGCAACTGGCCTTTATAACAATCTCACAAGTGTTCTTGATGCAAGTACTGTAAAAGTACGCACGAACACTCCAACACCTGAATCTCGCACTACAGTAGAAGGAAGCCTCTCGTCTATCGCAGGCACTACGGCACCAACGACATTTGTTGTGAATTCACACGGTGTAGACTATACAGTCTCAGTTGCTACTACAACTTCTGTACTCAATAAAAATTGGCTGACCGCAACACTTTCCCAATTTGTAGTTGGAAATACCGTGCGCGTGTATGGCGTAGTACACGCTGATCATACGATTGATGCAACAGTGATACGCAATACGAGTCTTAATTAATAATTTAATATGTGTCGAACAAAAAACCGCCTCCTATCAGCGGTTTTTTGTTTTTATGCTAGAGTACTGGTATGACATTTTTGCATAGTATTATCTTAGGTATTGTTGAAGGTGTGACTGAATTTTTACCAATTTCTTCAACAGGACATCTTATTATTACTTCAAATCTTCTACATGTACCACAATCAGAATTTACTAAAAGTTATGAAATAATTATTCAACTTGGTGCAATTTTGGCTGTTGCAAGTCTCTATTTTCGTAAACTAGTACACGATAAGAAGCTCTGGAAAAAAATACTTGCGGGATTTATCCCGACCGCGCTCATTGGCTATTTTTTGTATGCATTTATCAAAACGTACTTACTAAGTAATCTCGTTGTTGTTGGGTGGGCGCTTTTGCTCGGCGGAATAGGCATTGTTGTTTTTGAGTATTGGTATAAAGCTCAAAGTGCATTTACTACAAATAATGAAATAACGTATCGTCAGGCATTCATCGTTGGAATTGCGCAGGCACTTGCGGTAATTCCCGGTGTTTCTCGATCTGGAGCTACGATTATTGGCGGACTTTTACAAGGCCTTTCACGTTCTGTGATTGTTGAATTTTCTTTTTTATTAGCACTTCCTACTATGGCAGCTGCTACAGGGCTTGATTTGCTCAAAACTCAACTTCATTTTTCAAGTAAGGAGTTTCTGTTACTTGGCGTGGGTTTGATAATTTCGTTTGTAACAGCGCGTAGTATTATGAAGTGGTTTTTGCGCTATATACAAAAAAATACATTTACCTCTTTTGGTATTTATCGAATTATTCTAGGCACCATACTACTTGTGGGTCTTTACCTACTGTAGAATAAATTCTCCAACGGACATTCTTCTTAAGTTTTGCAATGTGGCTACGGTGCCAAGTTTTTCTCCGAGTGCTTCCGCCAGTGACCTGATGTAGGTACCACTTCCAACTGACCACTCTATAGTGAGAATAGTGTCAGTTCTATCACAAAGGCGACCCCGGACGACATGCATCAAGCGTTCTTTTGGTGCAAGCTCTTTTCCTTGTCGTGCGTATTTATAGAGTGAAATACCTGCGTGTTTGACCGCGGAATATTGGGGTACTGGAAGGAGCAGGTCTCCCGCGAGCTTATTGAGATGTTGTTTGATTGTAGTATCAGAAAGGGGAGGAACAGTTTGCAATACAGTAAAAGTACCTGTTGTATCCCCAGTATCTGTTTTTGCGCCAAGTAGTATCTCGGCTACGTATGTTTTTGGTAATTTTGAAAAGGCGGTGAGCTGTTTTGTTGCAGGGCCTACTGCGACGATCAAAAGACCTGTTGCGTTTGGATCAAGTGTCCCAGCATGACCAATTTTTCGAGTCCCAAGCTTTCTTTGAAAAATCCGAATAACATCAAATGAGCTGATACCTTTTGGCTTATCGACAATAAAAATATTCGGTGTGTGTTCTCGAAACACGAGGTCTATTTCGTTGAGATTTTTTCTGTACATTTTTCACATTTACACCCTTTTGGTTTAATGTATTCCTTCCAGAATTCTTTGCCGTAATCGTAGGTAATTTCTTCGCCAGGTTTAATGGCACGTTTCGCTGTGATAAATACTTGGTGACCTTTGACTTCAGCTTCTGCGTTTGGACGACAGGAATGATTGATATAGCGGGCTGTGTGCTGGCGACCGCGACCATCGAGTGTCCAGCGGTTGTTTAATTCAAAGAGGTATTGGCCACCTCGTTCATCAGCTTGTGCTGCTGTAAGTTTCTCGCCTGTATAAGTAATAATAAATGCATTTTTCTTAATCGCTTCACCAGCATAGAGTCCGAGACCAGTTTTTGACTTTTTGCGAACGAGTTTCGGCGATGGCGGTACGGGATATGTTTTCATAAAGCACTATCGTACCATAATTTTATTGAAAATAAAAAACTCCCCTTTGTGCTCAGGGGAGTTTACTTTCGTTAGTCGTGTTATCCACGACCAATACTGCGATTACGGCTCTTGTTGTCATTGCGACGAGCCATTGCGTTCTTCTTACGACGAAAATCCTTGTTGCTGTATTCGTAATTCAGGGGAGAAAATGATTGCGAAACATTCTTGTTTCGATTTGGCTTCCGTACTTTTGCAAGAAGTTCGGTCTTTGGTACGGCTCCGTTGGTAGGGGTTTCTTGGTGCTCCCCGTACACAAAATTTTTAAATCGTTCTCCCTCGTACTCATGAAGGCTGATTTTTTCTCCTGATGCCATTGAGAGGTGCATTAAACCACTTGCTGAAAAGGTAATCGCTGCAATTGTTAAGTTGTTCATAGGATCTGTTTTTGGTTAATTATATTATAGCATATATAATGCCATATTGTCAAGTGGTACTATCTCAAAAAAGCCTTGTTTGCTATACTGTTTTTGTGGAAAATCTCACAAAGACAGAGAAAAGGCTTTTTGAAAAACTCTTAACTCCTCAAAAAATACAAGACTATCTCGACAGGTTACCAATGAATCATGAGTATAAAGGTGAGACATTAATGTCCCCACGGAGGGTTATTCGTGAACAAAAGGCACATTGTATTGAAGCTGCTCTCTTTGCTGCTGCGGTACTCGCATACCATGGGCACAAGCCACTCCTTTTTGACTTAAAAACAATTGGATTACCGCATGACTACGACCATGTAGTAGCACTTTTTAAGGTAGGCAAGCATTGGGGAGCAATTTCAAAAACAAACCATGTTGTATTGCGTTACCGTGATCCAATTTATCGATCTCTCCGCGAACTCGCAATGTCATATTTTCATGAATATTTTATTGCTAATGGAAAAAAGACTCTCCGTAGCTACTCGAAGCCTTTTCGCTTATCGACAAAATATGAATGGATTACTACCGAGGAAGATTTGTGGGGGATTGAAACAGCGCTTGATAGAAGTTCTCACGTAGAAATGGTCTCAACGTTTCAAATTTCAAAATTGCGTAAGGCGAGTCGCTTTGAGCGTGTCATTGCAGGTAAGGAAGAGTGGATATGTAGAAATTAATATGTATATACGAGTACGGGTTACTGCTGGTGCAAAAAAAGAAGTGCTTACTCCAAAAGCAGGAGGTTTTCTCGTTTCAGTAAAGGAGCCTGCAACCCAAAACCTTGCAAATAAAAGGGTCATTGAACTTGTCGCGCTACACTATGCTATTTCACCTAAAAAAGTGCGTATTGTAAATGGTCATCATGCACCCTCGAAAATACTTTCAGTCGATATGGAAAAGGAAAAATGATATACTAAGTGTATTAGTAGTTAACCAACAAAATCTATGCAAATCGATATAAAAGCAATTGGAATAGAACTTACGAGTGCGATTGAGGACTATGTACACAAGCGTCTTGGTGGTTTAGAAAAATTTACCAAAGGAGAACTTACTCCACCACGTATCGAAGTAGAAGTTGGTAAAACTACCGAACACCATAAAAAGGGAGATTTCTTTAGCGCTCAAGCGAAAATTTACTGTGTTAATGGACCATTCCATGCAACAAAAGAAGAAGCAGATCTCTATGCCGCAGTCGATGCAATTCGTGAAGATCTTGAACGACAACTTGTTGCAAAAAAAGATCGTGGCACAACCCTCTTCCGACGTGGTGCGCGTAGCGTGAAAAAAATGCTCAAAGGACTTTCAAAAAGAAACCCGTTTACTTCAAAATATTAAACTAAAAACACCCCTTGGGGTGTTTTTAGTTTGCATATCCTTTTTGAAATGCATCGTAGGACATCTCTCTTTTTCCTTCAGGGATTACTTTTTTTATGATAAAGACACCATTTACCATTTCAGCGTCAGTAATTTTTACTCTACCAGCTTTTGGGTGAATAAAATATGAACCAGGCCATCCATAATAGGCACAAAAGTGTCGGTATTTTGCTTCTTCATTGTGTATTGTTGAAATATCACCGTTGTGTTTACTTATTTTTTTTGTATACGTAGCACGTGTGTCATCTTGGGGTGTTGCAGAGCACTCATTGTGAATCCAAAGCGCGAGCATTTTTGCGAGTAGTACACCTCCGTGGTGTGCGAGCACTGTTTCAAGTTCTGGCGCCTTGCTATTTGGTGTAATTGCTACTTCTTCTTGTGCGAGGATGGGTCCATGATCCATACGCGAATCAAGAAGCATAATGCTAACACCAGTAGTAGTATCACCAGCAATGAGAGCAGCTTCGACCGGAGAAGATCCGCGGTACTTGGGCAAAAGTGATGGATGTACATTGAGAATACCTTTTGGAAAGAGATCAAGTAGTGGTTCAGGAAGAATTTTACCGTAGGCGGCAACTATACCAACAAGCGGGGATTCTTTTTTAATTGCCTCAATTACTTCATCGGTAATTGTTTCTGGTTGGAGTACTTTTATGTTGTGCGAAAGTGCCCATACTTTTACAGGGGAGGGAGTGAGCTGAAGTGTACGACCCTGTGGTTTGTCTGGTGTCGTAATAATGCACGAAGGTAGAAAACCTTTCGCCTGTAATTCGTCAAGAATAACAGTCGCAAACGTGGGGGTACCAAAGAATATGAATGGAATATTATTTTGAGGCATGGCGGTGTGTTGTCGGGAGGACTTCTTCTAAATTGCGCGCTTTATCAATAAAGAGGATACCCTCAAGATGGTCAATTTCGTGTTGAAAAATTTGTGCCAGTAATCCGCTTGCCCCTCTTGTAAAAAGTTCACCACGTTCATTGTAAGCTTTTACTGTTGCCTGGGTAGAACGTTCAACATCACCATAGAGCCAGCGCACGGATAAACAACCCTCAGGTAGGAGTGTTTTCTTTTTTGATAGTTTTACAAATTCTGGATTTATAAACACAAGGTCTTCATAGCGGGAAAGGTTTTTCCCTGTGTAGTTTTCTTCTCCAAATTCTGGGTCAAATATTTTCCCCGATACGACAAAAATTCTATAAGAGCTTCCGATTTGTGGTGCTGCTATTGCGACGCCATCATCTTGTGATGCGAGTGCTTTTTTCATGTCGGTAATAAGTTCTTGAATTTTAGGTGAAGTGATCTGTTTAATCGGCACCGGCAATGCTTTATAGCGGAGTACTTTATTTTCTTTTTGTAGAATAGGCACCATGATGTTTTACAATGATTTCAAATATTCAAGAAGTTTTTTGATGGGGACAGTTTCCTGGGAGCGTGTTTGCATATCGCGAACGATTACGGAATCTTCCAGAGCTTCTTTTTGACCAAAAATAATTGTGTAGGGGATATTCATTTTTTCAGCAATTGCGAGTTGTTGTGAAAGTGAATCTTTTGAAAGCGCCTGAGCTATTGGGATGTGGGCCTTGCGAAGAATCTCTATCACATTAAGACTTTTGAGTTTTGCTTCAAACCCGAGCTGGATAAAATACATCTTAGGTTTCTTTAAGATACGTGGAGAAAGTTTTTTATACCAAGGCATTTCAATAATTCTATCAACACCAAATGAAACGCCAACGGCTGGAATATCTTTCTTGGAACCAATTTGCTTTCCAAGATAATCGTAACGCCCACCGCCAGCAATTGTGATTGGACCACCACCTTCACCAGAAGTTTCTTCAATAATTTCAAATACGGTGCGTGTGTAATACGAAAGTCCCCGCACGAGACATTTGTTGAGACGATATGGGATACCCATTTGTTCGAGATATTCGAGCACTTCTTTGAAGTGACGCTTACATCCAGAACAGAGTGATGCGATTGCTTCTGGTGCACCTTCGTTTATCTCTTTTGTTTTTTGGTCTTTTGAATCAAGAATACGGAGTGGGTTGTTCTTGAGACGCTCTTTATCAATTGCGCCAAGTTCGTCGATATGTTTTTTATAATAGTTGGTAAGTTCTCGAATATAACTCGCACGACACTCCTTGTCACCAATCGAGTTTATATCGACAGAAAGATTCTCTGCACCAGCTTCTTGAAGTATGGTCATTGCACCACGGATAACGAGCGCATCAAGAATGCTCTTCTCGCTACCAAGCGCGTCCATATCAAATTGATAAAATTGTCGGTAACGGCCCTTTTGTGGATTGTCATGACGAAAGACTGGTCCGTATGAGTAAAGGAGCACGGGTTGTGGGAGGTTTTGCATACCATGTTCAATATATGCACGCATTGTGCCAGCGGTGTGTTCTGGGCGTAGTGCAAGGTGGTCGCCACCTTTTGTACGCAAGGTGTACATTTCTTTATCAACGATGTCAGTACCTACACCTACAGAAGTAGTAAAGAGTTCCTCGTGTTCTAAAATTGGAGTTTCTATTGGTTGAAAACCATAATAAATAGCAACTTCCTGTGCTTTTTCAAAGAAACCTTGGAAAAGGTAGTACTCCTCGTTTCGTATATCGCGCAAACCTTTCGGTGTAGTAAATGTTTCTTTGCGTTGCGGTTTTTGGGTTTTAGACATTAAATAAAATTGCTTATTTTAGTAATTGTTGAACTTTCCGGGGAGTACTGAAATATCTCCCACTGGGAAAAGTCGCACAAGTGCGCGGCCAACCATCAGTGAACGAGGAAGTGTGCCCCAAGCGCGTGAATCAGAACTTCCACTTCTATTATCTCCCATTACAAAATATTGACCTGCCGGCAAAGTAATTTCCATGGTGTCTTCTGATTTGTTTTTTACATACGGCTCTGCGAGCATAAAGCCGTCCGGGTTATCTTTATTTTTAATGACGATAGTACTTCCGGTAATTTTTACAGTTTCTCCTGGTAGTCCAATGACTCGTTTAATGAAATATTTCGTAGTATCTTTCGGCCACTTGAATACAACTACATCGCCACGACTTGGCTCTCCTACACGATATGAGAGTTCATCTACAATCAAATAATCGCTATTGTGAAATGTGGGCACCATTGAACTTCCAGAAACAATAAATGGTTGTGCAATAAAGGTACGAATTGGCACAACAATCAGGAGTGCGAGAATTGCAAACTTTACTAAATCCCAAAAGCCTTCTTTTTTTGGGGGCGATGGAATAGTTGGACTCAGAGAACCATTTTCTTCGCTTGTCATTGGCAGATTATACTACACAAGCGATTTGACAGCAAAGTAAGAGTGGTGTTGTGTTGCGAAAATTGAGTTTGCTATGATTTTGGTCTTTCGAATTTCTCAATTATACTGCACTCATATGTTATACGTTATTGGTTTGGGCAATCCAGGAGCAGAATATGTAGCAACTCGTCATAATACGGGGCGTATAGTACTGGAAATGCTTGCAAAGAAAAATTTTACCGAGTGGAAAAATGACATGAAGCTCCAAGCGCGGGTTTCCAAAGGAGAACTTGAGGGTGAAAAAATGATATTTGTTTGCCCAGAAACATTTATGAATAACTCAGGTAAGAGCGTAAAGCCACTTATCACTTCAAAAAAAGATCTTGCAAAAATTGTTGTAGTCTATGATGATCTTGATTTACCCCTTGGTCGCATTAAAGTTTCTTTTAATCGCAGCGCGGGTGGACACAATGGTCTAGGATCAATTATTAAAGCCGTAAAGAGTGAAGAGTTTGTTCGCATTCGGGTCGGAGTATCACCAGCTACACCATCAGGTAAAATCAAAAAGCCATCTGGTGAAGATGCGGTGCAGAAGTTTTTGCTGGGAAATTTTAAGGAAAAAGAGCTTCTTGAGTTGAAGAAAATTTCTAAAACAGTCAAAGAAATTCTCGTCTGCATTTCTGCAGAATCAAAAGACAAAGCAATGAGTCTCTACAATCAAAACTAAAACGAAGCAGAAACGATACACGCAAGTTTTGTGACAGGATCACTCCCGCATCCATGTGCAATCGCACCCCCAAGTCCGCCGATTATAGTTATGACAACAAGTGATAGAAGTGCAAGAATTACTCGAAGGGTAGGATGAGTCAATGCATTTTTAATAGTGGCAATTTTTGGAATTCGTAATAGAAACTTTGTATATTTAGGATTTACAAGTGGCGCCATCTCAAGTGCATATCCACAAAGCGCAATGATAAAGACAAAAAGCAGTACACCAGAAAGTGTTGAATGAAATTCAAGGAGTGTTCGTTGGAGTGGTTCCCAGCGTGCAATATGCTCGACTTGTTCACCTGTAGCCCGAGCAATCATAATTGCAAGTGTTCCAATAAGTGACACCCACCAAAGTGTAAAACGCAGATACTGTGTTTTCTTCCAGAGAGTATGGATAAGTTCTAAAATACCATAGGCAACAGCGAGTACGACAGGGAAGTGAACTACCACAATGTGAAAGTTGTTCATAGTGTTAAGTATAACAGTACAATAATAAAAAGCACCAGATGACTGGTGCTTTTTATTAGAAAATTATTTCTTTTCATCAAGGAAGGCAAGTGTCATACGTTGTTCCTTTGGTTCAAAGAGGGTAATTTGAAAGTTGTATGTTTTACCGAGTTCAAGTTTCTCGCGGAGTTTTACTTCACCACCAACGGTTGAGTTGTGAACGAGTCCCGCAACGCCTTCTTTGATTGAAACAAGTGCGCCGTGTTTATTGTACTTAATCACAACACCTTTAATAATGTCACCTTTTTTGAGAGTACCATCGAACTCTTTCCAAGGATTTTCTTTGAGTGCTTTAATTGAAAGAGAAATTTTTCCATCTTTAATTTCAATTACTTTTGCATTTACCTTGTCACCCAATTTAAACATGGTGCGTGGATCTTCAATAAGACCCCAGTCAATTTCGGAAATGTGAACGAGTCCCTCGAGACCTTCTTCAATCTTCAAGAAGACACCGAAATCAACAAGCCCTGCAACTTCACAGGCAACTTCATCACCAACTGCGTATTTACCAATGATTTCTTGGCGCTCAGCAGGATTGTTATCTTTTTCTGAGAAGATAAGCTTACCTTCTTTTGGTAATGCTGAGAGAATAATAACTGAAAGTTTTTTACCAACAAGTTTTTTGAGTTCTTTTAAGATCTTATCTTTATCAGAGTCCTCAACACGTGGGTAGTGTTCTGGTTTAAGTTGTGATGCAGGAAGGAAGCCCTGAATTCCTTGCCACTCAAGGATAAGTCCACCCTTGTTTGCTTCTTTGACAGGGATTTCAAGTACTGTTTTTGCTTTGATCGCTTTCTCGGCTTCGCTCCAAATGAGTGCTTGCTTTGCTTCTTTAAGTGAAAGCTCTACATAGCCATCTTCGTTTTCAGTATCAACAACTTTTGCCTTCACTGCGTCCCCGATATTCACTTTTTTTAGAATATCGCGTGCATTAATGAATTCGCGTCCGTAAATAATGCCCGTACCATAAGGAGTAAGGTCAATAAAGACTGAAGATTTTTTAATTGCAATGACAGGTCCTTCGACGAGAGTGTCGAGCGCTGGACGTGTCGCTGATTTTTCGATTACTGCAAGTGTTCCAGTAAACTCACTCACAGGTTTTGTTTCTGTAGTATCCATATTATAAAATAAAAATCCGCACGAAGGCGGAAAATTCCTTTGCCTTCAGGTTCTCTCCGGATGTATTCCCGAAAAGTGTTATCCTAAACGCGGGCCAAAGCCCTGCTAATAAAGTGATAACATAATAGCACAACCGACATTGGCTGTCTAGGCGTAAAGTTACGCACATATCAATTTGGTATTTTCCCAAACACATCCTAGAATAAAAGGGAATGTGTTTCATGTGGTTAAGTTTTAAGTTTAAGTGAGGACAGTTGGCAATGCCGCTGTCCTCTTTTTTATTGCGAAAATTTTGATATACTTTAAGTATGATTCTCACATATCACGGAAAGCAGTTCTGGAAAATTCAGCAGGGCGATCTTGTCATTGCATTTAATCCAATTAGTAAAGATTCAAAATATAGCGGGAAAATTTCTCGTTTCGGTGCAGCGATTGCGCTCTCAACACTCAATCATCCAGACTATAATGGTGTCGAGACGGTGACCTACGGTGAGACAGCACCTTTTGCGATTACCGGACCAGGTGATTACGAAGTCGGTGGCATTTTTATCAAAGGAATTCCAAGTGAGGCGGCTATTGGTGGTAAAAAATATATCAATACTATTTATACACTTACAGTAGATGAGATATCGATTTGTTTTCTTGGCGCTCTTACAAATCCAACTCTTTCAAACGAAGCAATTGAAGCAATAGACAGTGCTGACATTCTCTTCGTACCGGTAGGTGACGGAATTGACTCTCTTGCACCAAAAGATGCGTACAAGCTCGCAGTTGCAATTGAACCTCGTCTTATTGTGCCAATGGATTTTGCTGATGAGGATATTCGTACTTTTCTCAAAGAAGCTGGGCAAGATAAAACTGCACCAATTGAAAAGTTGACACTGAAGCGTAAAGATCTTGATGGTAAGGCTGGTGAAGTGGTGGTATTTAGTTCATAATAATTACTATGAGAAAAATTATTCATACTATTAGACAAAAACCAGAATCAGTACGAAGATTTGTTGCAACCTCTTCGGCGTTAGTGATTACTTTGGCGATTGCATTTGTGTGGATTTCTACACTCGGTGTGCAAAACAAAATAACCGCATCGAAGAAACAGGGAACAAATCCTTTTGCCTTGATTAAGAAGAGTTTTGAGAATGCATTCACAAAAACAGGTGGTAAAAATCAAGCAAACGCTCTTAGTGCAGTGCAGTCTGAAGAGAGTGATGTAACCGCGGTTACACTCACGCCCGATAGCGGTACAACCGGCCAATAGCCTTACGTACTAAGTCTCTTTTCCCACAAAAAAGCACCTTTGGTGCTTTTTTTAGTGATCAATTTATGCTATAATGGGTGTATATATGGCAAAACCCGAGCGCGAAGATAAACCCGAAATACCAGTCTCTGGCATACGTCCTGTTGGTATCGTGAGCGAAATGAAGGAGTCCTACATTAGCTATGCAATGTCGGTTATCACTTCGCGTGCACTTCCTGACATTCGCGATGGTTTGAAGCCTGTTCACCGTCGTATTTTATTTTCTATGCATGAAATGGGTCTTACTGCAGGTGGGCGTTTTAGAAAATCTGCTGCAGTAGTGGGTGAGGTGCTCGGTAAATACCATCCACATGGTGATTCTGCTGTGTATGATTCTATGGTGGGTATGGCGCAGGAATTTACACTTCGCTATCCACTTATACTCGGTCAAGGTAACTTTGGCTCGATTGACGGTGATGCAGCAGCAGCCATGCGTTATACCGAAGCAAAGATGTCAAAAATTGCAGCGGAAGTTTTGAAAGACCTTGAAAAAGAAACTGTTGATTTTAGACCAAACTACGACGGAACTCGAAAAGAACCATCAGTGCTCCCAGCAGCAATCCCGACACTCCTTTTAAATGGAACACTTGGTATTGCGGTTGGTATGGCTACTAATATCCCTCCACACAATCTTACTGAAGTAATCGATGCAACCATTCACCTCATAGAAAACCCCGATGCAACAACTGAAGATCTCGCTGAATTTATCAAAGGACCAGATTTTCCAACTGGTGGCGTGGTCTACGGAACAAAGGATCTTTTGCACGCATATGCAACAGGTCGTGGTGGCGTAGTGACTCGTGGCGAAGCTGAAATTGTTGAGCTTAAGTCTGGTCAGTCACAAATAATTATTACTTCGCTTCCATATCGAGTAAACAAAGCTGATCTCATTGTCTCTATTGTTGATCAAATCCGAGATAAAAAACTTGATGGTATTAAAGATATTCGGGATGAATCAACTCGTGATATTCGCGTAGTTATTGATCTTAAAAATGGTGCGCATCCCCAAAAAGTGCTCAACTACCTCTATCGCCATACGCAACTTGAGACTAATTTCAATTTTAATATGGTAGCACTCGTTGATGGCGTACCTCAAACACTCTCGCTCAAATTGATGCTTGGTGAATTTATCGGACATAGACAAACAGTTGTCCGTCGTCGTGGGGAATATGACCTTCGTAAAGCAAAAGAACGAGAACATATCCTCCTTGGTCTTAAAAAAGCTCTCGATCACATTGATCGCGTCATTTCTGTAATTCGTGCCTCAAAAGATACTGCAACAGCGAAGTTTAATTTGATGAAGGAGTTCAAATTTTCTGATCTGCAAGCACAAGCAATCCTTGAAATGCGTTTGCAAAAACTCGCTGGTCTCGAGCGTAAGAACGTTGAGCTTGAATTGAAAGAAAAACAAGAACTTATTAAAGAACTTGAGACACTGCTTGCAAACCAAAAGAAAATGCTCAAAGTTATCTCAGAAGAACTTGGTGAAATTAAAGAAAAGTATGGTGATGTACGACGCACTCGCGTTATTAAGTCTGGCGTCAAAGAAATTTCAGACGAAGATCTCATCCCCGAAAAGGAATCAGTGCTTGTCTTTACTGAGGGTGGATATGTAAAGCGTACCGATCCTTCTGAATACCGCAGTCAAAAGCGTGGCGGTGTTGGTGTTGTTGACCTCGAAACAAAAGAAGAAGATTTTGTAACGATTTTGCTCAATACCAATACACACAGTGATCTCCTCTTCTTTACCAATCTTGGTAAGGCATACCAAATAAAAATGTACGATATACCAGAAGGACGTCGCGCAACAAAAGGCAAGTCAATCATGAACTTCCTCTCACTCACTGGTGATGAGAAGGTAACTTCAATTCTTGCAATTCCTAAAGCTGAGAAAGGGAAAATGGCATCATTATTGCTTGTCACCAAAGATGGCACTGCAAAAAAAGTTTCGTACGAACAGTTTAAAGATGTACGCCGCTCAGGTATTATTGCAATTCGTCTTGATAAAGGTGACGAACTCAAGTCAGCACATCTTGTAGAAAAAGGAGACACGGTCTCTCTCGTGACTGCAAAAGGTCAATCAATTCGATTTAAAGAGTCAGATATTCGAGAAATGGGACGTACTGCAGGTGGTGTGCGTGCAATTAAGCTTGGCAAAGGTGATATTCTTGTTGGTGTTGATATTCTTCATAAAGACAAAGAAAGCGAATCATATGTGCTCGTAATGAGTGCAAACGGTCTCGGTAAAAAAACCGCACTGAAGGAATATAAAATTCAAAAACGTGGTGGTTCTGGTATTAAAACTGCTAAAATTACCCCGAAAACAGGTGATCTCATTGTTGCAAAAGTTATTTCGAATGAAGAAGAGCTCATTGTTATGTCAAAGAAAGGGCAAGTCATTCGTGTTGCACTCGCGCAAGTTCCATCACTTGGACGACAAACACAAGGTGTGACAATTATGAAAATGCGACCAGGTGATGGTATTGCATCGCTCACCTGTCTCTAGTCTTCCACAGCTGTAAAATAAAAAAGTGTTATACTCAAAGAGTGGCAATAACCACTCTTTCTGTATTGTAATGTTTAGTGATCCTGTAAAAATTATTTCGCAACTCGAAATCCACGACACTATGTCCGTGGCGGATTTAGGTGCCGGTTCTGGCGCCTATACTTTTGCAATTGCCGAGAGACTCAAAAACAAAGAAGGGAAAGTGTATGCACTTGAAGTGCAAAAAGACCTCGTTGGACGAATTAAAACTGAGGCAAGCACACGTCATCTTACCAATATTGAAATACTGTGGGCCGATATCGAACAACCTGGTGGTACAAAATTGAGGGATCAATCAATAGATTTGGCGATTGTAGCAAATGTATTGTTTCAAGTCGAAGATAAAATTGGCTTTATTGAAGAAGTTCGACGTATTATAAAACCAGGTGCGCGAGTACTCGTGGTAGATTGGACTGACTCACATTCCAATATGGGGCCTCACAAAGAAATGGTTGTTACAGAACAAAACGCAAAAGAACTTTTCATGAAAAAAGGTTTTGTTTTTGAAAAAAATATCTTAGCAGGAAGCCATCATTATGGATTAGTATTTACAAAAGCATAACTATGAAAGGCTCATCTACATTCCAAGTGGTAATTATGATTGTTATGATAATCGGTATTGTTTTTGCTGTTGCAGTCTTTTCAGGATTTATAAAATTTGGATCAAAATCGAGCACCGCAGTGACAGGATCAGTGTCAGTCTGGGGAGAACTTCCACGGCAAGTTGTTGCAGAATATTTCACAACGTTAAATACACAAAACCAGGATTTGAAGATTACGTATACAGAAGTGCCAAGCGAAAATTTTGACCAGACGGTCCTCGAGGCGCTTGCATCTGGCAAGGGTCCTGATGTAGTACTTATTACCGAGGATATGCTTTTGAAATACAAGGATAAGGCATTTATGATCCCGTTTACGAGTTATAGCGAGGGTCAAATTAAAACGAATTTTATTCGTGAAGCGGAACTTTTGATTACAAAAGATGGGCTCTTGGGGTTTCCAGTTACTGTTGATCCTCTCGTATTGTATTACAACCGCGACCTCTTTGATAAAGCTGGAATTGCAGTCCCACCAAAGAATTGGGATGAGATTAAAAATCTAGTACCACTTCTTACAACGATAGACAAAGGAAACTTTTCTGTAAAACAAAGCGCACTTCCATTTGGTGATTTTGATAATATTTCCCACGCAAAAGAAATTATTACTGCACTTTTATTGCAAACAGGAAACCCTCTCTATAAAAAGGATATTTCTGATTACTTCATACCAACTTTTAAAGAAACCTATAATCCAAAACATACATCAATAAACGTACTTGATTTCTATACTTCATTTGCAAGTCCTACAAATGAACTCTATACATGGAATCGCGGACTCCCAAATTCAGAACAACAGTTTCTTGTAGGCAAATCAGCTATGTATATAGGCTATGCAAGCGAGCTTTTTGCATTGCAACAAAAAAATCCAAATTTCAATTTTGACGTAGTCTCATTTCCGCAAATTGCAGATGCAACAAGCGCAGTAACGTATGGCAAAATGCTTTCAGCAGTAGTAATCAAGAGTACAAAAAATGTTGCAGCTGCATATTACACTGCAGCACTTCTCTCTGGTGTTGATGCGCAAAAATATCTTTCTGAAAAACTCTCAGTACCACCAGTACGTCGTGATTTGCTCGCGATTCGACCTTCGCAAACGTATGCACAGGTTTTTTATAATGGCGCGCTGACAGCACGGTCATGGATTGATCCAAATACCGTAATGAGTGCTAAAATCTTTCGTGATATGATTACTACAATTAACTCAGGAAGCAATTCTTCCGAGGCAGCACTCAGTAATGTCGATGCGGCACTCGGTCAACTCTTTATGGCAGTAGCAGCAACACAACAATAAAATATGAGTATTCAAAGATACAAAAGAAGAATTGTAAAAGGGGTTGCAGTAGTTATTTTCTACTCCCTCGCACTTTCGCGTGTACATGCAGCAGGATTGGTACCTTGTGGTGGAAGTGGAGAGCCAGACTGTGACTTTAATCAACTGATGGTGCTTATCGATAAAATTATAAAGTTCATGCTCTTTGATCTTTCGATACCACTTGCTGCAGTCTTGTTTGCATACGCTGGATATTTGTTAATGACGAGTGGAGATAACAGCGGCAAACGCACTCGTGCAAAAGGTTTATTTATGAGTGTAGGTATCGGACTCGTGATAGCACTCGCAGCATGGCTCATAATTGAAACCATTTTATCAACACTCGGCTACGATGGGAGCTGGATTGGTTTTTAGGATAACGTATACTTAACTATATGCTTCGTAAAATAAAAACGATTTTCATCTTGTATCCGCTTCTTTTGGTAACACTCTTTGCACCTGCAGGGATTCTACTTGCGCAATTTCAAGGTGGTACGGGAACAGGTAATGGAACAGGTACTGGCACCGGAACAGGTACTGGTACGGGAACGGGTAGTGGAACAGGTGTGAGTGGTCTTAATGTGACGTTACAAAATCCTATCACTGCAAATAATTTTCAAGAATTTGTACAAAAAATACTCGATATTGTGCTTGCAGTAGGTATTCCAATTGTTGCACTCTTTATCATCTATTCTGGTTTTCTTTTTGTTCAGGCGCAGGGTAATCCCGACAAACTTAAAGTTGCAAAAAGTACTTTTATTTGGACGTGTGTTGGTGCAGCAGTATTACTCGGGTGTTGGGTAATCGCCAATGCGATTGGGGGTACTATTAATGAACTACGAAACTAATATGAAAAAAAATATACTTAGACTTGTGTCTCTTGTATTCACATCACTACCACTCGGAGCACTCGCTGCACAAACAACGACAGCATCTGCGTCATGTTCATCATCGTTGAATTCTGTTGCAGATTTTTTCAATTTTATTACATGTCTCATAAGTCGCTCAGTCATCCCGCTTTTGTTTACTGTGGCAATAATGATCTTTGTGTATGGCGTAATGAAATATATTGCCAACGGCGCCGATGAAGCAAAGCGTGAAGAGGGAAGAAAATTCATGCTGTGGGGAATCATTGCATTTTTTGTCATGATTTCAGTATGGGGACTTGTCGGTATCTTGCGGGATACCTTTGGCGTGCATAACGTTATACCACAACTGCCTCAGCAGTAGCCCTCTCCACAGAGGGGCTTGCGGTTAGTGTGGTAGTTGATAAAATAGACATATACGCAAATTAGTTCGTACCGCGTGCATTATTAATAATTACTAGTAATCATTTATATATGAAGAATTTCGTAAAAAATGTGCTCACGTTTGGCGTGCTCCTTATGCCAACTTTTGCGTTTGCAACACCACTTGAAGATTTGGTGATTCGAACAAAGTCATTGGTAAACCTTATTATTCCACTCTTGGTTTCTGTCGCAATTGCATACTTTATCTTTTCTGTTATTAAGTATGTTGGTGCAAAAGATGAAGAGACTCGTGCTGATGGACGCAAGATGATGATTAATGCAATTATTGCACTTTTCGTTGTTCTTACTCTCTGGGGTTTGGTACGCTTTATTCAACAGAGTCTTGGTGTATCAAGTGGACAAATAAACTCAAGCGAACTTCCAAACGTAAACTAATTTGTTTGTTATGCTTGCACTCTTTGCGAATCAAGCGTATGCCGATATTGGCTCGCTCATGAAAAAGGTAAATAAGGTTCTTATAAACCCGTTTATTGTTTTTCTGTTCGCACTCGCACTTGTGTATTTCTTGTACGGTCTTGTAGCGTTTATTGCAAGTCCTGAAAATGCTGAGAAACGAGAAGAAGGGAAGCAACACATGATCTGGGGTGTCATTGGGATGTTTATCATGATGGCGGTATTCACTATCATGCAAATACTTGCCAATACTCTCGGTTCCACTATTACCATTCCACACAATTAAAAAACCGCCTTCGGGCGGTTTTTTGTTATATAAAAAAGGATTCCTTTTGGGAATCCTTTTGAAACGAACGTTTACTACTTTCTCTTTTCGGCGTTATCGATCGCCTTGTTGATTTGTGCACCGGTGACTACACCCTTTGTGATTGGACTTGACGGGTCAGATCCACCTGTTGCACCAAGAGGAGGGCGCCCCTCATCCCAGGAAATGAATACCTCGGATGTTGATTTGGAAGGAGCAATATTATTGCGATTGCGTTGTTGCATATCTGCGGCTTCGCGAATTGCTTTGTTGCTTGTTCCAATCGGTTTTTCGGGGTTTGCATCTTTACCAAGCGCAAGACGGTTTGCATTAACCAGGAGGGTCTCGGTATCAATTTTTTCTGCCTCACGCTCGACGAGCTCTCGTGCAGGCGCTTGGGCTGTTTTCATCATTACAGAATCTGTTGCAATTATCCCAGTAATTTTGATTGAGATAATCTCGATACCCCAGCGTTTGATTGCCATTGAATCTCGTGGTTCTTCGTTACGAAACTCGTCACGAAGTGCATTTTCGAGTTCTTGGTTGGCGTTGAGAAATGCTCTCCAGTCTCCGATACTTGCTTGTCCAGAGCCAGAATATTTTTTTGCCTGTTTTCTCAAAAAGCTTTTCACAAAATTCTTCAGCTGGCTATCGCGGGTAGCATCATCGATTTCTAAACTTTGTTTCGTGTCGATGATTTTAAAACCAACTGCGCAGTCAACTTTCATTTGAACCGAATCGCCTGTGATAATTTCATTATCTGAAATACAGGCTTCGACCTCCTCCTTTATTTCGCGAATCATAATTCGCTCGATGTGGGGGAGTGTAAATGCAACTCCTTCGTCCGAGTACTCATCAGTACGCTTACCGAAACGTAAGTAGGTGCCACGGTGTACAACAGGTATGTTGTTATAGCTCTCAGCAAATAAATAAATGATGAGGCATACTAACGTTGACCATAGAGCAATTGTTGCAAGGGTGGTAGAGTTAGTCGCAAATTTAACAAATACAGAGACCAATAACGATATAACTATACTTGCCGCAAAGATTGCGATGGAGACAAAGATAAGACTGGTAACCCAGTCTCTTTTTGTACCAGGTGTTGTTACTTTATTTTCCATGTGAATGATCTTTTTAGATATTATACACCAGAAAATAAAAAAAGTCAAGCAAAGCGCTTGACTTTTACCCTTATAAATAAAGGGAATCACTTGTAAATGATGTTGTAAATTGAGATATTTCCACTAGAACCTTTATAAACCTTAAACCAAAGTTTTCGGTTTAGTTCAGTATCAGGTATCGGATCAACACCATCGGGGCCACATTTGTACTCATTTCCAGCCGCATCGCGAATCATCACATAGTCTCCAGTGTCATACAGGAAGTGGAGTCCTCTGACTTCATTCCACTGTGGTGCGCTTGGGTACTCAGAAGTTAATGCAAAGCTTCTCGGTTGTAAATGAGGATCTTCGGTAGCTGAAACTGTTGTTCTGTTGTCTGTCGTCGAGTCATTCTTGTTTGAGATATATCTCACAGACAGCCAGATTATTGCGATTCCCAGAATACCACCGAGAATCCATTTCAACCACTTTTTTATTGTGGTTGTGTCCACTTTCTCAACTTGTTTTTCTGTTCTTTCGTTGACGTTGTCTTTTCCAGTATCTTTTTTTACTGTTGCCATTTTATATAAGGTTTTGGTGTACGATTGATTAACTTCATTATATCACTAATATATATAAAAGTCAATAGGTTGGAGGGTTATAAAAGAGTGTAAATACTGGATTATTTGCCCTTATTATGTATAATTGTTGGTGCGTACTCGCTTTCTAAATAAGCAACTTATGCGCCCGTAGCTCAGTCGGTAGAGCAGTTGCCTCTTAAGCAAACGGTCGGAGGTTCGAATCCTCCCGGGCGCACATAGGTATCTGTTGTGGATACAAGAAATGCCGGGGTGGCGAAATTGGCAGACGCACTTGCCTTAGGAGCAAGCGGAAGTAATTCCATGGAGGTTCAAGTCCTCTCCCCGGCACACGCACTGTGTGTGCGAGACTTGAAAGGCGGAGCGATGTCGAGCCAGCAGGCGAGACCGCGAGCCGGGGTCGAGAAAGTATACGAGCGTCGGCGAGTATACTATTCGTGACCAAGTCCTCTCCCCGGCACACGCACTGTGTGTGCGAGACTTGAAAGGCGGAGCGATGTCTTTCGTTGTGTTGGTGGAAATGAATGGCCTAGTCGTCAAGTGGTAAGACAAGAGTCTGCAAAACTCTTATACGGCGGTTCGATTCCGCCCTAGGCCTCAAAGGAAAAGCTAAGCTTTTTCTTGCGGGATCGAACGACCGGAGCGGGGCACCCATCGAGTACGATGGGTCGCGAGGTGGGGTAGCGAAATTTTACGAGCGACGGCGAGTAAAATATTCGTGACTCGATTCCGCCCTAGGCCTCCCACATTTAAATATGCCCGGGTGATGGAATTGGTAGACATAGGGGACTTAAAATCCCCAGGCACAAAATGCCGTGCGGGTTCGATTCCCGCCCTGGGCACCAATTACTTTTCTAATTTACAGGGAGCAGGCAAACTACTTTGCCTGCGTCGGGAATCGAAAGACTTTTCTATACGAGCGTAGCGAGGCAGAAAAGTACCTGCTGATGTAGTCAGAGATTCCCGCCCTGGGCACCAATTACTTTTCTAATTTACAGGGAGCAGGCAAACTACTTTGCCTGCGTCGGGAATCGAAAGACTTTTCTATGTTAGGTATAAAAATAAAACACTCGTTAGAGTGTTTTATTTTTGATTAAGGAGTTCCTCAACATGTTGACGATTTTTTTCGCCGTAATCAATTTGAATATCAAAAAATGGTATTACTCGAGTGCGAAGATGCTTCTTTACATACTCACGCAATTCACCTGCTTTTCTTTTTGCGAAATCAAGTGCTGCCGCTTCTTTTGTAACTGGAAGTACGGTCATAAATACTGTTGCTCGTTTCATATCGCTTGAGACACTACAGTGGGTGATAGTCATCAGTGATTGCCCGTTACCTTCACGCTCAAAGAAAGTCGCAGCGTGCCTACGTAATTCTTCGGTAAGTTTTAGTGTGCGGTCTATAGCCATATTATTTGGTTACCATAATAAACGATTCAATAATGTCCCCAGGTGCGAGTTCTGTTTTTGTTTCAACCATTACTCCACATTCGTTTCCTTCGGCAACTTCTTTAGATTTTATTTTTCCAATTTGCAGTTCAATAATTTTCCCTGTACCAATCTCATTTTCGCGACGAATAATTCGCACAGTATTACCAACTGCAACGGTACCAGTGATTACCTTGCCACCAACTACCTGTTTTTCCTTTGTTGCGCTAAAATATTTGAGAATTTTCGCTGAGCCGGTAGTTTCTGGTACTTCGTGTCGTGGTCGACGTGTTTCCGCAAGCTCTTTCATGTAGTCGATAAGTTTATAGATGACATCGAACGTTTGAATATTTACCCCAAGACTTTCATTGATATCCCGTGCACTCGAGTCAATTTTTACGTTAAATCCAACCACAACACTTTCTTTGTCAGATGATGCAAGCTTAAGATCACCTTCGGATATAGCACCGACGCCTTGCCCGATAATTTTATAGCCAATTGAATCGTTCTCAATTTTTGCAATTTCTTTTTTAATTGCCTCGCTTGTGCCCATTACATCAGTTTTGATTATGACGGGGATACGTTTTTTTGCGTCAAAAACGACAGGAATATTTTGAAGTACAGCACTGTTGTTTTGCAAGTGTTCAACCGCATACTGCTCAGCTTCTTTTTTTGTGGTAAATGCTACGAACGGGCTTCCGATTTGTGGTAGTTTAGAAAAACCAGTAATACGTACGGGTGATGAAAATGTTGCTTCTTTGATTGGGTGTCCCATAAAATCTTCAAGAATACGAGTACTTGCAATCGCATCATCTGCAACTACATACATACCACTTTTAAGGATACCGTCTTTAATAAGCAAACTTGCTGATACGCCACGCTTTACATCAAGGTGTGCTTCGATTACTGCACCCGTTGCAGGTATCGTTGGGTTACCAGTAAACTCTTTCATTTCTGCAACAAGGAGAATTACATCAAGGAGCTCTGAAATACCAGTGCCTTCTTTCGCAGATATCGGAACGAAGGGAATATCACCACCATATCCTTCGAGATAGATACCGTTTTCAGTAAGGTCATTTTTTGTTTTTTCAACGTTTGCACCAGGTCGATCGATTTTATTAATTGCAACAATTGGTGCAATACCACTTGCGGCAATTGTCTTCCATGCCTCGAGTGTCTGTGGCTTAACAGAGTCTTCTGCTGAGACAACTAAGATGGCAATATCTGCTGCTTGCGCACCACGTTCCCGCATTGCAGAAAATGCTTCATGTCCTGGAGTATCAAGAAAGGTTATACGTTTAATTGCACCCTTTTCGTTTGGGTGTGCAATTTCATACGCAGAAAGGTGTTGGGTAATACCACCAGCTTCTTTTGCTACAATGTTACTTTTTCGAATGAAATCGAGAAGGGTTGATTTACCATGGTCAATGTGTCCCATTACCACCACGACAGGAGAGCGTTCTATTTTATTGTTGGTGGCTGTGTTCATAATTATTATTTTACTTTTGCTTTTGCAATGACCTCTTTTTCTTCGTCTGAAAGTTCGTGAGGCGAAGAAAGTTGTTTGACTGGCTTTGCAAAGACACTCATTCGTTCGCGAGAGTAAAGACTCGAGAGTACAACACCGTTGCCATCTTCATTGAGAAGTGCAACTGCAAAGCTTTGATTGCTACCTGCATCTTCGAATGGATTAAATCGAATCAGCTCAACTCCTCGAATGCTTGTTTTTACACGACCATCGATATCTTCAAGCATGGCAACAATATCATCCTGTCTCTTGTGGAGCTCTGTGGCCGCGTTTACAAGGTCGCGAATTGTTACTTCGAGGCTTTGTCCGCTTTTACCCATAAGGAGTTTGCGTATGCGAAGCTCAGTTCGAATGTTCCAGCCAATAAGGATTATGACGAGGCCTGCGAGTGCATAAATACCATAGATTAGATACGGGCTCATACAGAAGCCTATTATACTAAAAAAGCCTGATTTTGCAATTTATTTGAGAGTGTGCACAATAAGGAATATGAGCAAGAAACGTATAGGGGTTAGGCGTACTAAAAAGCGCATTTATCTCGATCATGCTGCGGCAACACCACTCGATAGTGTGATTGCAGGCGAAATACAAAAAAGAGAAAAAAATACCTACGGGAATCCAAGTGCACTTCACAAAGAAGGGCTTTTAGCACGTGAACTTATCGAGCAAAGCAGGGCACTACTTGCTGACGGTCTCGGTATTTCACCTAAGGAAGTTATTTTTACAAGTGGCGCAACAGAAAGCAATGTTTTAGCCATTTGTGGGGTAGTAGATACTGCATTGAAACAAAAAGTTACACGCGACAATAAACCTCATGTGATTGTTTCTGCGATTGAACACGCATCGATCCTAGAGACGTGTAGAAAACTTGTTGAAGAAAATAAAATAGAAATTACCTACGTACCAGTACTATCAAATGGTATTGTTGATCTGAAGGTACTCAAAGATTCGCTCAAGAAAGAAACCGTGCTTGTTTCAATTCAGTATGTGAATAATGAAATTGGTGTTATTCAACCGTTGAAAGAAATTGCAAAGTTGATCCGTCACCATAAGAAGAGTATGGATAGTAAAGTATTTCCATACTTTCATACTGATGCAGTACAGGCGGTAAACTACTGTGATGTACATGTCTCACGACTTGGTGTTGATCTCATGACTATAAATAGTGGCAAAATATATGGTCCGAAGGGGATTGGTGCTCTGGTTATACGACGAGGTAATACAGTAGTTCCACAACAAACTGGTGGTGGGCAAGAATTTGGTATTCGTTCAGGTACAGAAAATACGATGGGTATTTTTGGCTTTAGTAGTGCGTTTAAAAAAGCACAACAACTCCGCGAGAAAGAGTCGACACGTCTTAGGATGTTGCGTGATTGGTATGTAGGTGAGTTACGAAAACATTTTCCAAATATTCGTTTCAATGGTGATCTAAACGCACGTGTACCAAATAATATTAATATTACGTTACCCGGACATGAAAGCGAAGAACTTGTGCTACGTCTTGATGCTCGTGGTATCGCAGTGTCAGCAAAAAGTGCATGTGATAGTACTTCGGGTGAAGTGTCACATGTAATACGAGCGCTTTATCCAGATGCAGATATGCAAAGTAGTGAAGGAAGTTTGAGAATATCAATGGGAAGAAACACTACACGCGAAGAATTAAAAAAAAGTTTACAAGCACTTGTTGAAGCAAGTAAGATAATGCTAGATACACACGTGTAGGGCTTGCCCACTGTGCTACACTAAATAGAGAGTTGTGAGAATCGATCAACTCAGCAAAGGACGTACGAGCTATGGAAAACCTTGACTAAATTACATTAAGTTGTAGAATATATCTACAATAACTTTCAAATATATGCCACCAAATATAAACAATTTTACAACTAAAGCAAAAGAAGCAATTAAAAAGGCCCATGAGCTTGCTATTGAACGTGGTCAAAACCATGTGAGTAGCGTGCATCTTTTAACGTCACTCATTATTCAAGAAGAATCAATGGTAATTTCAATTCTTGAACGTCTCGAAGTCGATACGGTTCTTTTGTCGGATTCGCTCATTGAAGCAATCGAAGGACCAGAAGCGCGAGCAACTGTATCGCCTTCGTATCAGATATTTTTAACGCCAGATTTTGCACAAGTACTTGAACACTCTGTACGTATTGCGAGCAGTCTTAAAGATGAGTTTGTTTCAACCGAGCATCTTCTTGTTGCGATACTTGAGGTTCCATCAGAAGCACGTGAGGTCATCAATCGTTTTCGTGTGAGCAAAGAGGCGGTGCTTAAAATTATTCAAGAATTCCGAAATCAAAATATTGCAGAGACGTCAGCACCAAAAAAAATGCGCATGTTAACAAAGTACACGCGCAATCTCACAAAGCTTGCAAAGGAAGATAAGCTCGATCCAGTTATTGGACGTGATACTGAAATTATGCGCATTATGCAGATACTTTCGCGTCGTACCAAAAATAACCCAATCCTGATTGGCGAACCTGGTACAGGTAAGACTGCTGTTGTCGAAGGTCTCGCGCAACGTATTGCGCGTGGTGATGTGACAGAATCACTCAAGGATAAAGAGCTCGTTTCGTTGGACTTGGGCTCACTAATCGCTGGTACAAAATACCGTGGTGAATTTGAAGAGCGACTCAAGGCAATCATGAAAGAAATTGAACGTGCCGATGGTAAAATCATTCTCTTTATCGATGAAATTCATACCATCGTTGGCGCAGGTGCATCAGAAGGTGCGATGGATGCTGCAAATCTCCTCAAGCCAGCTCTTTCGCGTGGTGAATTGCGCGCGATAGGTGCTACAACACTCAAAGAATATCAAAAACATATTGAAAAAGATCCAGCCCTTGCTCGTCGATTTCAGCCAGTCTATATCGATGAGCCTTCGACTGAGGACGCAATTACAATTCTCCGTGGTCTTAAAGAAAAATATGAACTCTATCATGGTGTCCGAATTACTGACGATGCAATTATTGCCGCAGTAAATTTGTCGGCACGCTATATCACAAATCGTTTCTTGCCAGATAAAGCAGTCGATCTTATCGATGAGGCCGCATCTGCACTTCGAATTGCGCTCGAAAATAAACCACCAATTCTTGACGATGCACACCGTCGCATCAAGCGTTTTGAAATTGAAAAAGAGGCACTAAAAAAAGAAATTGAAACTCACCCAGAAGATGCAAAAGAAACTCGTGTACGTATTAAGACAATTGATACAGAGATTGCAAATCTTCGTGAAAAAACACGCGAACTTGAGCTCAAATGGCAAAACGAAAAAACCACGGTAATTGAAATTCGTGCAATTAAAAAAGAACTCGAAACGCTTCGTCTTGAAGCAGAAAATGCAGAACTTCGTTCTGATCTTGGTAAGGCCGCTGAGATTCGTTATGGCAAGATCCCTTCACTTCAGAAAGAACTTGATACAAAACTTGCGCGTTTGAAAAAGTTACAAAAATCACGTCGCATATTGAAAGAGGAGATTACTGAAGAAGAGATTGCAGAAGTAGTAGCACGATGGACTGGTATCCCACTCGTTAAAATGCTTGAGGAAGAGCGAGAAAAGCTTGCTCGGATGGAAGATGAGCTCCGACGTCGTATTGTTGGCCAAGATGACGCAATTCACAAAATTGCTGATGTTGTTCGTCGTTCTCGTGCAGGTATTGCAGACCCAAACCGACCAATGGGATCATTCATGTTTCTTGGTCCAACGGGTGTTGGTAAAACTGAGCTTACAAAAGCACTTGCACAATTTATGTTTAATGATGACAGAGCACTCATACGTGTTGATATGTCTGAATACATGGAACGTCATAGTGTTTCAAAGCTCGTGGGTTCGCCACCAGGTTACGTTGGCTATGACGAAGCAGGGCAATTGACTGAGGCAGTTCGTCACCGACCGTACTCGGTCGTGCTCTTTGATGAAATTGAAAAGGCACATCCGGAAGTCTTTAATTTACTCCTACAGGTACTTGATGAAGGTCGCCTCACTGACAACAAAGGACGTGCTGTTAATTTCAAGAACACGATTATTATCATGACTTCAAACATTGGTTCTCATCTTATTGATAAAATGGAATCAATCGGATTCTCGAATCGTGATGCAGCACAGGACTATATGGCGACAAAAGATAAGGTGATGAACTCGCTCAAAGATCATTTCCGACCTGAATTCCTCAATCGTATTGATGAGATAATTCTTTTTGATGTACTCTCACCAGAGGCAATTAAGGAGATTGTGAAGCTTCGTACAGAAATTGTACGCGAGCGCTTACTGACAAAAGATATTTATCTCGAAATATCAGAGGAAGCATATGCACTACTTGCAAAAGAGGGCTATGATCCACACTACGGCGCACGTCCCCTTAATCGTATTATTCAATCAAAGATTCTCAATCCAGTTGCGTCACACATAATTGGTAGTAGTGTGAGTGCGGGAGATACAGTCTATGTTGATGTGAAAAATAATGAACTCTCAATTGAAACAAAGAAGGCTCGAAAGACAAAAGTACGCAGCACGATGCGCACCTCAAAGAATTCAAAATCAGTGGCATAACAAAAAAGCACCTCAAGGTGCTTTTTTGTTATAGCAGGCAAAGTGGTTTACCTACACCATTTTCAATAAATATAAAATTTGCGTACTCAAATAAATAATGAAGAAAAAATAGTAGCGGGCGATGAGGGAATCGAACCCCCACCAAAGGTTTTGGAGACCTTCGTTCTACCATTAAACTAATCGCCCTTCTCCGCTCGTGCTCGCACAAGGCGAGGGAAGCGGAAACGCAAGGTGATGCACTAATAAAGGTGCGCCTTACTTGATTATAGCAAGATGCTATAACCCGATAAAAACGGAAAGAACAAAACAAAAAAGAAAAGTAAACTTTTCTTTTTTGTGCATTCAGTATAGCAAAAGAGGCCAACGCTGTGAAATTGAGACAATTTTAGCCAGTCATTTTTGCTTCCTTGTGCTTTGTTGTCTTTTTACACTTCTTGCAAAACTTATTAAGTTCAAGTTTTCGTTGAACAAGTTTCTTGTTTTTGCTGGTGTAATAATTTGCCTCTTTGCAGACGGCGCATCTAAGCCTTAAAAGTCGGTCTTGTGACATAGTGATTTGAGATTACTATATATTGTCGAAAAAGGCAAGATTTTGACCCAAGAAGGGGTTTCTATTGAAAAGCTTAATAAAATATGTATACTTATGGTTACTTGCGTCGGTGGCGGAGTGGTCAATCGCACTTGACTGTAAATCAAGCGACCTTAGGTCTACGAAGGTTCGAATCCTTCCCGACGCACAGGTAAAAGATACGAGCATCAGCTCGTATTTTTTTATGTTGAGAGTAAGCAACTACCGTGCTCCTACCAGAAGTGAAATTTCTTCCAACACATTTACTAGTACAATAATTACAAACAGAAAGTGTGAATGTGCTAGTATTATTCTATGGATCAATTAAAGGGAAATATTATTCGGAGGACACTCTACGCAATTTCATTTATTTTTGTATGCCTTGAGGTTTATTTTTTTCTTCCTTTTTTAAACTGGGCCGAGGGCCCCAAAGATGAAATGTATTATCAACTTGCGTATGTGAGTATTTTTTCACTTCTATTTCTGATTTTTTCAATAATAAAAACGAAACCTCTTGCGGGAGTTAGGATCCTACTTTATTTATTTTTACTCCCCACAATTATTGCGGTGGTTATTTCTTGGAAATTCGTAATTATTGCTTGGTAGTTATGCAACTCGTATCCAAATAATCTCTTTGTCACGTTTAAACCACGTTTTCTGTCTTTTTGCATATTTCCAAATTTCATTCTCGAGTTGTTGTAGCATTTGATTATGAGTAATTTTTCCTTGCAGGTGTCGTGCCATATAGCGATACTCGAGCCCAAGTTCTTCCATACGTCGCCAGGAAAGCCCGTCTCTATGTAGGCGGGTAGCTTCACGAAGCATCCCCTGTGTAAGACGATCAAGGAGTCTTGTATGGATCCGTTCTTTGAGAACTTCATCTGGCAACATGATGCCAATTTTGATAACAGGGTATTTATTTGTAGTTATTACCCTTGGCACATGTCCGAGCGCTTTCGCAATTTCGATTGCTCGAATGAGACGTACTGGATTTTTTGTATCAATTGTTTGTGCACGCAAAGGGTCAATCTTTTTGAGCATTGCAAAGAGTCTTTCGGTAGAAAGCTTGGCAAGTTTTTTTCGTAGGGTGGCGTTAGGCGGGACTTCTGGGAGTTTTGTGTCGTGAATAACTGCGTCAATATAAAAACCTGTGCCACCTACCAAAATAGGAATTTTATTTTTTTTATGAATTTTCTCAATCGCTTTTTTGGTGAGTTCTTGGTAGTTTGCAACAGAAAATTGTTGCGATGGATTTGCCACATCGAGCAGATGGTGGGGGATACCACCCATTTCTTTTTTTGTCACTTTACCAGTTCCTAGATTGAGACCTTTATATACTTGCCGTGAATCTGCAGAAATAATCTCGGCGTTTATTTCTTGTGCAAGTGCCACCGCATACGCACTTTTGCCCGTGGCAGTCTGGCCAAGGATAACAATAAGAGGAAGTGTATTCATATTGTGCCGGAGGAGGGACTCGAACCCTCACAGTGTTGCCACTACTCGATTTTGAGTCGAGCGCGTCTGCCATTCCGCCACTCCGGCATAGAGTAAGCTCAGTATACAAAAATAGGGCGTAAAATCAATTTTGTGCCAGAAAAAAATATGCTAAAATTGCCACATGGCACAACTCTACTCAAATTCAATCTTCTTTATTGAAGTCGATAAAATACACCCAAATCCCTATCAACCGCGTCGCGAATTTGAAGAAGTAAAACTTAGAGATCTTTCTGAGTCAATTCGTCAGTATGGTGTGTTGCAGCCACTTGTTGTTTCTCGTGTTGAAAAACAAAAAGAAGACGGTGGCTTGGTAACAGAGTATGAACTCATTGCCGGAGAACGTCGTTTGCGTGCATCAAAACTCGCTGGATTACGTGAGGTGCCCGCTATCGTACGTGTCGGTGATGATTCCATGATGAAGCTCGAACTCGCCATTATTGAAAATCTACAACGTGAGGATCTCAATCCAGTTGAGCGCGCGCGTGCATTTCAGAAACTTGCTGAAGAGTTCAAATTTACACATGTGCAGATTGGACAAAAAGTTGGTAAAAGCCGCGAATATGTTTCAAATACATTACGTCTGTTGACGTTATCAGACGAAATCCTCAACGCACTCTCAGAAGGAAAACTAACCGAAGGGCACACACGTCCACTTATGATGCTCTCTGACCGTCCTGAGGAGCAGATGACGCTGTTTAAGGAAATCGTAGTAAAGAAAATTAGCGTACGCGAAGCTGAGCGTATTGGCCGTCGTATTGCGATTGATAAGGTTCGCAAAAAGGAACTTTTGCCAGATCCAGAAATTATGGAAATTGAAGAACAGCTCCAGGAAAGTTTGGGTACACGAGTGCATATTGAGCGGAGGGAAAATGGTGGTCAAATTATGATTGATTTCTTCACGAATGATGACCTCCACACGATCTCGGAATTATTGAAGTCAACCGGAGAAAAGAATCCTAATTCAATGCTTGATAATTTCCTCGCACAAAATACGACGTTAATGCCTGAGAAAAAAGAAATAATCAACGGAGTAGAGAATGAAACAGATCAAGATCGTGCAGAATATGCCGACGATCGTTCGAAAGAAGAGATTAAGCAAGCAGAGGAGGAAGCGGATTTATATAATATAAAAAATTTCTCGCTCTAAATAAAAAAATCCCGTAAGGGATTTTTTGTTTACCATGTTGTACAGATGGTAAGAACGCGGTTCCAAGTATGAACCTCTTCTGTCGCACGTTTCCGAGCTTCATCAAGATGGAGTGAATCAGGGCGTGGCTTGAAAAGGAACGTATGTGGAACATACTCATTCATTATCAGTATATTAAGGGGTTCGTTATCGAAATACGCATCAAGTTGAAAATGGTGTGCGGCAAGCGCTTTTTCTTTTCCAGTCCTTACAAAATGTATATTTGTTTGCAAGATTCCAGTGCGACCATAAAATTTTTTTGCCAGTAACCATTGCAGGGTTAGCATTTCGGCCCGGTGGTTTACTTTCGAAATAATAAAAATTGAGTTACTACCTTTGGTTCGTGCAATCTCTCTGAGTGCTTCTTCTGCCCCCGGCATAAATGGTATGGTGCCAATATAATCGGGATTACGAAGCAATTCACGTTTATCAATTTTTGATAGATCGGTAATGGTATCGCCTAAATCGAAACCTATTCTGTTTAAGGTGCGCATAGTGTTCTTTTTTATCAACAGTATGCGAAGTTTGTTAAAGAGTCAACTATTTAAAGCGCTTCATGATGGTATCAAGTAATCCACCATGCTCATCAATATATTGACGGATGTGTTTACGTGCGACGGTTGTTTTTGTAAAATCGAGCCACGAAGCAGAGGGGTGTGCATTTTTATTTGGGATAATTTCCACAATATCACCCATTTTTAATTTGGTACTGAGCTTTGTTGCTTTACCATTTACTTTTGCTTGGGAGACCGTGTTGCCGATATCAGAGTGAATTGCATATGCAAAATCTACCGGTGAAGAATCTTCTGGCAGGTCAATTACGTCACCTTGTGGTGTGAAAACGAAAATACGGTCTTTGAAAAAGTCTCTTTTTAAAATTTGGAAGAATTTATCAGGCGAATTTGCCTCAGTGAGTTCGTTGAGTGTTGTAACATCTTCAATCCATGGAAATTTAACTGTGTCAGGTTTTTTTGAATTGAGAGGTGATTCTTTGTAGTGGTAATGTGCAGCAATACCATACTCTGCTTGCGCATGCATTTCACGAGTGCGAATTTGTATCTCTGCGAGGTAGCCATTACCGGTAAAAATAGTCGTATGGAGTGATTGATAGCCATTTGGCTTAGGGAGTGCAATATAATCTTTGATTCGAGCAGGAAGTGGTTTCCATGTGCTGTGTACGAGACCAAGCGCGTGATAGCAGTTTTCTATCGTTGGTACAATGACACGGAGCGCAACAATATCATAAATTTTTTCAATATCCATTTCATTTCGTTGTAGTTTACGCCAGAGACTGTATTTATGTTTCATTCGCGCAGAAATTTTTACTACAGGTATGCCTTCCTTTTTTAAGATTTCTTCAAGTTCTTTTCGTACGATTTCGAGTTGTTCAAGCATTCCACCTACGCGACTTTTCAGGAGGTCGTTTACTTTTTGATACTCTTTTGGGTATGCAAAAGGGAATGCAGCATCTTCGAGTTCACCTTTGAGTTTACCAATACCAAGGCGATTTGCGAGCGGTGCGTAGACCTCGATAGCTTCCAATGCAATACGCTTTTGTTTTTCTGGGCGAATATGTCTAAGGGTGTGCAGGTTGTGTAGTCGATCAGCGAGTTTAATCATAAGCACTCGGAAATCATCAGCAAGTGCAACAAAAAATTTTCGTAGACTTTCTACATGACGTTCACGTCCTTGGTACTTTACTTTACCGAGCTTAGTGACTCCATTTACGAGAAAGACGATCTCGTCACCAAATTTTTCTTTGAGTTGTTCTTCTGTAATGTGGGTGTCCTCGATAACATCATGCAAGAGGCCTGCAGCGATTGTCACTGGATCCATGCCGTAGCGTGCGAGATTTTGTGCCGTTGCAACAAGGTGGTTGAAGTACGGTTCACCGGAGGCACGTTTCTGTTCTTTGTGGGCTTCCTTTGCAAATAGGTAGGCACGGGAAATCAGCTCACGTGCATCACTATTGGGATTAGTATCCATAAGCGAAAGGATAGTTTGAATGTCATCATCAAAGAGGTTTTCATTTGTTGTATCTTGAGTAGGTTCCATAGTTTGATTGTAGAGAATAGATGCCAAAATCACAAGCCTGTTGGGTTGCACCCATAAGAGTGTTTGTGTATACTTTGCGCAGTTGATACACCTGTTTTTTTGGTTAAACGGGCGTGCGTACACTTGGCTGGAATAATCCTTCATTTTGATGGCCGTCAGAAGATCTTCTTCGGGCCACGGAACCTCCCAAATTTTTCAGTTTTTGCATACGCACATACTCGGCCTTTTCATAGGAGGCCGAGTTTTTTTATTAATATAAATATTTTAAATACATTGACAAAATAATAATTATGTGTATAATGTTGCTAGAACTTAAACCCAAAGTAAATGGCAAAAAAGAAAAGAAAATCCACGAAGCCACAGCTTCTTGGTAATAAGGTACTTTTGCGAGACGCGATTAAAGCGTCCGGAAAAAAGCAAAACCTGATTGCGAAAGAGTCTGGAATTAAGGAATTCCGACTCTCAAACTTGAAAAACTGCGTTGGCGCAGTAATTTCCGACGAGGAGGCCACATCACTCAGAAGAGTGCTCGGGCTTTCGAAACTCGAAATTGAAAAGTTTCAAAAGGCGACCCGCATTTCAAAAAAACGCCAAAAAACGGCAAAAAAATCAAAGAACCGTCGCCGGAGTCGGTCAAAGAAGTCCACACCTACAGCAAAGGAGATGCTCCACAATTTGCTGATCGGTAACAAAATTACCGCAAAAGCACTCCGGGAGTATGGAGAAAAAGGGAAGATTTGGTTCAGAGAAGGTGTCTCTGACCAAAGAGCACTGTTAATTTTGATTGAATTGTCAAAATAATTGGCATCAGTCAAAAAAACCCGCACACGCGGGTTTTTTTTATTGCGTCTATTTTTTCTTGAGTTTGTCTGGTCGATGATTTGGACACTTCGTATTGCTACAGCGTTCTGGAATCGTCTTAGTGCCTTCCATCATCAGTGAGCCACACATATCACAGATTCGGCCAGTTGGGCGAGCTTTGATCGCATTTTTGCATTCAGGATAATTTGAACATGAGTAGAAAATACCAAAACGACCACGACGCTCCATCATTTCACCTTTTTTACACACAGGACACTGTACACCGGTCATCTTCTTTTTCTTTTCCTCCTCATCCTCTTTGATGAATTTACATTTAGGATAGCGTGAACAAGAAATAAAACTTCCATATTTACCCTCACGAATCACGAGCTTACCTCCATGCTTTTCGCCACATTCTGGACAAGGTTCGCCGATTTCTTTTGGGCCTTCCATAATTTTGCCATCGATTGTACGCGCACCAGCACAGTCGGGGTAGCGTGAGCATGAAAGGAATTTTCCTGAACGACCAAGTTTGATAATCATTGGTGCACCACATGTTGGACAAGGAAACTCTTTTGGTCCATCACCTAGGGTAGTAATTTTATCAATCTTATCTTTTGATTTAATCTCTTTTGAAAATGGTCCGTAAAAATCTTTGAGTGTTTTTACATACTCACGTTTTCCTTCGGCAATCTCGTCGAGCTCGTCTTCCATTTCTGCAGTGAACGTATCTGAAATATATTGCGCAAAGTTATTTTCGAGAAAAGTTGAAACAACATCACCAGTATCAGTAGGGAAAAGTGTGCGACCTTCTTTAGTCACGTATCCACGCTCTTCAATTGTGCGCATGATTGAAGCAAAGGTTGATGGACGACCAATACCTCTCGACTCGAGTTCTTTCACAAGGCCTGCTTCAGTATAACGACCAGGTGGTTGTGTTTCTTTTTGTTCACTCTCAAGTTCGATAAGTGTGAGTAGTTCTCCTTTTTCGATTTTTGGAAGTGTGACGTCTTCGCCTCGCGCATCGGTGTCGACAGCTAGCCAACCTGGGAAAAGTACGCGTGAGCCATTTGCAGCAAACGCAGGGAGGTCACTGTGATTAATAATTTCAGCAGTTACTTTTGTTTTGATAAGTTTTGCATCAACCATTTGTGATGACACCGTTCTTTCCCAGATAAGTTTATACAGTTTCTTCTGTTCTTCTGTAGTTCCAGAAGTCAGGAGCTCTACGTGTGTTGGACGAATTGCCTCGTGTGCTTCTTGAGCATTTTTTGATTTTGTTTTGTATACATTCGCTTGTGCGTATTCTTTGCCATACTTTTTTATTACAAGCGCGAGGATTTGCTCTTGGGCTTGCTTTGAGAGGTTTGTACTATCTGTACGCATGTAGGTTATATGACCAGCTTCGTAGAGTTTTTGTGCGACCTGCATAGTGCGCGCTGGCGAAAAACCCAAACGAGAACTCGCTGTTTGTTGGAGAGTTGAAGTTGTAAATGGCGCGCGGGCAGAACGTTTTTGTTCTGATTCCTTTACATCAACGACATGCCATTTGCCTGCACGGCCTGTTTCAAGTATTTTCTTTACGAGTTTTTCGTCGCGTGGTTCGTCGACACAAGTGAGTGTTATCTTGTCGTTACTCTTAGTTTTGAAGTGACCAGAAAGTACCCAGTATTGTTCTGGGATAAATGCACGAATCTCACGTTCACGTTCCATAATAATGCGGAGAGCAGGTGATTGTACGCGACCAGCAGAAAGTCCATAACGAACTTTTTTCCAAATAAGTCCAGAAAGATCGTACCCAACAAGGCGATCAAGAACACGACGTGCTTCCTGTGCTTGTACGAGTTGCTCATCAATATCTCGAGGTTCTTTGAGTGCTTCGGTCACAGCCTCTTTTGTGATTTCGTTAAACGTGACTCGTTTTATTGGCGCTTTAACTTTTTTATCTGCATCAAGAATTGCTTTAAGGTGCCATGAAATTGCTTCACCTTCACGGTCCGGGTCAGTCGCAAGAATAATTTCTTTTGCTTTCTCTGCAAGACCTTGGAGTTCATCAACAACTTTTTCTTTCCCTTTGGAAATTTCGTAGTGGGGGACAAAGCCAGCTGGAATATCGATGGCTTTTTTATTTGATTTTGGGAGGTCGCGAATGTGGCCGACTGATGCGCGCACGGTATAAGCCCCATCGAGATATTTCTCGATTGTTTTTGCTTTTGATGGTGACTCAACGATTAATAATTTCATATTGCTAGTATTACATATACTATATGTATCGCATAATTGATACTACACATTATCTTATTTTGCAAATTGTAAAATAAAAAAAGCGAGATTTTTAATCTCGCTTTAAATGTTGTCCACAAACTTATTCCTGCGCTTCAACACCCGCAATTTCGTCGTGGTGTTTGTTCATGCATTTTTCCGAGAGACAGTACTTCTTATTTACACCCGGGAGTTTTCTTTTTACTGCAGTTTTGATTTTTTTCTGCAGAGCTTCGTCGGTGACCGGCGCGTTGTCGATAGTCATGTCTCCAAACTCAAGCGTATCCTGGTGCAACACTTTGCGGTGCCTGTTGCAGTAGTCACACGTTTCGTCTTGTTTTGATGCAGTGGGGACGCCAGCTGACACATTGTAGTACGCAGTAACTTCTTTTTTGTTACTCTCACTGTCTTTGACAGCTAAATTAAGTTTATTCATTTGTATAGGAACGGTTTGGTTTATTACCGTAAATGCAATTATTCATTTATTTGATAAATTGTCAAACAAAAACCCGCACAGAAGTGCGGGTGGGAATATCAAATGAGGTTACATTAAACCTCCTCAATCAGATATACCGATGTCATAGTACTCACCAAAAAACGGTTGTCTTTGGTTGGGGTAATCTTCGTCACCAGTGATGAATAAGATCCAGTAGTGAGTACAAAACCTTGGCCTACTACAAGATTGTTTTTCAAGTTACCGATGTACGATGATCCTACAGATACATCTGATGTTGCGTTGCCTTTGAGAGCAACTTTCAGGGTGCGTACGCGTGCACCCTTAACGAGTTGTTTTGACATGAGCTTTGGGTTTAAGTCTGTATCAATTGTATCACGAATATACATATTTGTCAAGAAAAAAAGAGCCGTAAGGCTCTTTTGGTGATGTGCTACAGGAAGATAAATTGCGCGGCCATATTTGGTCCAGGAAGGCGCGCTTGGCGAATTCTTCGGTTATTGAAAAGTGCAGAACTATTTTTTACAAAGTTTACGAATTCGGCAAGGGTTTCATCATTTGCAACGTTTACAAGGAAATGGTATTGACCTTGCTTCTTTTCACTCGTGCCTGAGAAAACGCCTTTCGATTCAATAAGGAGATGGTGTGGTGGCACTTCGATTGATTCAAAGGTTTCTCCTGGGTGTGCACGTATAGCGATACGTTTGTTACGAAGGCATGCTGGTAGAAATACAATCATGTCATTTCCCTCACAGCCACCGGTGTTTGTTATCATTAATTCAGTAATTTTTTGCTGAGCATCTTTTTTGATAGTGCATTCGAGTACAAATTGTATTTCCATGACCGTTTTTTATAAACGGTACTCGCATCTAATCAGTATGTCAATTGCGATGAATTTCTCCCATAAACTCACGAATGAGTCCTTTGATTTCCATGACTGAGAGGAGCGCGGTGATTTGAGTGATTGGCATGCCCGATTTATAGATAAGTAAATCGCGTGCGATTGGTTCTGCAATGAGATCAAAAATTTTTTGTTCGTCATCTGTAAGTGGTATGTGTGGTTTGGTGCTACTTTTTATTTCATGATGTTTATTTAAGGTACTTTCAATGCCAAGTGCTTCTAAGATATCTTCACTTGAAGTGATGGGGGTTGCGCCGAGTCGAATGAGCATATGGGTGCCTTTTGAATTTTCAGAAAAAATTGAGCCAGGTACTGCAAAGACATCACGATTGTAGTCTGTCGCAAGTCGTGAAGTGATAAGTGTGCCGGATTTTTCTTCGGCTTCAATCACAAGAACAGCGTGTGCTATGCCGGCCATAATACGATTGCGTTGAGGGAAGCTCCAGATGGTTGCACGAAAATCTGGTGCAAATTCAGACAACAGACACCCACCATGAGAAAGTATTTCACGTGCAAGGCCGTGGTTGCTTGCCGGATAAAGTACTTTTTCATTAAGTCCTGAACCTGGTATTGCGATTGTTGGTAGGCCAGCTTTGAGTGCTGCCTTGTGCGCAAGTGTATCAAGGCCAAGTGCGAGTCCTGAGATAATACAGATGGGGTAGCCTGCCAAATCGGCAATAAGTTTTTCGCAAACCTCCTTGCCATAGTTTGTGTATTTACGTGAACCGACGACCACTAAACGGAAGTAGTTTTCCGGAGGGAGAGTTCCTGCAACCCACATTTCTTTGGGTGGGTGTGGTATTTCTAGGAGCTCCTCAGGGAACTCATGGGTAGCGAGTTTTCGCACCTCGTACGACATATGTATATTGTATGATGCAAAAAATAAAATGCATTAGGAGATATGTTTATATTTTGCGAAAAGTGTTGCTTTTGCTACTATAGGTTTATTGCTAGACGCATACATATATTTATATGCTCGATATTAAATTTATTCGCGAAAACAAAGAACTCATACAAGAAGGTGCCCGAAAGAAGCACATCAACTTTGACGTAGAAAAACTGATCGAAACAGACGATAAGCGCCTCAAGCTTTTGAAGGCAGTTGAAGACATGCGCGCAGAACAGAATCGCACCAGTCTTATGATTGGCAACAATCTTGAGCCCGCACAACGCACCCAGCTATTAAATGAAATGAAAATCCTCAAGGAGGATATGAAAAATCAGGAAGACGAGCTGAAGAGTGTTATGCATGAATGGCAACTCTCTATGCTCCAAGTGCCTAATATACCTGATATTTCTGTGCCAGAAGGAGAGAGTGATGAGCAAAACATGGAAGTCCGTGTTGTTGGTGAAAAGCCCGTATTCTCATTCACCCCGAAGTCGCATCTCGAACTTATGGAGATGCACGATCTTGCTGATTTTGAACGTGGTTCGAAAGTCTCAGGATTCCGTGGCTATTTTTTGAAAAATGATGGTGCGCGTCTTGAAATGGCTCTCTGGAATTATTTTATGGATTCACTTGTGCAAAAAGGATATCGCGCAATGATTGTGCCGTCACTTGTAAATCGTGAGACACTCTTTGGCACAGGCTACTTGCCACAAGGTGAAGAAGATCTCTATAAAACGCAAGATGGTGACTATCTTGCAGGTACTGGTGAAGTTGCGACAATGGCGTATTACTCAGGTGAAGTACTCGAGAAAGAAAAATTGCCACTCAAGTTCGCTTCATTTTCACCATGTTTCCGGCGTGAAGCAGGTGCACACGGCAAAGATGTCAAAGGGCTCTACCGCGTACATGAATTCTTTAAGCTCGAACAAGTTGTACTTTGTGAAGCTTCGCACGAGGAAAGCGTGAAGTATCATGAAGAAGTTACTAAAAATGTTGAAGACCTTCTCACTGAACTCGGATTGCCATATCATGTCGTGATTAACTGTGGCGGTGATCTTGGACTCGGACAGGTAAAGAAGTATGACATTGAAGTTTGGGTTCCATCACAAGAGAAATATCGCGAAACACACTCTGCTTCATATTTCCATGATTTTCAAACACGACGCCTCAATATTCGCTACAAAGACACAGAAGGTAAAATGCGCTATGTGCATTCACTCAACAATACTGCAGTAGCAACACCACGTATTCTCATTTCGATACTTGAAAACAATCAACAGGCTGATGGCACCATCAAGATACCCGCACCACTCGTAAAATACATGGGCAAAGAGTATATCGGAAAATAGTATTACTAGTTTTTTTCACAACACTAATGGCACAACGCCGAGATACGCTTGAGTCTCCTCGTGTGAGAGAGCTCAAACGACAGCGAATACAAAGCAAAAAGAAGAAAATTCTTTTGTGGACCGTCGGTAGTATTATGCTACTGACTGGTTTAGCATTTGCGTCGCACCTTCGCGTTATGCGCATTGAGCACGTCACTATTTCTGGTAATACAGTTGTTCATTCGGAAGCAATTCTTGAAAAAGTGCAGGAGGAACTTTTCGGAAGATACCTCTTTGCATTTTCAAAACAAAACTTTCTTTTGTATCCAAAAAATGCAATCGAAAAGCACCTCCTCGTCACACTCAAGCGTCTCGAAACAGTAAAGGTAACACTCACTGATACTCATACGCTCGCAGTAGCTGTGACCGAACGCGAGGGGCGTTTTCTGTGGTGTGGCCACAGCTTTAAAGAAGAAGTGGGGGATATTCCTAACGACGATTGTTACTATATGGATATGAGTGGCTATATTTTTTCAAAGTCACCGTATTTTACGGGTAATGTGTACATAAAATTTTTTGGTACAGGATTGTTTGGTCCTTCTATTGATCCTGTCGGGAGGCAGTTTTTGCCAATTGAACAATTTGCGAATATAGAATCATTTCTTGCTGGATTACCAGCGCTTGGTATCGAACCATATGCGCTCCGTGTTGCTGATGGTGGTGATTATGATTTGTTTATCGCCTCACTTGAGCCCGGACGCAGTGTCTATACTAAAATACTTTTTAATGAGCACTCCGATCCAAAAAAGTTGCTAGAGAATCTCTCTGCCGCACTCAAAGCAGAACAATTCAAAAATGATTTTATAATGCGGTTCAATGACTTGCTCTATATCGATTTGCGATTCGCAAGTAAGGTCTATTATAAGTTTCGACCAACAACACCAGAGTTTTAGTTGCACTTGCGCAACACCTCTGGTACGCTCCGTGCATGGAACTCGGTTTTTGGAAACAATTAAAGAAACCATTTTTTGCATTGGCACCGATGGCAGATGTAACTGATCCTGCATTTCGACGCATTATCGCAAAATATGGAAAACCTGATGTCACTTGGACAGAATTTGTTTCTGCGGATGGACTCATGCTCGGTGGACGTGAGGCACTCATGAAAGATCTTGCCTATACAGAAGCTGAGCGACCGATTGTTGCTCAGCTTTTCGGATCAAACCCTGTCACGATGCATGATGCAGTCAAGCTTTGTGCAGAGCTTGGTTTTGACGGTATTGATATTAATATGGGTTGTCCCGACAAATCGATAGAGAAACAAGGTGCTGGCGCTGCCATGATAAAAACTCCAGATCGCGCGGTTGCAGTTATTCGTGCCGCAAAAGCGGGAATACTTGATGCTGGAAAAAATATTCCGCTTTCAGTCAAGACACGCATCGGATATGCAAAAAATGAAATTGCAACATGGATACCGCTCCTTCTTGCAGAAGATATTGCCGTACTCACACTACATTGCCGTACACGCAAGGAGCTCTCTCTTGTACCCGCGCGCTGGGAGCATGTGCGTGAAGTTGTCGCATTGCGTGATGCGATGGGCAAGGAAACACGAATCATTGGTAATGGCGATGTGCGTGACCTCAGTGATGGCTATGCAAAAGCGCGCGCGAGTGGTGCAGATGGTGTGATGATTGGCCGTGCAGTATTTGGCAATCCGTGGCTTTTTGCGCAGAGCACAAAAAGCCACACAAACACTCTCTTAACAAAAATAAAAGATTTTTATTTCATAGTTCTTCAAAAACTTGGTTTCAAAAATAGATATTGGCTTCGTGCACAAACAACCATTACCAAAGAAGAACATCTCCGTGTGCTTGTTGAGCACTGTTTGCTTTTTGAAAAGCTTCTCGGTGACGTAAAGTCGTTTGCTGTAATGAAAAAGCATTTTAAAGCGTATGTTCATGGCTGGCCAGGTGCAAAAGAACTCCGTATGGAACTCATGCAAACACAGAATGCGACCGAAGTAGAAAAGAGTGTTGCTACCTATTTGACGTATCGCGCCTAACAGTGTACGCTTACAAAAAAATATTCACCAAATAACTACTGCCATGGCTGCTCTTACTTGTCAGGTGCCACACAATTATCGAGAATTGTGGACGTACAAACGTCTACAGGACAAGCTCGATAGTGTGCTCGCCGAAAAATTTAAAAATGCTAAATTTGGAACTTTCCGTGGATTGAAATGGGGTCCGGAACCCTCAACAGCTCGATTTGATGTTGAGATAAAGCTTCAAAATGGAGATTTGTGTATTGTGCGATTAAAGCTCACAACCACCAAACAGTGTATACGAGTATCACCCGATGATTCTGATGAAATGTTACAAAAAATTCTTACCATTTCCTCCGATCCGAAGTTTCGACAGTGGCAACAGTTATTGTACTCTGGCAACTATTTATATCAGGTTGTCGAAGACGTACTGAAGGGGGAATAAGTTCATTTCTGTGTGTGTGGGGTCATGCCGATATGGTGTGGCCCTTTTTTTGTTTTGACACCATAAGTCTCCGAGCGTATGATGGCGAAAACTGTTCATATGAAAAACTTGCCAAAACTTACCTCTTCGCTTGCAATATTCCTCGAAGTCATTTCTACGTTTTCGACACCTCTGCAATCAAAGGGTGGAAATTATTTTTCGATTGAACGCTATTGTGATTCAAATAAAGATCGGTATCGTTTTCCTGAAAATGGCTTGCAAGACAGCGTATTTTGTCGAAGCCATTTTGCACGAGGAATTTCTGTCACCCTCGTATTGATGCGCTCAAAAGTTCTACTCAATACACAGACGACAATCAATATGCTGATTGATGAAGGTTTTGTCTGTGTTGGGTTTAATGGACTTGCGCATATCGTCAATTACCATATAGACGAATTCCCAAATGATAAATGGATTTTGGCTCCACACTGTAAGTTGACGCACGTACACGATATTTTTTGTCACCCTGCAGTTGGTATCCCGTATCTAAGCAAGCAAGGTAAGCGATTGCCTCATCCTGAAATAATGTTCTCGTATTCAATACAATCACTCGATTCGATCAAAAAAGATTCGTACGTGCTCTTTGGTAAGATTGCTCCATAGTTCTATTTCCGCCCCTCGCACCACGTGCTCGGGGCGGTTTCTTTTGACACTATAAGCCTCCGAGCGTATGATGGCAAAAACTGTTCATATGAAAAACCTACCTGTACTTTCACCCTCCTTGAGGATATTCCTTGATATGGTAAAGGAATTTCCTACCAAAATGATCACCAGTAGTACCCACGAGCGCTTTTCGATCGAACGCTACAGCAAAGATCACGAGCAGACTATCAGATTGCCTGATACAGGGCTCAGCGATGCTCTCTTTTGTGTAGAGACAATCCCTACCGATGTATCTATCGGACTGTATCTCTTGAGAGTCAATGCGGACATAAATGCACAAACAACAATCAAAATACTGCTCGATGAAGGCTTTCTGTGTGTAGGATTTCAAGGTCTTGCACACATTATTGATCACGATTTGAATCAATGGCATTTTGAAAAATGGATTTTGGCACCGCACTGCAAATTGGAAGGTGTGCACGATGTATTTCACCACCCGGCAAAAGGTATACCGTATTTTTCAAAAGCTGTTGGTTATCCATCAAGTACCCGCAAATACGTGGGAAGGTTATCGTACTCATCGCATGCACTCGATACGATTCCCAAAGATCGCTACCTCCTCTTTGGTAAGATTGCTCCATAGTTCTATTTCCGCCCCTCGCACGACACGTGCTCGGGGCGGTTTTTTATTTTCTCCCACAAGTCTGTTATACTTTCGGCATGTCAGAACTCGCACTGTATCGAAAATATCGCCCAGAAACCTTTGCCGAGGTCATTGGTCAAGAGCATATTGTCAGCGTGATCGAGAGCTCGCTCAAGTCGGGCAAGATTGCGCATGCCTACCTCCTCACCGGCTCACGTGGTACTGGTAAGACGACGATTGCGCGTATTATCGCGCGCGAGCTCGGTACATCGGTCAACGATATCTATGAAATGGATGCTGCGTCAAACCGCGGTATCGATGACATCCGTGAACTCCGCGACAATGTCCGCACGATGCCGTTTGATTCGAAGTATAAAGTCTACATCATCGACGAAGTCCACATGCTCACCAAAGAAGCTTTCAACGCGCTCCTCAAAACACTCGAAGAGCCACCAGCACATGTCATCTTCATCTTAGCGACGACTGAGCTTGAAAAAGTGCCCGACACGATCGTCTCGCGTTGTCAGACGTTTGCATTCAAGAAACCAAATGAAGCTGTCTTAAAAACTATTGTGGAGAAGACTGCTCAGAAAGAAGGTGTCTCACTCGAGAGTGGTGCGAGCGAGCTCGTGGCACTCCTCGGTGATGGTTCGTTTCGTGACACGCTTTCGATTTTGCAAAAAGTGATTTCGTATTCGAGTGATACGAAAATTACACGTGCTGAAGTCGAGAAGATCACCGGCGCGCCAACACTCTCACTCGTGGACGACTTTCTCTCGGCACTCACACACAAAGAAATCGCAAAAGGTCTCGCTGTTATCAAAACCGCAAGTAATCAGAACACCGATATGCGTGTCTTTCTCAAATTGGTCATTGTCCACTTGCGTGCGATCCTCCTCTTGCGTTACGCACCAGAAATGAAAGATGTATTGGTAGACACGATGGGGGAGACTGAACTCGC
>CALRHK010000004.1:0-47063 GCA_943359475.1 Candidatus Nomurabacteria bacterium
GAAAGTGGGTCACGAATATTTATCTTTACAAAAGAAAGTGCAGTGTAAAGTAAGAAGACGACCACAACCGCGAGAACCACAACAAAGTGGGACTTTTTATCCATACCAGGATTATATCATGCACCTATTCATGGGCATCTGTGAATTTATAGAAGTAACCGTCTCGACTACCAACATAGATATTACCCTTCCAGACAGCAGGAGTTGCTTCAATACAAGCGCCAGACGGCAAGAGCATGCGATGTAGCAATTCAGGCTTTGCAGGGTTTTTAAGGCTATATTGACGCAATGAGCCAACTTCACATGTCGCCACGAGCAGTGCGTCATCTATGACCACTGGAGATGACCAGGCGTGGGTACCAATACTATCAAACCACGTCACTTCTCCACTGTCTTTATTCACCGCGAGCAAGACGCCAGTATGCGTGGGCACATAAAGGTAATCACCAGAAAGTGCCGGAGTCGCCCAAATACCACCCTTTCCCGATGCATCAAGAGGCACATGAATCCCCCAAATATACGGATTAGTTTTATTATAAGGATTCAATTTAGTAAGTTGTCCAAGAAGTTGCGAAGTCTCATTCATTCGCTCTTCTTCAGAACTTACATACAGCATGCCATCGCCATCAGCAACGATTGTTGCATCTGTGTCATCACCCACCCAATAATCAAATACGAGCGGAACCTCGCCTTCTCGTGCCCTTGACACATCAAAGCCAACAATACGTCCTCCTGAGTTTGCGAAATAGACACGATCACCGTAGCGCACTACAGAGTTTTCGATACTCACTTCATTCCCAACACGCGCAATGAGTGCATCGTTATACGCAGGAGTTTCAAAAAGTAATTTTGGTGCAACCGCGACTTTGCCATCTACGTACGAACGATTGAGTTCATAAATAAAGAACCAACCATTCTCTCCACCTTCAAACAAAAGGCCATCCATTACTAGTGGGTTGCCGTCCCAATCATTGTTCCATTTCCCTTTCACTGCATCAGCATCGAGTGACCAAAGTTCAGTTGGAATATCTTGGTCAAGTGCCACAATTCGTAACTTATTATCACGTGATCCAAAATATAAGAGTGGATAACCATCCGGATCAAGTGTTACTGAACCCTTAATTAGGTCGCCGGTGAGAAATGACGGTCGCGTGTCTTTGCCTGTTTGCGAATCAACAAAATGCACCCTGCGGTCGTATGCACCAAAAATAATTTCTGTTACACCATCCGGGTGTTCCCAAACTACAGGTTGTCCTGTCCAGCCATTTCCACACCATTGTTTTGTTACACCAAATACCTCTGACAAACTACACATTGGTGAATCTGGGTACTTCCACGCAATTGTCGGTACTAGTGGTAGTGGGCCTTCTCCATACCACGTACGTGTTGGATTGCCTCGAAACATAGTGAGGCCTTGTACTTTAGCAAATGGTTTTGAGATTGTTGTCGCAGAAGTAATTTTCGCCTTTAGCGAATCAGGTGAAAGTGAGCGCTCTGACACCTGCGCACCAACTGCATGTACGACTGGCGAAAAAACAGTTCGAACTGCAGAAAAATTTCTAACTATAAAAAAACCAAAAAGTGATACGACAATCAATACCACGATAAGTACTACCTTTTTCATAAAGGAACTTCGCATAGTCTCATTCTATCAGTTTAAAGGAGTAAGCCCTGTGAATCTCATTGCATTTAGAAGTAACTGCGCTCGTACTTTTTCAAAATCTTCATTGCGAATTTCAGCAATTTTTTTTACAACTTCTTCAACCATCCATGGTTCGCATGTTTTTCCACGATAGGGCACTGGCGCAGCGAATGGCGCATCCGTTTCGGCCATAAGAGATTCAAGTGGCACCATTTGTATTACTTCGTCATAGTCTCTCGCAAACGTAATTGGACCATCAAATGATATCGTAAACCCCAACGCGAGTACTTGCATTGCAATTTCTTTATTGCCAATAAAAAAATGAAAATTTGCTCGAATGGTCTTTTGATATGGTTCAAGCATTGCAAGTACATCACTGTACGCATCCATACTTCCCTTTGATGGTCGCGCGTGAATCATAAGTGGCTTATTGAGCTCAAGCGCGAGCATGATGTGTTGTTTAAAAACTTCTTTCTGGCGATTTTTTGTTTCCTCGGTTTGATTACGAAAGTAATCAAGACCACACTCCCCAATCGCAACAACTCGTGGATGCGCTGCAATCTTTTTATATTCTTCAAAATCAAATGCTTCACTTGTATTGTCTGTGGGATGAAGTCCAACCGTCGCCCAAAAAAATGGATATTTTTCTGCAAGCAAAACTGCGTCACGTGATGTTTGCGCATCAACACCAACAGTAATCGTTGCAGTTTCGTGTGCACGCATTCGAAACACTACAGCTTCTTCATCATTGCGAAGTGGTTGTAAATTGAGATGTGAATGGATGTCAAAATACTTGAAGTCCATATTAATCCTTGCGCATAAAGAGTGGCTGTTCAGGTTTTTTATTTTCAATAATAAGTTTTTGTATCATTATTGCTGTTTCTGGCATAAATGGTTCGAGTCTAACGGCAACTCCATACAAATGAGCGAGCACTCGATGTAAATCTTTTTTGGCTTCTTCTGGACTAGTTTTAATTTTTTTAAACGGCTCATTTTTCTGGATATCTTGATCAATCATGGAAATCGCAAGCCATATTTTTTGGACTTCTTCTGTAATAGCGAAATGCTCAAGCGTATCAACCTTTTTATCATAATAAGTAACTGACTTATCTTCGTCAGTAAGTGATACTCCATACGAGGTCGCCATGGTCATAATTCGTGACACAAGATTTCCAAGACCATTTGCGAGTCCTGCATTGTAGGCATCTTTAAAACGCTCAATGGTAAATGGACTATCTTCAAAGGTATTTATTTCTTTTGCAAGGAAAAAACGTAGAGCATCAGTACCATACTCAGCGACAATATCTTTTGGATTAATCACATTACCGAGCGATTTTGACATTTTCACGCCACCTTCAGCGGTAATGTGTCCATTAACAATGATCTGGTGTGAATTTGGAAGTTCAGCAGCCATAAGCATTGCTTGCCACATTGCTGCCTGAAAGCGCGTATTATCTTTCCCGCAATACTGCGTTGGATTTCCATCTTTCCAATAGATTTTAAAATTACCACTCTCGTCTGGCCAGCCAAGTGTTGATATATAATTCGTCAATGCATCAAACCAAACATACATTACGTGTTCATCATCGCCAGGAACTGGAACGCCCCATGGCATTTTTGACTTCAGACGTGAAATAGGAAAATCGCGTAATCCTCCTTTTACAAATGATTTTACTTCATTAAAACGAAAATCAGGGATCACAAAATGAGGGTGCTCGTCGTAAAAAGCGATAAGTTTCTCACCAAATGCAGAGTATTTGAAAAAATAATTTTCCTCCTGTATGTGTTCAAGTGGCTTGCCAGGATGTAGTGGGCACTCCCCATTTACAAGTTCAGAATCAGTCTTTTCTTCTTCACACCCTATACAATATTTTGCTTCGTAAAACTTTTTATAGATAAAACCATTTTTCGCAACACGCTCCCAAAATGCTTGCGCGGCTTTAATATGATGCGTGTCTGTTGTGCGTATAAAATGGAGTTGGTCTGAGATCCCGAAACTTTTTACACTTTCTTTAAATTTTTCTACATAACCGTCAACAAAAACCTGCGGCGAAAGTCCTGCTTCCTTTGCTTTTTCAAATATTTTGAGTCCATGCTCGTCAGTCCCTGTATTAAAAAACACATCAAAACCCGCAAGCATTTTGTAGCGAGCAATAATATCAGCACGCACAAATTCAAGCGCGTGACCCATATGGAGTTCCGCATTGACATACGGAAGTGTTGTGGTGAGGTAAAATGGTTGTTTGTTCATTTAGTCAGTGAGCGGAACACCTGCTTTCTTCTTTTCGATATCGCCCATGTATTCGAGTATACTTACTGCCACGGGAATCGCAAGAATAAGCCCCCAGAAGCCCGCTAGAGACGCCCCCATCAATACTGAGAGTATGACCACTAGTGGTGAGATTCCAATCACCTTTTTTATCACAAGTGGTTGCAAGAAGTAATTCTCAAGTTGCTGAACCACTGTATAGAAACCTGCAACAATCACCGCGAGCGTAAAACCCCCTTGCATATACCCAAACATTATTGCTGGAATTGCCGCAAGCACTATACCAAATGGTATAAGTTCGAAAATTCCAGCAAAGATTGCAAGTAGTAGTGCGTACGGTACATCTAGTAGTGTTAAACCAATAAAGGTTACGACACCGACGATAAGCCCGAGCAATAACTGTCCTTTGATCCAGAGCGCAATTTTCCGCTGTGAACGCTTCCAGAGTCCGACAATATAATCCTCATGTTTTTGAGGAACAACAATGCGCAAGAACTTTTCAATCCCGTTCTCTTGGATTGAAAGATAAAATGAAATGACTGTAACAAGTACGAGGTTGATGATGCCACCAAAAAGTGCTGCAAGGATGCCAAAAATGCCACCTGAAACTTTTGAGACAATCGCCTGAGCACCAGAAATTACATCGTTAAAATTACCACTTTGTGTGAGTGTTGAAATAATTTTTTCTGCCTGTGTAAGATTTTTCCCGGTAAGAAACGTTGGGATATCAGCTGAGGGGAAATATTTTTGAATTATTGGCGCCAAACTTGAGACTTCGGTAATAATAATTGGCGCAAACATATAAAAGAGTCCTGCAAAGAGTACTATGATCAATATGTAAATGAGCACCACACTCAGCGTGCGGTTGAATCTATATCTTACAAGTCTGTTCGCTGTCGCTTCAACAAACGAAGCAATAACGATTGACGTAAGTAAAATAAGAAATATATCTTTGAGGTAATAGAGGAGGTATAAGAAAATACCCCAAAGCGCTACGCGCAAAATCGTGCCGTTTGAAATCGAAACATAGTTTGTACGGGGGTTATTTGCCATCACTAGTTAAATAATACCAAAAATTCTTAATGCTACCTATTAACCTTCGTGGAAACAGGACTCCCACGTCGTATAGTATCGTCTCAGATACTCGTCTTTATCATAACCAAGAGCTTCTTTTGCGTAGTAAAGTGCGTTGAGCTTGAAATGTTCCCTGAGCCCTGGAGCATTAATAAACTCTCGTATTTTTTCAATAAAACATGTTTCGTCTCCCCTTTCACATACGAAATTCACCCCTCGAATATCATGCAAAATCGGTGCAGCAACACCAGCATTTGAAGTGATGACTGGGCACGAGCAAGCAAGTGCTTCAAGACTTGTCATACCGTTATCTTCACTTTTAGAAGTAACGAGTACAAGGTTTGCTGTTTTGTAATAACTATAAATATCTACTGGCTCTGACTCAAAAACCACATTACCACTGATTCCTTTATGTATCGCGTAATTTTGTAAGTGTTTCTTCTCGGGTCCAGCACCAACAATAACAAGACCAATTCTTGGGAAACTTTTTGTAAGCACTTTCATTACATCAATCGCAAGAGTGATATTTTTCGATCGAGTGAGCTCGCCATGCATGAGAATAATAAAAGTGAATGCTGGATATTTTGCGTGCAAATCAACCGTAACAGGAAGCTTGGCAATACGATCTACATCTAAAAACATCGGTAATACCGAAATTTTTGATGCGAGTATTTTATGACGTGCAACAATTCGATTTGCAATTTCATTTGAAACAACACGCAGACCGGTCGCACGAAATACAACCGCTTTTGCAATTACTTTTTTGAGAAAAGTTGTCTTGGTAAAATCAGACTCGATCTGTACCTGTAATCGTTTTTTATAGTGATGTGCAGTAAACATAGCAAAAAGACCAAGCCAATATGGGTCCGCAACGGTTATTAAATCTGCATGTAGTCTTCCCTTCCATGTGAGTTGTGAGCGCACGACTCGCACGACATCAATTGGAAAAAAGAAACGGGAAAATGAATTTGTTGGATATACCCAAATATTCTCTCCTATTTTATGAGCAGTAGTGATATGTGTGCGGGTATTTATTAAAAGAATATGAAGTTCTCCAGCAAGCGCAGCGTACTCAAGTATCCTGCCACGAAAAAGTGAGCCCTCGGTGAGAACGTCTAAGTTACTTGTAAACATGAGCACCTTAATTTTTATTGGAATTCGAGAACCTGATACAGGTGGCATATCTCAATTATAGTTTGAGAAGTGCAATAATGGAATCCTTGTCTGTGTATGGACCAATGAGCGCAAGGTTCGCATGTGATGATTGAAAAATTTCTCCGGCAATATCTTTGATTTGTTCTGCTGTGACTGCACGAATTTCTTCTTCGATTTGGGGAAGCGTCTTTATCTCTTTATGGAGAATATCCTGAGCGCCGTAAAATGATGCGAATTCATCACTCGATTCTAACCCGAGCTTCATATTGCCAATCAAAAATTGCTTTGCTTTTTGCAATTCAGTATCCAAGACACGTTCTTGTGTACATTGCTTACATTCAGCAATAATGGTACTGACCACTTCTTCTACTCGTGAGGTATCGCACCCAACTGAAATCATAAATATGCCGTGATCGGTATAAGTATCGAGGCCAGTGCGCACATAGTAACAAACGCCCATTTCCTCACGAAGTTTTTGGAAAAGACGCGAACTCATTCCTTGCCCTAAGATTGTAGCAAGTACACGCGCGGTTCGATTTTTAATGTTGTAGGTATCAAACGCACGAAATCCCAAAACAAAGTGTGTTTGATCAGTCGCTTTGTGCGTTAATGATACTGCAGGTTCTTTTTGTAGTTCAAGTACTTTATCTTTCTTTTTTTTACTTGTACGTGGTTGCTCACCAAATACTTTTTCGATTTGGGTTCGCACTTCATCTTCATTAAAATTACCTGCGACAATTACGGTTGTTGCTTCTGGTACATACTGTTCACCATAATAACGGACAAGATCATCTCGTGTAAGACCTCGCACGCTTTCTACGGTGCCCGCAATATTCCAACCTGCAGGTGTATCACCATACATGAGCGCCATAAAGAGGTCTTGGACATGGTCTTGTGGTGAATCTTCATACATATGGATCTCTTCAATAACCACACCTTTTTCTTTTTCAATCTCCGATGCGGGAAAAGTGGAGTGAAGATAAATATCGGAAATAACATCAAATATTTTTGAAAAGTTTGAAGCATCACTCTTTGCATAGTATCCAGTATATTCTTGAGAAGTAAATGCATTTGATTGTGCGCCGATACTATCAAGCTCGTGCGCAATCGCAAGTGCACTTGGTCGATTGCTGGTACCCTTGAAACACATATGTTCAATAAAGTGCGAAATTCCTTGGTGTTGCTTCGTCTCATATTTTGAACCTGTCTCAACAAGCACAAGTACTGTCACTGTTTGATTCTCAGTTAGTGGCACCGTAATGACACGCAAACCATTTGCGAGTTCTGTTTTGTGATAGTTACTCATGTATTATTTTAGATGAGTGGCAATGGTGGTAAGTAATGCATCGATCGCTACGCGGGTTTGCTGACCTGAATCACGATCACGAACGGTAACTGTATCACGAAGTGCATCTCCACCTTCACCGAGGGTATCGAAGTCAACAACAATACACCATGGTGTCCCAATTTCATCTTGGCGACGATAACGCTTTCCGATATTGCCATTGTCGTCCCACATAACACGGCCAAATTTTTCTTTAAGGAGAGTGAATACTTCGCGCGCTTTTGCAACAAGCTCTGGTTTGTTTTTCAAAAGTGGCGAGACTGCACAAATGACGGGCGCAATCTGTGGTTTGAGCTTAAGGAAACTACGAACTTCCCCATCCTTTTCATCTTCATGGTACGCTGCTGTCAAAATCGCAAGCACAGTACGATCGAGTCCAAACGTTGGTTCAATCACGTGAGGAACTATTTTTTCTTTCGCCTCTTCATCTAAATAAGTAAGTTCAACCGTTGATGCTTGCGAGTGATTCTGTAAATCAAAGTCAGTACGGTATGCGAGACCATAGAGTTCTTTTCTACCAAATGGGAAATCAAATTCGAAATCAATGGTGCGTTTTGAATAATGAGCTAGATCATCTTTTGGTACTTCGAGCTCGTGAATATTTTTTTCCGGTAAACCAATAGTACGCATCCACTCATGCATACCTTTTCGCCACTCTTCAAACGTAGCCTCCCATTGTGATTCGTGAATAAAGTACTCAATTTCCATTTGCTCAAATTCTCGCACTCGAAAAATAAAATCACGTGGGGTAATTTCATTACGAAAAGCTTTTCCTATTTGTGCCATGCCGAACGGAAGCTTTGGATGAAAAGAATCAATAACATTTTTAAAGTTTACAAACATCCCCTGTGCAGTCTCTGGGCGAAAATACGCAATTGATGACGAGTCTTCCATTGCGCCGATTTGGGTTTTAAACATCATATTGAATTGACGAGGTTCACCAAGTGCCCCATCACATTCTGGACATTTTGTAGGGTCCTCAAGCTGGTCAGCACGAAAACGTCTCTTACATTGTGTGCATTCTGTAAGCGGATCTGAAAAACCGGCAACGTGACCACTTGCTTCCCATACTTTTGGATTCATGAGAAGCGCCGCATCTACTTCATACATATCTTCACGATTATATACAAATTGTTTTCGCCAGAGTGCCTTGATATTTTCTTTAAGCGCGACACCGAGTGGTCCGTAGTCCCAAGTACCAGCGAGCCCACCATAAATTTCTGAACCTTGGTAGATAAAACCGCGTCGCTTACAAAGCGACGTGATTTTATCCATTAATTCTTGATTCTTTTTATTGTCATGCATGATTATGGGGCAACCTTACCATTTGAACCATTGCTATACTGCGGATCATTCGAAATGATGGTTGAAAGATAATTTCGTACTGCTTTTAGTTGTACACCAGTGTATGAATCCTGTCCAGAGAACTTACTCTCAGTGATGAGTTGCGGCATGCTACCTATCTGGCTTGATGAAGGTGTGAAGGAAACTTGAAATGCTGCCTCTTTTGAAGTACCACTTAAGCCTGCGCCACGATCTACTGCACCAATTTTCCATACAACCTCACGGCTTGAATCAATATAACTTACGTTCACACCTGCTGGTGCAACCGCACCCTTCCAAGTAATCCATGCTGGAAGTGTTGTGCGAACCTCGGCACCAGTAACTCGATTCGAAGTATTCGTTACTCTCCAAATAATCGTATAGGTGGTAGTTTGTCCTGCGCGAGGAGGAATCGGTCCTGTGTTTGCAAACGGACCAATTGAATACACTGCAAGTGGTATTACAGTAAAATCAGTTACTACTTTTGCTATCTTTGTTTCAGAACCCTTTACTTCCTGTGTGATATTTCCAGCGTCAGTTTGTGTACCCTTGATCCCAACCTCAATCATTACTTGTGGGTCAACAAGAAATGAGTGGTTGCTGTTTTCAATAGCCGATGGTGTAAATGAAAATGTTACTTGTCCACTTTCTCCAGGCTCAATAGACGCAAGTGAAGAAGTAGTATTCTTATCCCACGTAATTATGCCGGTATTTGAATCAAAAAAACCGTCAGAGGAATGTACGTCGCTCGGCGAAAGTGCATTACCAGAAAGCTTTGCTGTAATTTGTGCGTCTAAAATACGCGTCGGTAAATTGTTTGACCATGGAATCTGTACCCGAACTGTCTCTCCAGGTTCAACCGCAATATTCTCACTTGTAGAATCATTGATAGTAATATGTGTTTCAAGGAATGGCTTTTTGATTGCAATTGTATGGAGGTATGAATTGTAGACTACTTGCAATTTTGAAAAGTCTCCAGGAGTGCCCACTCCGCCGTAAATATGGAAAGATTTGTCTTCCCCATCCTGCCCGATGAGCGTACCTGTTATTGAAATTGTTTTATCCGCACCAGCACCAAGGTCACCCAAGTCCCAAATATTATTTGAATATGCTGGTTTTGGATCACTCGAAGTAAAACGAAAGCCTGGTGGATATTGAAGCCGGACCAACATTCCTGAAACTGTTTTTGTTGCATTGAGTGATGCATGTACCTTGAGAGTAACCTCTTGGTTTGGATTTGTTTCAGTAGGACCATCGACAGTAAGTGAGATTGGTGCAGAATTTATTTGTACTACGAACTCTTGCTCCTTGGTAAAGATTGCATTTGAGGCACGCAAACGGTACTCGAGAATAAAGTTGATTTTTTTTGTAGTACCCTGTTCACCATAGAGTGTAATTTTTGTGTTGTAAACTTTTGTTTCGTTTGCAGAAATAGTACCGAGCGAAGTGCGTGTGCGTACCATATCTGCACCTGCTGAATCATCAGAGCCTCGTGGATATTCAACAACAAGGTTTGCAAGTTCAAGTGGAATTGGATTTTGATTTTTTATTTCTACCTGTAGTGGCAATTCTTCTCCGCCTGCAGTATAGGCGTTACCAAGAACATCAATACCGATGCTTGCAGTTGATACTTCATTTTTTCCACCAAGAAAGTTGTACAGCACTACAATCAGCGTAAGAGAGAAGAAAATGAGGGCACCAATAAAAAGCTTCTTAAAAAGTGACGTCCGCCCTATCTGTGCCGAGGGTTTTTTTGTATTCATATCGTCATGCTTCCAGTCTGTCGAAGCGTCATTTGGTGTTTCGTGCAACAAACCAAAACGTCGTCGTGCCACCACCTTATCATCCTTTATATATAATCGTTTTCGAATATCATCGATACGACTTTTGTTCTCTGGAAACTCCATGGCTTTTATTATACCATGCGCCCACAGTGCTAGAGCTGTGTTTCTTGTAGGGACTGGTTGATTTCCTGAACGAGGCGAGGACGAATAGTACGCACGTGGGCAAAAAGTTCTGTCGTATAAGGCCCCTCGAGTAATGCATGGTCATTATCCTGTGACGCCAAATAACCGAGGTGGTGTAATATCCTCGTAATAATCACCACCTCTACGAGCGGTATTTCTACGTGAGGAAGTTGTGTTTCTTTCATAAAACGTAAGAATTTGATAATTTCATCAAAAAGAATTTCGTTTGGTATTTCACCTTGGTAGAGTCTTCCGAGCAAACGCATTACTTTTTCAAAGAGTGACTTAGTGCTTTTCTGTAGTAGCAATCCTGAGAAACTTTCTTGTGGCTGTCCGCTTGTAACCCTCCACACCTCACGACCGCGGACAAGATCAACTGATGCCAGAGAGAAATCTTGGAGTGCGAAGCGGAGCTTTGACTTGCCGTGACGAATACCCTGCACCATAGCGTGTACAAGTCCAAGTTCTCGTGTTAGTAGCGTAATACGTTTATTTGCCTCGCCACTTGTTCGAGAGCCGAGCACGAGCGCATTGGTATGAAAAATCTGGTGTGACATAATTTTAGAGCTCCTGTAATTTTTTTAAAATTTGTTTTCGTAATAGTAGTGACGTTGTCTGCGCACTATTATCTCGAAACGTAATGCCGAGAATTTGCTCGAGATACTTTTGTATTTTTTCATCTTTAGTATAAATATAGTTCTTTCCTTCGCTAATACTTGGAATGCTCATCATTTGATACTGTGTGCCAAAAGACGAAAGTGCTTTTTCAATAGCCTCTAAATTGTTTTTCAAAAAACTGGAACCGTCCCACAACTCAAGTTGCCCAAACGTAAGTGGTGCATCTAAAAATGAGAACGTAAAAACTTTGGTATCATTTTTTATTGTTTCGACAACATTACTATAGAGCGTTTTTTCTTGTGCTTCAAAATACTCTTTTATCCAGTCTTTGGGCACGTTTGCAAATTGCAAAATTTCACGAAATGCAAAAATGTCACGATCGCTTGTAATATCGACAGAGAAATTGAGTGTATTTGAAACTATCGCATACGCAAGCAGTTTTGCTGATGTCGAAGAAATCATGTTTTCAAATTTTGACTTTTTCCACTCTTCCCAAATGAGCGTAGCGCACGCGCCAATCATTTCGATATGACTTTGTGATCCTATTTTCTCTTTCCAAAAATCTTCAAAACCACTATGGTGATCAAACACCTCACTCACCTTTTCAGCTGTAGCAAAATGGGCGATTTCGTTTGGATCTGATACATCGACAAGCACAATACTGTCACCTTCCCCAAGTGGTCGCAATCTAGTTATTTCTGGGAGCAATATACGGACATGCTCAGTCACACTGTGGTTCAATACTCCAGGAAGCACAACTTCTGATGCTTCGCCTTTGAGTTTCAGAAGTTCATCGTATGCAAACGCACACGCCAGCGCATCAATATCTGTATATTTTTCTCCTGCGGTAATAAGTTTTGTCATTTATAACAAGGCAAGCGCTTCTGGTAAACTCACAACTCCGTCTTCAGCAGTAAAATGACCCTTGTTTTCTATAAGGAAAACTTTTGCATTTAACTTTTCTTCAAACGTGTGCTTATTTTCCTCTACATATTCATATGGTTCATTGGTTGATAAGAAGACAGTAATTGCTGGACATACTTTTTTAATTGCCTCAAAATCAATCGGATTTTCTATCCAGGGTCTGCCAATATCCTCGGCGCCCTGCCCATCATATTCTTCAAGGTGAGCTAGATTAAACCACCCTGCAATAAAGAGTGCTCCGCCTACTACTTTTATATCATCGGGAAGTGTTGAGAGGTAGCGCATGATCGTCTGACATCCGATTGAGTGACCAACAAAGTATGTATTTTCATCTGGCACTCCAACAAGAGACGCGAGGTGTGCTACCCATACTTCAATTTTTGGTTCAAGTGGGTTTGGCATTGCAGGACGTACTACCTCGTAGCCTTTCTTTTGCAATTCAGAGTCAAGCCACACAAGCAACGGCTCGTCTGGATTTCCACCCCATCCGTGTATAATAAATATCTTTTTCATATTATTTCTCTATCTTAACAATAAACTTCACATCTTCGACAAGGATTTCATTGCCATCATTTTCAGTAAATGAAATAGTTGAAACAAGAACTGTCTTTTTGATATCAGTTTCAAATTTTTCGACAAGCGCTTTTCCTGTCTCATTTGTGTCAACAAGAAGTGAGATGCTGTCTTTTGGAGTGAGTCCTGCCTCTTTGCGCATATCTTGCAGCGCGCGGATAAGTTCACGAACATTCCCCTCTTGCTTGAGTTCTGGTGTGATTTCTGTATTGAGTTCAACTAATTCTGCAATCGTTTTATTTTCAACTACTTCTTTTACGTTCAGCTCATCTTTAATAAGATCGCCGTAATTTGTATCGAGGGAATATTCTTTAACGAAAATTTTGCTAAGTGGTTGCTTCACTGGAATATTTAATTTCTTTCTTTGCATATTCCCTGTAGTACAAATTTCTCGCACTATTCTCATATTCTCAAGAATGTGAGAATGTTCTTTTCCTGTTGTTTTTGGCCACTCTGAAAGATGTACTGATTCCTGATCAGTATCATTTTTTAGTTTCTGCCAAATATCTTCTCCCGCAAACGGCGCGAACGGTGCCATGATTTGTGCAACTGTTTTCATCACTGTATACAATGTCTTTTTTGCTTCTTCATCACCGTCTTTGATTCGGTCACGAGAACGGCGAAGGTACCATGTCGAAAGGTCATCGATAAAGTCTCGAAGTGCTCGGACTGGTTCAAGAACCTTATACATATCCATTGAATTTGTAGTTTCAAGAACCAGTTCGTTCAATCGTGCAAGTATCCACTGATCAAGCACATTACTAGTTTCTAGCTTTTCACTATTTTTTTCCAATGATGTATCTCGATAGAGTTCATAGAATGAAAGTACGTTGTAAAACAAGTTGAAGATTTTGTTGTGAATTTCTGCGACAGTTTTCTCGTCGTAGTTTTTTGAATCGCCCGGCTGATTGACTGAGTACATCCAGAGACGAAGTGTGTCCACACCAAACTTATCCATTTGTTCCCATGGATTTACAATATTCCCGATAGACTTCGACATCTTCTTCCCTTCTTTATCAAGCAAGTGGCCAAGACAAATCACATTCTTATATGGTGTTCCCACTTCCATAAGGACACCGACAGCGAGAAGTGTATAGAACCATCCACGAGTTTGGTCAATTGCTTCTGAAATAAAATCAGCTGGGTATCCACGAGACGAGCTGAAGAGGCCATGCTTTGGATTAAAACCATTTTCTTTTTCAAATGGATAGTGGTCCTGCGCAAACGGCATTGCACCAGAATCAAACCACACATCCATCACTTCTTTCACACGACGAAATGCTTTGCCATCTTTCTCAAGAACTACGTCATCAATATATGGTCGGTGTGGATCGAGCTCATAGTTTTCATTGTGAGGAAATGACACGAAAGCAACTTCTTTTACCTCTGCATTTTTAAAATAATGAAAATCCTTTACATTTTTAATTGTTTCAAGCACGCCAGAGACAGAAAGGTGCCGGGCACCGGTTTCAATTAACCATGCTGGACCACCATGAGTTACGATTAGTATTTTTTTATTTGCATATTTTTCTTCAACTTCAAACAGAAACTCCATCACACGACGACGTACATCGTTGTACGATTCGCCATCCTCGGGAGCTTTGTCAAAATATTCTTTTGTTTTTGGGAAAACTGCATGATAGTCTTCCCATTTTTTGCCGTCATAAGTTGGACCAAGGTGCATCTCAGTCAAACGAATATCAGAGATCACACTCTCCAAAGAGAGACCTAGTTCCTGCGCAATAATATTTGCGCTTTCTTTCGTACGTGAAAGTGGTGAATACAAGATGAGATCAATTTTCCCTTTCAGTGAACGCGCCGATGCCTTCAGCTCACTTACGCCTTTTTCGGTCAGTACACCATTCTCATTTGGATCATCAGCAATAATCCCCTCGAGATTCCCCTCAGTTTCTCCATGGCGCATCACAAAGTAAGTGTTCCCGGATTTCTTTGTGTATTTTTTGAGTGTCTCGTATGAATCAACAACTATTTTTTCTCCATCTTCTGCAACCCAAATAGGAAGCGGTGTCCCCCAGTATCGCTCACGGGAGATAGCCCAGTCTTTTGCTTCTCGAATCCATTCGCCAAAACGCCCTTCTTTAATATGAGCTGGTTCCCAATTTATTTTTTCATTTTCTTTAATCAAATCCTTACGGAGTTTTGACATACCGATATACCACGAATCACGTGCGTAGTAGATAAGCGGAGTTTTACAACGCCAACAGTGTGGATAGGTATGTTCATACTTTTCTTTTTTAAACAAAAGCCCACGATGTGCTAGATCTTTGATAATATCTACTGCAACATCTTCACCTTTTACAAACTTCCCTTCAAGAAAATCTGTACCTGCTATAAAGTTTCCCGTCTCATCAACAAGATGAAACTTTGGTAACGTATTTTCTGTACCAACAACAAAGTCATCTGCACCATACATTGGCGCAATATGTACCATACCCGTACCATCAGTCGTAGTAACAAAATCAGCTGAATATACTTTGTAGGCATTTTGTAATTTTGGTTTTTCTGTATCAGAGATAAGAGTACTCAAATATGGGTAGAGTGGTTCATACTGCATGCCAACCATTTCGCTCCCTTTGTGTGTTGCAATGATTTCATACGGCTCAGTAACTACAGACAGTCTATCTTTTGCAAGGACGAGTATTTCTTCACCAATTTTTATTTCTACATATTCAACATCTTTCCCAACAGCAAGTGCAACATTTCCTGGAAGAGTCCATGGAGTCGTTGTCCAAGCTAAAAAGTAGGCTTTATCGAAACCTATGATTTTAAACTTTGCATACACTGACAAATCTTTTACATCCTGATATCCTTGCGCAAGCTCGTGAGTAGCGAGACCCGTGCCACAACGAGCACAATATGGCACCACCTTGTAGTCTTTATAAAGTAAATCTCTATCACTTACCCGCTTCACAATACTCCAAAGAGATTCAACGTAGTTTGCGTCAAATGTGTAGTAGGCATTTTCCTTGTCTACCCAGTAGCCAATACGATCAGTAAATTTTTCCCATTCACCAATATACTCAAATACGCTGTCCTTACACTCCTTATTAAATTGAGCGACACCATATTGCTCAATTTCTTTTTTTGACTGTAGTCCGAGCTTTTTTTCTATCTGAAGTTCTACAGGGAGACCGTGAGTATCCCACCCAGCACGACGACGTACATGAAACCCCTGCATTGTTTTGTACCGAGGAATAACATCTTTAAATGCACGTGCTTCGAGATGGTGTAATGCTGGTTTTGCATTTGCCGTTGGAGGTCCTTCATAAAAGACAAATTCCTTTTTGTCTTCATTTTTTGAAACTGATTTTTCAAAAATATTATTCTCTTTCCAAAATGCTAAAACACGCTCTTCACGAAGCGCTGCTGTACTTTTCCCCTTTTTTTGTTCTGTATTTTCCATAGTGTATATAAATTAAAAAGCTCGTCCTTGCACAACAATAACTTGTTGCAATGCAAGGACGAGCTTCCTCGTGGTACCACCTTGTTTCTCCGCCAGAGGCGAACTTATTACCGCTGTATCGGGCATACCCGCTAGAGTCTACTTACCTTTTAGGCTTTCTTTCTAGAGCTCTGAGGTGATTGTATCCGCCACTCGCGGAATCCTCATCAACGCTACAGTTTTATACTACACCGCCAAAGAGATTTTGCAAGAAAACACCCCTACTTTTGTAGGGGTGTTTTTGATTCAATCATTATGGGCACAAAAGTGAGTATGCGTATGGTGTATTATTTGCTCGCTTATAATATTCAATACCAAACCCTTCAAATCCCGCACTCCTACTATTAGACACAATGCGACTATATGCATCAACAAGTTGATTCATCATATTTGTACATGTTGCACCGGCAACATCACTAAAGCTTGTCGTCGCACCATATCCAGGCGCAGTCTCTACTCCCAGACGCACTTTTTTACCGAGCGTAATACCATAATCAAGTTCATTTCTTCCATCGTTATAAATTGAAGAACCAGTAACTACATAATCCTGCACCGTCATCATGTCGAGCGAATCAAAGAGGTGCTTCATTACCGATTTACCAGAGATGCTTCCTGTTCCATTTGGTGTACGAATGAAAGTGCTATCTGTAAGACCAGTATCAGTATCAAGCCAACGTGGCGGAGCCATATCAAACAGTACATCAGATCCAGCAAGTGTCGCACGAATTGCTTCAGTCATATCGAGATATGCATTTGCAATTTTTTGATTACCAGCAGTCGTCTGTCCCCATTGTGGATCAAAAGACGGATATCCTTGTGCAGTATTGAGTAGGTAAGGCTCAACATCATATTGCATACCAATAAGTTTTGCATTTCCGGCAGTAATACTATTGTTAAAACTTTTTATGGTATTTGCCCAATCAACTGCTGCAGTTGTTGTGCCTCCAGAAGTAAAGTACGTATTCCCTGGTAGTGCGACCCAGTCTGCTGCACCATCGAGCGCTTCTACTTCAAGACAATACTGATCGCGCGCTATATTGAGGAAATCTTTCAAATTATCAACATCATTTGTATTACCGAAAAAGACAGTTGGTAAATTAAGGTAAACTGTCTGAATTTTGTGAGAATTAATGAAGTTAAAGAAATCGATCGAAGTCTGTGTCGAAGTATCTACAATATCACTGTTGTCTTTCCATACCCACATCTGCAGTGGAAATGGATATCCTGCTGCTGGAGCATTTGCGCACGTAGGCGATGTGAATGAGTTTTCGCTCGAAAGGGTTGTTATTCCAGCAGCATTTGTTGATTTTACTTTGTAATAATATGTTTGACCGGAAGTAAGATTATACATAGAAACTCTATGTGCGGTCACCAATGTACTTACTGCGGTTGTTGCATACGGATAAGCACCTCCAGTTGCATGAGAAACGGTATCATAGAGCACTTGTGTAGTTGCTGGCACGTCGGTTGTCCAAGCAATTTTTCGCGTAACAGAAGTTGTTCCTGTTGTTGTAATGTTTGAAATAACTGGACCAGAGGTATTTGGATTAGTTGTCACAGTAAGTGGTGGAGAAAAAGGCGAAGTGTTATATCCAGTATCAATTGAACGAATCCTGATGGTGTACTGTGTCCCAGGAATAAGGTTCGTAAGTGTATAGGAGGTTCCAGTAATTGAACCTCCAGTGTATGCACTTGCGCCTACATATATTTGATAGCCTGCCACACCCACATCATCCGTTGATGGGTCCCATTGTAAGGAAATAGTTGTCGTCGTTTTTGCTGGTGAAGAAAAATTCGTAGGAGTAGTTGGGTCCTGATTATCAGGTGACATCTGTACTTGGAGCTGGTTTGTTCTTTGTGAGTAATTTCCTGACGAGTCATGTGCCTGTATGCTAAAGGCAGCATTTGGACCCGATGGCGATCCATAGTAACCTCCTGGTGTAAGCCCTGTTATTGAAATTGAAAGAGTTCCAGTCTGGCTCGCACAAAGACCGGTAGTGCCACATACTCCCTCAGGGCCGTAGATATCATAGACAATATCTGCTTGCGGATCGGTATCGTCTGTTGAAGGCGACCATGTAAGCGTAAGGCTTGTTGTGCCTATACTGATTGCATCTAGGTTCTGAGGTATGCTTGGTGGTGTTACGTCTGTACTAAGAAGCGTATCTCCACCGAGGGAAAAGCCAGCTTGACGACTTATCCCACACACACCACTGACATCACACGACGAAACGTAATATTCATAATTTTCTTTTGGATCAAGATTATCAATGATAACTCTGTGGCTCGTAGCTCCAAATTCTTTCTCTGTGGTTTCTTTTTGAATGTCTGTTTTAATAAAATCTTTTCCTCCCTTGCGCATATAAAGCACCTGAGATGTTGTTGGTTTATCTGTATTCCAATAAATTGCAACCGACGTATCGGAAACTTTTTTTACCTCGACCTTCGAGATCGTCGCGTCAGTAAAAACTTTTGCTAAAAGACCTTTTTGAATTCCGCTTGTTCCACTATTCCCTAAAATAACAATTACCGCGAGACAAGCAACTACGACCGAGAGCGCAATGAGTTTGTTTTTCATAAATATATTTCTTATGCAATCACCATTATGTATATCTATGAAGTATAAAATAATCTACAGGAAATAGAAAAGGCCCCTGTGGAGGGCCTTGGACATTTATGATTGAAAAGTAGGATACACTGCTTGAAAGTGATCCTTGAATCTTCGATCAAAGCAATCTTCGAAAACTGGACATCCTTTACATTTTCCACCATCAGGACAAATCTTCGTGAGTCGAAGGAGCGCGATACTTCGCAATTCCTCATAAAGTGCTTTTATCTTTTTGGTACTATCGAGTGGTCCACAACAGAGGTTTCTTGATACTTCAACAATAGTATTTCTGAAAATTCGCTGATATTCTTCAAAGGTAACGACACCCTCCGTAATTCCCCTTTTAGTAAGGAAAGCGTGCGCCAAATCTTTTTTGCTTTCAAAAAGAGTTTGGTCATTCAAATACGGGTTTTTCTCTTCGAGAAGCCCCCAGAGTAGCCGGTAGTGTGCTGGTATTTCAAGCACGGTTGTAGCATTTGGGTTGTATGGAACTTTAACTCTCATGGTGATGAACTTTTTTCCCATCCTACCTTACTTCACCGCTAATGTAAAATGGAACAAAAATTACATTTTTTCAGGTGTTTCAATACCAAGCAAAGAGAGACCATTTTTCATTACCGTAGCAAAAGCTTGGGTTAGGGCAACTTTATATCCAGACGTTAGGTCAGTCGCATCTACAATTTTATGTTCTGCGTAATAGGCATTGAAGGCTCGGGCAATCTCAATGAGATATGTTGCAATATATTGTGGAGAATATTCTTTAAGTGCAGAAGTAACTACTTCGGGGAAACGATAGAGCAGTCTTTCTACTTCATTCACTTCTTCCGGTGCACTCATAAAAAGCAAGTCAATCGCCTCTGTGTGAGCTTTTGCTATAACAGAAAGTGCACGTGCGTATGAATACTGCAGGTACGGGCCAGAATCACCTTCAAAAGAAAGTGACTTCTCGAAATCAAAAATAATGTCTTTCCCGGTCCCCTGACGAAGGACTGAATACTTTAGCGCAGCGACAGAAACGTGGTTGATTATATTTTCTGACAAAACACCGCGCGCGTCTGTGTTCACCTTTTCGATCACCTTTTCTGCAATATCGCCAAGGAGTCCTTCGCCAGTAATGACGTCACCGGTTCGCGATGACATTTTTCCTGTCGGAAGTCGAAGCATGCCGTGAGAAATATGTACTGTTTTTTCTGCAAGCTCGGGGAATACGAGTTTCATCGCCCCCAACAATACACGGAAGTAATCATTGATTTCATTCCCAGTTACAACAATTGATTTTGTATATGGATAGAGTTCATATTTTTTCTTTGCTAGCCCAAGCTCTTTTGCTTCGTACGTTGGTAAACCCTGCGCATTTACAAATACACGCGTGTGGAGTGTGGGGTCATACTGTTCACCTCGAAAAACAATGGCGCCACCTTCGCCCTTTTCAAATACACCTTTTCCGAGAAATTCTTCTACGATCTCTTTCCCAAAGCCACCTGTCTCACTTTCAAGGAAATAGAAATCAAATTGTGTACCAAGTTTTTTATATATCTGTTCAAAATACTCAAGTGATATCTTTCTACCATGCTCATAGAGTGCATTTATTTTTTTGTCCGATTTTTCGTAAAGCACTTTATTAAGTGCATCGATTTCTTTTTTCGTATCTAATTCATCATACGCCCTTGAGCCCTGTGTGTAAGCACGCGCGAGATCTTTCACGGTAAGCTCTGAAAGATTCTCCGCCACACCCTCTTTAAGCAGTGCCCACATTGTTTTTGCAACATGTACCCCAACATCTCCTTGATAGCATGCACGTCTTACTTCTGCACCAGAAAATGCCACAATACGCGAAAGTGACTCACCGATGGTGTTGGACATCAAGTGGCCAATATGAAATTCCTTAAACGGATTTGGGTCGGTATATTCAATTACCACTTTCTCGCCGTTGAGAATTTTGTTAGTGCCAAATGCCTCACCCGTTTCATCGATTACTTCTATTGCATTTGTGAAAAAATCGCGTGAAAGGTGAAAATTAATAAAGCCTGGACCTACAATTTCAATTTTTGAAACTTCGTTAAGTTTTTTTTCTGAAAGTCTTTCAACAATCTTCTCCGCAAGCTGACGAGGGTTTTCACCACTTCTTTGAGCATAAACCATTGCGCAATTGGTGGAATAATCGCCGTGTGAAAGTAGTGTTGGGTGCTCAAGAGCAATCTCATCCGTCTCAATTGCCAGCTCTTTGAGTGCTGCCTGTATATAAGTAGTAAGCTTTTCTGCAATCATATTGCAAGTCTAGCAGAGACCCACCAAAACAAAAAGCCCCTCCTTCGAAGGGCTTTTCTTATCTTTAGCTAAGTAGATGTTTTGGTATTTTATAGCGATCAAAATACCGCATTAGTTCAGCTCGAGTGAAAGAGGCATCGGTTAATACTTTTTCTCTTAGTGCAACAAGAAACTTATTGGTGCTTTCTGTTGAGTCCACTTTGGCTAAAAGCATTTCAATCTTTTTTAATGAAAAGGTAACGTGTTGTTGTACATAAGGTTTTGTTTTATCGATCAACAAGGTTACAACCGCAATATACTTCTCGCGATACTCAACTGATTTTTCAATTAAAGTATTGTGAGTACTCACTGCATGGAGTACAGTTGCATGATCTCTTTTGAATGGTTCTCCCATTTTTTCTAAACTCATTGCTCCACGATGAAAATCATGGACTACAAACAAATATATTTTTCGTAAATCTGTAAGTATGCGCTTCCTTGAGGGTCGTTCAAGCATCTGGCGCGACACCCCATATAGTTCTTGGAAACATTCCATGAGCTTAGTTGCAAGTACTGCATACGGGAGATTCACAAGGGTCTCGTACTCTTTTCTATTCGGCATACGTAATCGTCCGACCTGGTGAGGCATTTTGGGAAATACTCCCCCGGTTACTTGTGTATCAAGTTGACGCACTTTTGTATTGCGTGGCAATTTGTGCGATGCATTTTCAAATAATATTCGGCATCGGGAACGGATTTTGTGCATCATGCTTTGATATTGCGCACTTCTATCACCATACGTATTGAGGAAATTCTGGTGTTTACTAATCATTTCTCCTGGAGTTACACCATTGAGCATCAGCATTTGCGAAAGTTCCTTTACTTTAAATTCCGGGTATAAATCATAGAGAGAACCAAGAAATGCTACCCGTGGCATTTCAATCATTTTTTTGTCACCCTCGTTGGCGTAAATAGCTTCCGGGGTATTCCCGCTTACTTCCGCAACTACATTGAGCAAGGTGGCGATTTCATTGAGTACCCTACCTCCAATCGGCTTTTTTATATTTTCTTGTAAAAGAACAAATTTCTTTTCAATGGGATTCCATTCGTAGTTTCGTATATGTGCCTGTGGTTCCATGTGTTGTTTTTTCTCACCATACAACAAAAAGATACCCCTGCGCAAGGAGTATCTACTTTTGAACTTATTGCTTTCCAGTTGACCCAAATCTTCCATCGCCTCGACTTGAGTCTGAGAGCTCCGCCACCTCTTCGATGGTCGCAATCACTACTGGAAAAATAATGAGTTGGCTCGTCTTATCACCTTTTTCGAATGTGTATGGTTTAGCCGAAAGATTGATGAGGTGTGTATTATATTCACCACGATAACCCGCATCGTAAACACCACCGAGTACTTTCATACCGGCTTTTGAAATGCCACTTTTATCATTAATAAGTGCAGCATATCCTTCTGGAAACTCAAGCGCAAAACCATGAAAGATGATCTTACTTTCCCCAGGCGCAAGCGTGAAAGTCTCCAGGCAATATAAATCAAGCCCCACATCTCCCGGATGAGCATAGCTTGGAATTTTTGCCTCAGGATTTAGTTTTTTAAATTTGAGATGCATAGCGAAAGTGTAACAAAGTATTTGTAAATAAAAAAAGGTCCCTTAAAGGACCTTTTTGATAGTACGGTATATCTCTTCATGAATTACGTCACGAGGTAAAACTTCACCTTTTTCAGCACATTCAATTTTTACAAAATTATTGAGTTCGCCGACAAGCTTAAGTGCACTCTTGCGTGAATTTTCGAGAAATTGGGGGCTCGCCTCGTGGACGTCCGTCTTTCTTTGCAGATACTTACGCTTTTTTGTAGCATCACGTTTTTTCAGCAATTTTTGTACAAGCGCGATCGGAAGACTAAGGTACACGACGATATCGGGGCGAGGTATCCCAAAGACGTTATGTTCCATTTCGTCGAGCCATTTGAGAAATGCTCTTCGTTTTTTGGCGTTAGTAATTTTACCCGCTTGATGGATTTGATTCGCACTCACATATCGGTTTGCAATGATTACATATCCTTTTTTGAGCCATTCTTCCATTTCTGCCTTTGACTCAAAACGGTCTGCCGCATAGAGCGCTGAGGCTATCTGTGGGTGAGTATTTAGAAAATTATATTCTTCATCTGAAAGACACTTGCCGATAAAAGCTCCAAAAAAGTTTTTGTAATATTCAGGAAAATCAACAACCTTTACCGTATACCCTGCTTTTGTGAGTCGTTGTCGCAAAAGATCAACTTGGGTTGCCTTGCCAGATCCATCAGTACCATCGATTACAATAAGTTTTCCTTTTTTCATAGTATGTAAACTAACAGTTTGAGTAAGGTTATTTCTTTTTAAGTATCCTGTCAATTTTCTGTGCAATTGCACGCATATCTTTCTCTGTCTTACCGCGAGTCGTTTCTGCGGGAGTACCGAGACGAATACCAGACGGATCGACTGGGCTTCGTGTATCAAAAGGAATAGTATTTTTATTCACAATAATGCCATTTTTTTCTAAACGATCACTTGCCTCTTTACCACCAATGCCCTTTCCATTCATCCATGTGTCGACTAAAAGTAGGTGCGAATCAGTTCCTCCTGAGACAATACGCCAGCCAAGCTTTTGTAATTCGTCTGCCAGAACCTCAGCATTTTTCACCACCTGCTTAGCATATTTCACATAAGTAGGAGTGAGCGCTTCTTTCAGCGCAACTGCAACCGCAGCAATCTGATTCATGTGTGGGCCACCCTGAAGTCCCGGGAAAACAGCCTTGTCTATTTTTTTATCAAGTTCACGCGAATCATGACATGAGAAAATAAGCGCACTTCGTGGACCACGAAGCACTTTGTGGGTTGTCGTAGTGACAACATCGGCATACCGAAAAGGTGATGGGTACACACCACCAGCAATAAGGCCAGAAATGTGGGACATATCTACCATCAAGAGTGCTCCACATGCATCGGCAATTGCACGGAACCTTTCCCAATTCACAAAACGTGGATATGCGGTGTAGCCAGCAATAATGAGTTTTGGTTTTTCTCGAATCGCAAGTTCTTTCAATTTTTCATAATCAAGAACTTCTGTTTTTTGATCAACACCATACGGAACTTGTTTCCACCACTTACCAGTGACAGACACTTTATACCCATGCGTGAGATGCCCACCATGATCAAGTGACATACCCATTATTTTTTCTCCAGGTGGTACAAGTGCAACGAGCACTGCCAAGTTTGCAGGCGATCCTGAGAGGGCTTGAATATTTACAGACCACTTTTTCGGCGAAAGTTTAAAAAGTTTTAAGGCTCGAGCGCGTGTGAGATTGTCGAGTTTGTCGACATATTCGTTGCCGCCATAATAGCGATGTTCAGAATACCCTTCTGCGTATTTATTGGTGAGCTCTGAACCAAGTGCCGTAAGGACATCGCTTGAAACATAGTTTTCAGAGGCAATAAGATTAATGACACTTTTCTGACGTTTCTTTTCCAAATCTATGAGTTTTTTTACCTCTTTGTCTTTCATTGTTGTTACCCATTATATGGTACAATCGGGTCGATACAAAATCATGCACCTCGTTGACTATTTATAAATTTAGCGTAGAGTTTGAAGCAGAATATTCTTTAACTCTAAAAAATATCACTTATGGAAAGTCACCCATTTACCCCGAGCGCCACACACGTAGATGTGCAATATGCTGCATTGCTCGAACGAATTATGAATACCGGAAACGTAAAAACTGACCGCACCGGTACTGGTACAAAAAGTATTTTTGGTCACCAAATGCGCTTTGATCTTTCTGAAGGATTCCCACTTTTAACAACCAAGAAGGTTCACTTGAAGTCTGTCATCTACGAACTTTTGTGGTTTTTGATGGGCGAGACAAATATCAAATTCCTCACTGATCATGACGTCACTATTTGGAACGAATGGGCTGACGAAAACGGAAACCTTGGTCCCGTCTATGGGAGCCAGTGGCGAAAATGGGAAGGTGCTGATGGAAAAATCTACGACCAGATAGCGGACGTGATCGAGATGATCAAAAAAAGTCCCGACTCACGACGACTTATTGTCAGTGCATGGAAAGTTGAAGATATCGATAAGATGAAACTTCCACCATGTCATTGCCTGTTCCAATTTTATGTTGCTGATGGCAAACTTTCTTGCCAGCTCTATCAACGTAGTTGTGATCTATTTCTCGGTGTGCCATTCAATGTTGGATCATACGCACTCCTGACAATGATGGTCGCACAAGTTACCGGTTACGAGCTAGGTGAATTTGTCTGGACTGGTGGTGATATCCACATTTACAACAACCATTTTGAACAAGTTGCCACCCAACTCTCTCGAATGAATGACGTGCGCCCAATGCCAAAAATGCGTATTAATCCGGAAGTGAAAAACATTTTTGACTTTAAGTTCGAAGACTTTACACTCGAAGATTATAATCCTCATCCGGGCATAAAAGCACCTATTGCTGTCTAAACAGCGGGGCCTGCGGTATACTTACCGCAGGCCCTTTTATTTGTCTAACTTAATCCCTCAACCCTATGAAATTCATCATTGCTGCACTCGGAGACAATAATGTTCTTGGAAATAACAACAAGCTTCTTTGGAAGCAAAAAACTGACATGCGAAACTTTAGCAAGCTCACCACTGGTGGAACTGTTATTATGGGTCGCAAGACGTTTGACTCAATTGGCAAACCTCTGCCAAATAGAAACAATGTCGTGGTCACGCGCAATCTTGCATGGAGACATCCAGGCGTAGTGACAACGTCATCAATAAAGCATGCCATTGAGGCTGCCGAGCAATTTAACACTGACATCTATATTATTGGTGGTGCTGAAATTTATTCCCAAGCACTACCATTTGTTGATGAGCTTCTTATTACTCGTGTACGATGCGATAGGCCTGGGGATACTTTTTTCCCTGAGATACGGGATAGTGACTGGCGCCTTGTTGATGAAGAGCCTCATTCTCCCGATGTGGAAAATGAATTTCCCTACATTTTCAGAAAATATGTGCGAAAATCTACCGGTCTTTAGGCCGGTTTTTTCTTTGCCTGTCAAAATAGTAAAAAAAGAAGAGACGTTGTATGCTTGAGACATGGAAACAACTCCTCATGCACGACCTTCGTGGGATGACTATTTTATAGGAATTACTCGTGCTGTAGCAGAACGCGCAACCTGCGATCGTGGACGCTCTGGCTGTGTAATAGTGCGAGACAAACAAATACTCGTAACTGGCTACGTCGGTTCCCCAAAAGGCATGCCCCACTGTGATGAGGTTGGGCACCAAATGAAAACAATGCGCCACGAAGATGGTACTGAAACAAAGCATTGTGTTCGTACTACCCACGCAGAGCAAAATGCAATTGTACAAGCTGCAAAACGTGGTGTTTCAATCGATGGAAGTACGGTGTACTGCAAAATGACTCCCTGCACAACATGTGCAAAAATGATTATTAACGCTGGAGTTGTGCGTATTGTGTGCGAGAAACGTTACCATGCAGGAAGCGAGAGTGAGGAAATGTTTCGACAAGTTGGTATTGAACTTGATTACATAGACGAAAGTATAGAAACGTATGAAAACCAGAAATAAAAAAGGTGGGAAAAAACTCGTTGTAGGATTCGTTGGTAACATTTGCTCGGGCAAGGGTGTGGCAACAACTTACCTCGCAAAAAAATATTCCGCTGACACCATACTCTTTTCACAATCAATGCGGGATTGTCTCGCTCGTATTTATCAGCCCGCAACACGGGAGAACATGCAAAAAATTTCATTACTCCTTCGCCAAAACTTTGGTCAGGATATTTTTTCAAAAACAGTTTTTGCAGATGTACAATCCAGTAAGAAAAAAATTGTCGCTGTTGATGGTATTCGTCGTCTTGATGATATTAACGCACTTTCAAAACTTCCTCATTTTATTCTCATCAATTTAACAGCGACACCAGAAATGCGTTTCGCTCGACTCAAAAAACGTAAACAAAACCCTGGTGATGCAAAAGTTACTTGGGCTCAATTTCAAATACAAGATAGTGCCGAAACTGAACAGACCATTGCTGCAGTTGCACAAAAGGCGAACTATGTTATTGATAACAGTGGTTCACTTAAAGAGTTTCAAAAACAAATTGATACGATCGTTACAAAAGCTCAGAAAAAATAAAACCCGTATTTGTGTATACGGGTTTCTGATTACAAATTGGGAAAATTACTTTCCGGTTGTTTCAAATAATGATTTTCTATTCAAAATCCAATTGCTAAGCGGTAATATATTTTCTTCAATTATTTTAGACATAAGGAGATCTGCTTTAAAATATTTTTTTCCGATTTTGCCACTTAAACTTGGACCAAAAATCTCAAAGACTGGAACACTTTTTTCCAATTGCGAATCTTTATACGCAAGTTGCTTACTCCCTGCTATCTCATAACCAGCAACTAAATACATTATTGCCTTATTATTACCCAATGGTTCAGACCGCCAAAAACTCAAGATATAGTGTAGGGATGAATTTTTTTCACACACACACCAACCAAACACGCCGTTAGTAACCTTACTATTAAGGCGAAACACAAGGCAATTTATTCCTCGATAACTTTTTGCAAACGGTTTACCATCACCATACTGTATACAAAGTTTTTGAAAAATATACAAAATACTACTTTGAAATGGTGTATCATTTTGTAATTCAATTGGTGGCTCAACGCCAAATACATTTTTGTATACAGATTTAACATCTGGTCCATACTCAACAATATTGTTTGATTTTTCCATTTTCTTAAATTTTGAAGTTCGTTTACGGCCACTATATACTTCTCTATAAGTAAGTCAACCATTAAAAAAAACACCCCTCGGGGTGTTTTTTTAATTAACCTTTGATTTCAATTCCAGCCTGACGCGCAGAACCTTCGACAATGCGCATAGCGCCTTCAAGATCCTTTGCGTTAAGATCTGGCATCTTAATCTTTGCAATTTCTTCGAGTTGTGCACGGGTAATCTTACCTACTTTTGAAGTATTTGGTTTACCTGACCCCTTCTCAACTCCTGCGGCTTTGAAAAGAAGGCTTGCAACTGGTGGTGACTTGAGTACAAAATCGTAGCTACGATCTTCGTATACTGTAAGCACTACCGAAACCGTTCCTGAAAGTTCTTTGGTTGCACCATTAAACTTGTTAACGAAATCACCAATGTTTACACCGGCCTGACCGAGTGCTGGGCCAAGTGGTGGTGCTGGTGTTGCTTTACCAGCCGGCACCATCAATTTAAGGGTTTTAGTTATTTTTTTTGCTGCCATAGATAATAGTATCGAAATAGGTTGTTAAACAGTTAGAAGCATGCGTAACGGGGTTATAGTACCGTAAAAAGATTACGGGGTCAACCCACTCTAAAAAACACCCTCTGGGGTGTTTTTTAGAGTTTCTTTATTTGGAGAAAGTCGAGCTCGACTGGTGTTTCGCGACCGAACATTGAAACAAGTACTTTAACCTTTCCTCGCTCCATATCAACTTCTGATACTTTACCTTCGAGTTCTTTGAAGGGACCATCGGCAATCATTACTGTTTCGCCGAGTTCGATATCAATCGCATGCTTTGCAGTCTCACCACCTTCCATACGAGAAAAGAGGAAGTTAATTTCTTCTTGATTGAGCGGGACGGGATTAACACCAGCACCAACGAAACCTGTTACGCGTGGCGTGTTGCGTACTACATACCAAGAATCATCTGTCACGATCATATCGACGAGCACATATCCTGGGTAAACTTTTTCTTCAACCTCAGTACGCTTACCGCCTTTGATTTTAATTTTCTTTTCAGTTGGAACAATGACATTAAAAATCTTGTCTTGCATGCCAAGAGAATCAATACGCTGTTTTAAATTTCGCAACACAGCATTTTCATACCCTGCGTACGTATGAATTGCATACCAATTGCGATGACCTTGTGTTTCTTGTTTTGCCATAGTTTAAAAATTACTTAGCAATAATTTTGCCCAAAAGTTTTACGAAGAGGAAATCAAAGAATCCCAACATGTACGCCACCACTCCCGAAATCACTACCACGAGGATCGTAAACGTAATTGTTTGTTGGCGAGTTGGCCAGTTTACATGGCGAAACTCCGCACGTGTTTCTTTTATATATTCAGATAGTTTTGACATAAATGCAGACTTTTTTAGGTATTTAAAAACGCCCCGGGGGGCATTACTCTTATACTACAGTATCCCTGGGGTAAAGTCAACAAAACCCCGACAAGCGGGGTTTTGTACTTCATAATCTTTATTCAATTTCGTAGGTAATTGTTACGTTTGAGGTAATCTTACTCTCACCCTTTGGAAGTTCTGGTGCAGGCGCTGCTCCAGAGTCTGAGGCATTCATTACCTTTTCAGCATAGTACATTGGTGGAGTACCATTTGATTCTTGGAAACTTGTAATACGGACAATGTGGACACCGAGGTCTTTTGCGAGCGCTTCAGCCTTCGTGCGTGCATCATCGATTGCCTTTTTGCGTGCTTCAGCTTGGAGTGCATCTGGATCATCAATACCAAACTCTGGACCAGCAATATTGGTTACATTCCTATCACCCAAACCCTGCAAAAGTGTACCTGCCTTGTCTGTATCACGGACCTTGATACTTATTGATTGATTGACACGATAGCCAACAATTTTTGGTGATTTCGATGGTGGACACGAATAGCTCGTGCAGATAGTGCGGTCATATTCATACTCTGGATATGAACTATAGTTATCGGTATGGATATCTTTGTCATCGATTCCTTGCGTTTTTAGATACGCAAGCACATCATTCACTTTCTTTGTGACTTGTGTTTGTGCCTCTTTCACAGTAGCACCTTTAACCTCTACTGAAAATGAAATACGTGCAACATCAGGCACTGCAAACACTTCCCCATTTCCATTTATTGAAATAGTATTCGCTGCATTTGCAGGATGTCCAACATAGCGAAGCGACTTAAGTGCCACGAGACCTTTTGAAGCAAAAAAGACTGCGACCACAATCATAACTACTCGCACGAGAAACAGAAAACTTTTTCTTTCGGTTGGATTCATTTCAAACATGGTAAATATAAATTATTTTATAATATGCTATCTATGACGACGATAGCGGGTGAACCTTACAAATTAGGGCTCGTAGCGTAATGCCTCAATCGGAGAAAGTCGTGCTGCGTTACGTGCAGGAAATACCCCAAAAATTACTCCGATTGCAGTTGACACTCCAACTGAAATTACAATACCTATCAATGGAACCGAAAATTTCCACGCAAACCCAAATGCATTGGCGACTTGTGCCACCACAAACGAAAGAAATGTTCCCAAAATGATTCCTAAAATTCCACCAAGGAGTGTGAGAATTATTGCCTCGTATAGGAATTCATAAAGTATGTCACGATTTTTTGCACCGAGCGCTTTTTTGAGTCCCACTTCTGAAATACGTTCTGTAACTACTACATACATAATATTCATTACTCCAACACCGCCAACAATCAAAGAGATGGTTGCGATTGCGATAAGTAGAAAAGTAGTCGCGGAAAGGATTGTATTAAATGTACTTAAATTTTCGTCTTGGGTTTTAATAACAAAATCATCCTTCACAGGATCAACAACTTGGTGATTTTGGCGAAGCACATCTTCCATTGAAAGTTTGGTGACTTGTGAGCGAGTGTTGTCGACAAGTGACGCCACCAGATAGAAATAGTAGTCTGTTCCTAAAATTTTTCTCTGTAGTGTGCTTGCGGGAATAAAAATTTGTTCGTCATCATTTGAAAAGCCACCCGAACCACGGCGAGCATAGACCCCCACAACTTCAAAATTCAAAGCACCAATACGTATTGTTTTGCCAATCGGATCTTCTTCACCAAAAAAACTTTGTGCAATATCATTACCAAGTACTGCGACTTGAGCGAGTGCCCGATCTTCTTGTTCTGAATACGCCCGTCCTTTTGTAATTACCCCACGATCAATTGCAAAACGACTCGCATCAGCCCCAAAGAGAAAGGCGTTTTTACTCACATCCCTATAGACAGAGATAGCTTGACCGATCGAAGCTCCATATACCCCCGCAATATTTGGTAACCGTGCAATATCTACAACATCACGTTTCTTGAGTGTTGTAATGGGTACAGCAACCCCAGCCGTATCTCCCCCCTCTGCTCCTTGTGCTCGCTGTTTTGTTGATGCGGGAATACGTGTTTCTATAGTGACAGTATTTGATCCAAATTCTTCAATTTGCGCGTTGATGTAACTTTTAAAACCTGCACCCGCAGATAAAACGAGAATAACCGTTGCAATACCAATCACGATTCCAAGCGTCGTAAGAAGTGTGCGTGATGGATTACGTCTTAGTCCCTTAATGGCTTGTAAGTAATAAAATTTATTCATAACGAAGTGCGACAATCGGATCAAGCCTTGATGCTTTTTGTGCAGGATAGATTCCGAACGTGACGCCAATTATTACAGATACACCGACCGCTAAAAGGATTGCTAGAAATGATACCCCAAATTTCCAATCATACCCGAGTGCTTGTGCACCGATTGCAATTAAAAATGAAAGCGTTGTACCAACAACCACACCTGCGATTCCACCTCCAAGCGTCAGAATTACCGACTCAATCAAAAATTGATTACGAATATTGCGACTTGTTGCACCAAGTGCCTTACGGAGACCTATCTCTCGTGTACGTTCAGAAACGGTCACCAGCATAATATTCATAATACCAATACCTCCCACAATCAAAGAGATTCCCGCCATAAGTGCGAGAAACATGCGTAGTACATCAGTAATTGAGGTAAGAATTTTAATTGCATCCGCAAGATCACGTACTGAAAAATCATCTTCATCTGCAGAACGAATATTGTGCTCTTCTCGTAAAATAGTTTGGATATCTCCTATAGAAGTTTTTATATTCTCTGGTGCATCAATTTTTACTAATGCATTTTGTATGTACGTAATACCAATAATTTGTCGCTGAGCAATGGAAAATGGTACTAGCACCTGGTCGTCGAGATCTTGAAAAAAGACACTTCCTAATTTTTGTTGAACGCCAATTACCCGAAATGGTACATTTTTTATTTTAACGACTTCACCGATCGCATCACTATCACCAAAAAGCTCTTCTTTTACCGTTGCTCCGAGTACGGCTACGTTGAGTCCCCCTTTTGATTCATCAAGAGAGAAGAATCTTCCTTGAGCCACGGGCGCGTTCTCAATATCTGGATAATTCCCCTCGACACCTGTCACGCTTGTATCAATACTTCGTTTCCCATACACCACAGTAACATTTCCTTGGACAACGGGAGTAATCTCCTTAACATGTGGCGCGCGTGATTTATTTTCAATTGCTTGCACATCACGGAGCGAGAGTGTTGTTACCTTAACACCAAAAACCGATGCCGGTGGTCCAGACTCATTACTTTTACCCGGAAGAATATTCACCAAATTCGTACCAAGTTTTGTAACCTGACCAAGCACAAGAGCTTGAGCGCCAGTACCGAGCGAGATAATAATGATCACTCCTGCGACACCAATAATAATTCCAAGTATCGTGAGAAAACTTCTACCTTTACGTGCGAGGAGCCCGCGGATGATGTAACTAAATTGTCCAACAAATGATTGCATACTATTCGTCAATTTTTACTTCCTTGGCGATATGTTTGTTGTGTACTTTTTCATCTGTATTGATTTCACCATCACGAATTGTAATGATGCGATCTGCGTGTTCTGCAGTAGTACGATCGTGTGTCACAAGAATAATCGTTTTACCTTCATTGTTGAGTCGTTGTAATATTCCCATAACTACTGTACCTGACTTTGAATCAAGGTTACCTGTTGGTTCGTCTGCAAAAATAACAGCAGGGTTATTAACCAGAGCTCGCGCAATTGCAACACGCTGCTTTTGTCCTCCAGAAATTTGATTGGACATAAAATTGACACGATGCGCTAGTCCTACGGAAGCAAGTGCCTCCTTTGCTCGCTCTTCTTGGTTTTTTAAATTTTTACTATAGAGAAGTGGAAGGGCTACATTATCAAGTACTGAAGTTCGTGGCAAAAGATTAAACGATTGGAAAACGAAACCAATGCGACGATTACGAATATCAGCAAGTTTTTCATCATCAAATTTTTCTGTATTTTTCCCTTCAAACAAATACTCGCCATTTGTCGGTCGATCAAGAAAACCTAGAATATGCATCAGTGTTGATTTTCCTGAACCAGAAGGTCCCATAATCGCAACAAATTCACCCTCATTGATTGTGAGGTTAATATCGTGAAGCGCCGAAGTCGCGACACCTTCGTTATTGTAGATTTTGTCTACCTTCTTTATTTCAATGAGTGCCATATTATTTTGATTGGATAAAAACAACAATTTCTTGTCCTTCTGTGAGACCGCTGGTGATTTCAATAAGCCCCGCATCACCTTCCATACCTGGTGCTACTTCTTTATTTTCGAAGGTTTTTTTCTTTGTATTAGTCACCACACGCACAAACTTCTTTCCAGGAAATGCATCGTCAGTCACGAGTGCGCGCGAAGGTATCACAAGAACAGAATCTTTTTTTGCAATTTCAACGGTCATGTTTGCGGTCATGCCAGGTTTAACACCATCAATCGGATCAATCGTTGCAGTAATCTTATAGTTAACGACCCCAGAGACAAGCGTTGAACCTAAATCAATTTCAGAAATGTGCCCTGTAAAAATTTGGTTTGGGTCAAATGCATCAAGTGTAAACGTTACTGGCTGACCGATCGTCACACGCGCAATATTTGCTTCATTAATATTTGCCTCCAGATACAAATTACCAATATCTTGTAATACTATTACTTCCTTTTGCGCTGAAACAAGTTCTCCAATTTTTACATCTACACGTGTAATCGTACCGTCTGCAGGTGCTCGGACGAGTGTATTTTCATACAAAGCTGTTGCACTCGATACCTGCCCATCTGCGGCAAGCACGTCCGCTTCAGCAAGTTCAATATCTGATGTTCGTGCTTTTGCCTTTTTTAAATCGAGAGCTGCTTGTGCGCTTGCGAGAGCTGCTTGTGCGCTTGCGAGAGCTGAGTCACGCGTCTGTTGTGAAGCTAAGTATGCATTGTAGTTTGCAACATACGTACTAGCTTGTGTGTTAGGAATTGTGACTGTCCAAGTAGAAGTAACGCTCGTACTAAAACTAGATCCGAATGTAATAAAAAGTCCGTCTACCCCGAGTTGTTGAGGAGTAGTCGTTGAAAGAGATCCGCTACTGCCAATAACACCGCCAGTAGCCTGTGCGCTCCAGCTACCTCCATTTGCAGAGGGGTACACAGAAATGGTGTACGTGGTTTCCTTTGCTCCAGTATATGCACCAGAAATAGTAGGTGGCTCTGTTGAACTTGATGGATTTGATGCAAGGCCTACTGCGATCAATGATGAGTTCATGTACGCACGACGGGCATTCTCAACTAATGTTGCCTGTTGGTTTTTTATATTTTGGAGATCAGACTGTGCACTTTCAACCACAAGTTCTGCTACACGAATTTCTTCATTTGTTGCACCTTCTTGAATTTTTCTGAGTCGCGCTTGAGCCGCCAAAAGACTTCCTCGTGCTTGTTGAAGCGTTGCGTATGCTGAAGCCTGATCAAGTGTTGCAAGCACTGTACCTGCTTTCACCTTGTCTCCGACTCTAACTCGCACTGAACGTACCGTCCCTGTACTGTTAAATGAAAGGTTAAGGTCAGTTGTACTTGTGATCTGTCCAGTTGCGAGTACTGTTTCAGCAAGATTTTGTTTCTTGACCGTATCGGTAACGACAAGCTTTGGGTCAATTCCCTTTGTTTTAAGGGCCATAAATAAAACGAGGACGACCAACAACAAAATCGCCCAAAAGCGTTTCTTGCGGAGGAGGTATTTCTTAGCCTTTAAATATGTCTTCAATTTTTGAAATAGGGTTCGCATTTCTATATATAAAATAAGTGAATAACTAGTCTAGTATAACGTATTTGACCATTCTGCGCACGATAAAATAAAAACCTCGGTTGGCCGAGGTTTTTATTTTTTTGCTAATTTATTTTTGTAACTTCTACTTCAAAAATAAGATTCGCTTTTGGTGGAATTGGACCGTAGCCATTCTCACCATACCCGAGAGTATACGGGATGAAAATTTTTCTCTTCTCACCAACTTTCATACCCAAGACTCCCTGATCCCATCCTTGGATTACCTGACCCGCGCCAAGCGTGAAGCTAAATGGTTGCACGTGGTTGAACGCTGGATCAACATTTGAATCAAATTTTTTACCATCTTCAAAAGTGCCCGTGTAATTTACTGTAACTTTATCACCTGATTTTGTTGCCTCACCGGTACCCTCTTGTATGACTGTCGTTTGTAATTGCATAGTAGTAGTGTTTGCAGGCTGTGGTGCACTACGGTGTGTTGCAACTGCATACACCACAAGACCAACGACCGCAATGATAATAATAATTTGCACAACCGATACTTTTATTTGCTCCATAGATACTTAAATATTTATACTGACAATAGAATTAGTATACCATTTTTAAGAAAGTATAAAATTTTTAGGTGAACCACGTGGTACTGTACGTCGAAACTGAATTCCTGCCCACATTACGAGTACCCCCGCAACAAAAATTGGCACCCACGTTGCAAAAAGTGCGGCTATCGCTCCTGCTAGTAATGGTGGTACCGCCTGCGCAACAGAATTTACACTGGTCGCAATGCCAAGTATTTCCCCCCTCCGTTTTGGATCAATGTGTTTCGTAAGAAATGCATTAAAGTTTGCAGCTTGTAGTCCGTTTGGGATTGCAAAGAATGGCACAATAAGATAAAACTGCCACAATTTTGTAGGCAACAAGTAACAAATAAGTGCAACGCCAGTCCACAAATAGGCAATGCGTAAGAGCTGACTATCGTGCCAACGTTTTGCCACAAGTCGTACCACAAAAAGTTGTGTTAGTACAATACAAATTCCTATGTAACCAAAAAACGTGCCTATACCACCGGCATCAAGATGAAAACGGTGTGAAAGATAGACATTAAAGAACGAGGTAAAAAATGCAAAGCCTGCATTAAAGAGAAACGAAACAATCAATAATTTGCGTACACCACCCAAATGCGTTGCACGTGTTATATTTCTTACGCTACCAAAAAAATCAACTTTTCTTTCTGGATCAATATGTTCATTTGTTTCCTTTAAAAACAAATAGATGAGTACAACATTAATGAACGCAAGAATTCCAGAAAAGAAAAAAGGTGTCGATGCATTGAACCACGACACCAAAGATGGGTCAGCAAGCTTACCACCAAGAAAAGGTCCAAAGATAAAACCCAAACCAAATGCAGCACCAATCATTCCAAATACTTTTGGACGATTCTCTGGTGTAGTGACGTCAGTAATTGCAGCTTGCGCGACGGTAATATTTCCACCAGTTACTCCATCAATTATTCGTGAAATAAAAAGAAGTGGAATGTTTCGTATGATTACCGCATAGGCAAATACGATATACGAGAGTGCTGTGCCAAAAATAGATGCGAGTAATACAGGTCGTCGCCCACGCTTATCAGAGAGCGTACCGAGAATCGGTGATGCAAAAAATTGTGCGAGTGGATAACTTGCCGTGAGAAAACCAAGCAAAATAAGTCCAAATTTTTCATTTCCGCCTGTGAGCAAATAATACGGCGAACTAGCATTTCCGAGGAGTTGTGGGATCACTGGGATGAGTATTCCTACCCCGAGCATATCTATAAAAATTGTAAGAAAAAGAAACCAAATTCGCTTATTCATGTCGTGCTATTGTAGCAAATTTTTCTATAATGACTAGACATTTTCTAGTACGGTTTCTGGTAGTAGCTTTTGCTCTTTTATTTCTTCTTGATCGTAAATAGATGTCGCAATGAGCTCTTTTATTTCTTCGTCGGAATACACACCTCGAAGCAATTCCGTGAGGAGTTTTATTTGTTCACTTTGTGCAAGTAATTTCTCTGGTCCCCCTGGGCGTTTTTCTTTTGACCACTTCGCATACAACTCTCTGGTGTAAGCCATCGGCATCTTAACGAGAACTAAATCATCAAGGTGAAGTCCTGCTGTGCCCTCCTCCCCTCGTGCGAGTTTGACTCGTTCAATTTGTTTTTCTTTATGGGCAACTTTGTCGAGTGCAGTCGTAAACTGTATTCCAATTTCTCGTGCATCAGAAACAACCTCCTCGACACGTGCACCACGTGCATGACTTTTACGACGAATGATGAAATCAATTTTTTGTTCCACGTCTTGATATACATCTGCATCTCGAACTTCAAAATCTACACCGGGAATTTGTGCAATTTTTTTAATAAAGTTTTTCACCATTTTTTCGGCAATAACACCACGTTGTTCAAGTGGTTTTTCTTTGGCGCCGGATAGTGCTTCGTATGCTTTTTTCTTCCATTCGTGTACTTTATCTGAAAATGTTTCTCGTTTAATAATTTGCGCGTCAAGCTTCTCGCCGATTTCACGCTTGAGCTCGTTTACCAAATATTCCTTTTGAATGTTGTATGGCACCGAGACGTCGAGAGTATACTGTATCCCCCACTCTGCATCAGTAAACAGTTCCTCTTTTGAGAAAGTAACTTTTTCGCCTTTCTCGTTTTGATAGAATAACCGTCGATTGGTCTGATCGAAAGAGACTGTGCGCGCATCTCTGTGTTCTATTGTTCCCCCCTGCTCAATTGTCTTGGTGTGCTTGAAAAAACGCTCCATGAGATTTTGTTTTTCTCGTTGCAGTTTATAGATATCCATCTCAGCTTCCCGTGCACCCTCACCAATATCAGCCTTTGGCAAATCTCTGTGCTCAATTTTCCCTGAGAGCGTATCTGTAATTGCTGTATCAATCTTTTCATGCATTTTTGCTCGCCCCTCTTTTGTAAGAGCTTGTTCTTGTTTGGATTCTTTCACAAGTTCATTGTAAGTATGTAGTTCTTTCTCAAAAGACTCTCGCATACCTTTATCGTAGCACAAACATTTCCCAATTTGGGAAATAAGACTATACTCAAAGTATGAAATTTGGCTTTTTACTTTTTGCGCTCCCTTTCCTACTCCTCATTGCGCTTGCTTCAATGGTAGTACTGAACTCGGGCGTTGCATTTGGAATCATCCGGACCGTGTCTGTAAAGAAAATCGTTACTTGGGTATTGGTTTTAATGCCAATTGTCCTCGTCCTTACTATGATGATTGGTGCTCGCGTCTATAGTGGTATCAATACATTTTTTTATCTTATTACCGTAACATGGTTACCATTACTGCTTTATCTTTGTATGGGTGCACTTCTTCTGTATCTTATCCAGATTATTACAGTGGCAACTGGGCATCACCTTACAATGTATCCTCTTGCACTCGGTGTTATTTTTATTTCCCTTGGAGCAGTTACCTTCGGTATCATTAATGCTACTATGCCACGGATTGTAAACTATACTATCTCGTCGCCCGCACTTGCTCCCGACTGGAGTGGCAAAAACATTATCCTGGTTTCCGATACACATCTCGGTATTGTGCGTAGTCGTTCCTTTATGGAAAAAGTTGTCGCCAAAATCAATAGCGTAAAACCTGACCTAGTACTTGTTGCGGGTGATATTATCGATGGTCCGGTATTTAATTATGCAGAAGGTCTTTCACCTTTAAAAAAGATTCGCTCAACTTATGGTGTAATCTATACGCCAGGAAATCATGAGGGTTATAATTCTGAACCAGAAAAATTTTATCCAATTGTAAAATCGCTTACTACCACCCTCATTGATGAACGTACTCGTATCGGCAACACAGATATTATTGGGCTTAATTATCAGATGCAAAATGCGAGTGCTACACAAACACAGCTTGCTGGGTCAGGGTTTACGCCAGGCACGCCGACCATTGCGCTTCTCCATGACCCAAAAAATGCTCGAACCTTACTCGATGCGGGAGTCTCTCTTGTGGTATCTGGTCACACACACTGCGGACAATTTTTTCCTCTCAATTTACTCGTTAAAAAAATCTACAAAGAATATACCTATGGTGTAACAACTATAAATGGTAATACTGCCATTACCACCTGCGGCGTTGGTACTGCAATGTCACCGCTTCGCATTGGTACGAACCCTGAGATTGTAGTAATCCGTATTCAATAGTGACGACTAACCGTGAGCACTCCAGCGCGCATAAATGCCACACGGAAGCGTGTGAGTTTTATTTTGTGCAGTGAGTACCAATTCACCTGACTCATACACACCTTTTTTATTTGAAAGCATTTGGCGCAAGCTTTGTTCATACGCTCGAGGGGAATACCCCGCAGCGTAACCATTTATAACAATAAACACAGGGTTTTCAGAAAGCACACTCTTGCATAAATCGAGTACCTTTAAAAAATCTTCTTCTATTTTCCAGAGTTCGTCTTTTGGTCCATGACCAAAAGCAGGTGGATCCATAATAATGGCATCATACTTTTGACCACGCTTAGTCTCGCGCTTAAGAAACGCAATACAATCATCTACTATCCAACGAATTGGTGCGTCAGCGAGGCCAGAGAGCGCAGCATTTTTCCGTGCCCAGGCGACTGCGGTTTTTGATCCATCAACAAGACAAACTTCTGCACCACCAAGGGCGGAAGCAAGTGTCGCGCCACCAGTGTAACCGAAAAGATTAAGTACTTTTACTGGTCCCCGCGCCCGACGAATGACGTCTTCAGTAAACTGCCAATTTTCTACTTGTTCGGGAAAAAGCCCTGTGTGTTTGAATGAAGTTGGCTTAATAATAAAACGTAATTCCGCAAAAGATAGTTCCCATTCTTGGGGTACTTCTTTGGAAAGTTTCCATGTACCCTTTTGCCCATGACGCGTATAAACTGCCTGTGCTTTTTTCCATTCGCCCTCTGGTAAGTATTTTTTCCATAATGCGCCCGGGTCAGGGCGACGCATGAGTACCTCACCATAACGCTCAAGTTTTTCCCCCTCCCCACTATCAATTAGTTCGTACTGCATTGTATTAGTGAATACCAAAATTACGTTTTAATTCATCGATCTCATGCATATTATTCTCTGATGCTTGCTTTTGCAATCGCTCAAGATCACGGATTGCACGATGGAGTTTTTTAAAATCATTTATCCAAGTTCCGCGCACAAACGCCTTCAGGTCAGCAATGTAGCGAAGGTGCCCCTCAACAAGAAATACTCTTGTTGAGTCTGACAAGAGTTCTAGTCGATAGGCGCCATCACCCAAGTTAAGATTTGGGCGGTCATATAAAAAAGTATAGTGATGACCATCCAAAGTAATCTCTGTTTTTTCTTTACCATTCTCAAGACTATAGTGCGCACTTTCAACAATTGATGGTACGTAGTTTTTTGAAGGTATCGTACGCCACGTAGGATAGTATCGTATATCAGAATGGTAAAGTCCGTTCACCAATTGCGGAATCCCGGAGCGCATCGCCTGTATTTTTTTGCGCTCAACAGTCGCGCGCACAGCATCAGTGCGTGTTTTAGAAAAAAAAGTAAGAAAACCCATGTGAATGAGTATACCATGGGCTAGCGTGCTCAAAAATGCTGTCTATGGTACTATCGTGTAAGCTATTTCAAATCAAAGACACATATGAACATAATAATATCAGGAGCAACAAAAGGTCTCGGTGAAGCACTCGTAAGTGCATTTCTTGCGCGAGGCGACAAAGTGTTTGGTTTTTCAAGAAATCAAGCAAATATTGACGAAGCGCTTGACCGCCTTAGTAAAGAATTTCCCGAAGCTCTCCAAGAAAAGAAGCTTCGTTTAGTCACAGGCGATATTGCGAATCCCACAACGACTCGTGATATCGTAGAGAATGCCTACGAATGGCTCGGTGGGATAGACATGGTAATCAACAATGTCGGCATCTTCAAATTTGATCGACAAATGTCAGAACTTGCACCAGAGGATTGTAGTTTAAGTACGACACCCGACACACTACGCACTAAATTTGGTAATGCAGAGGATTTCGAAAAAAAGAGTCTGTATTGTTCGCTTATGCAAACAAACCTCTACGGCAATGCACGATTTATCGAGATGGTAATCTCACGAGCAACCAAAGACGGCCATCCACTTATTGTGGCAGATGTTGGTTCGATTGGTGCGATTGATCAACTCTCAGCAAAAAAGTTTGATGGTACTGTATTCTACAATCGCTCAAAGGCACAGCTTGTTGCACACACAATAGAACTCGTGGATAAAAATCCCCTTCTCTTATTACGTGTTGTGCACCCTGGCCCATTTGGTGAATCCGCACAAGCAATCGCTGATGAATACGGCGATACCTGGGCAATTAAAAATGTTGCTGATGTAGCATCGCATGCCGTCAAATTATTTACCGAAGATACTCAAGAGAAAATTACCCACGGGATCATTGCCTCAGAGAAACATTTCTGTTGGCATACTGAATTCTTCGGTGACATCGAAGCACTTGGTATTCGTGGCCTCACGTGGAAACGAACACACAAAGTTCCAGAAGGAGAAAGTACACACCTTGTTTCAAAAAAGTAAGTTAAAAGCCACCGTTCGGTGGCTTTTTTATTTCCTTCGTATTCGTGAATCTTGATGGACTTGATGTACTTTTCGAAATACTCCTGAGAGTCTCCCGACCATAATGCCAAAAATGAGAGAGAACGTTGCACCAGAGATAGTAAGAATGCTGTGGTAAAACGGACTCAGTAAATATTTTGCATCAACACGCACCACCCAATACGCAACAAGAATAGTAATGCCAACAACATCAATTCGCCCAACAGTAACCATTCGTTTCTTTTTATCCCAATTTATACTATTAAGACGAGACAGTACGTAAAGACCAAAAATAAAACCAAGTACAAAAGGTACTATGAGTGAATACCACGCGACTTTTTTCACAAAGATATCAAGAATAAGTTCCATACCAAAAATGATTGCCAAGGAAATAAAAAGGGCAAGGCGTATACGCAAACCTTTGTCGAGTTTACCCTCTTTGTTGAGCGTATGAACTGTCTGGACTTCTTCAAACATGTTTCCTAGTGTAACAAAAAACTGCCCACTTGGGCAGTTTTTTGGAAGGGGGGACTATCGGGAATCGAACCCGAATCGAAGGTTCCACAAACCTCAGTGTTAACCGTTACACCATAGTCCCCACATAATTCCTGTTTGGAACACAAAATCGCGGAACCGCGATTCCCCTTGTTATAGCAGATTTTTCTAGGATTTGCTAGATGGTTGTCTTTTTGTCCGGGTACATATTTTTTGAGTTTCCGAGCATACGCGGACCAAAAATTTGACTCCCTGCAACTGCGACAAGTATAAGTGACCCATACAGCGTGAGGAGTCCCATGAAATCAAATGTCATTCCACGAAGCGCACCAAGAATAAAAATAAAATACCATGAGACAATCGAGATCGCACCAAGTGCAAATGAAAGTGAGCGTAGCTTTTTAAAACGTACGTCGCTCATTGGATCATCTTTAATAAACGAAATTTTGACAAGCGATGGTGCAATGAGCGAATTGAGTAAAAATCCATTTATAACAAGTACTCCAACTGCAATCATTTTTGTTAAAAACTTTCCCGAATGTGCCAGCGTATCTGCATTGACCACATAAAGCGCAGTACCAGAAATAATAAGCAGTGCAATCGCAAACCACACCACCTGTGAAAGTGTTCCAAGGATCATATTTTCTTCCTCAGATATTCTGAAATCTTTTAAGAATCGGAAAAAGAGAATGTCAGAAAGTGTCGCAGTTCCAACGCCTAAAATAACCCCGATCAAGTGAAGTATCACTATGACATAACGATACTCAGTGAAAAGCTCTCGCGCACCATGAAACGGTGAGAGGAGGGTAAATACGAAAATAGCAATTGAAGTAAACGCGGAGAGCACACACCACGTACACCAACTACGGAGCACAAATGCTTGTACTGAAATTAAGTAGAGTGAAAAAAGGACTGCCCCTGAAGAAAAGAGTATCGCGAGAAAGGCAAATGTGTCTGGATAGAACGTCGGGTTAAGTAGCATAAGGGCGTGCAACAAGAGTATTACGCCGTAATACGCCATCCCCAATTTTTCTACCTCAACACCAAGAAACCGTGCGTGGGTACTATGAATCACCGTATCGCAACGTGCTCGCAAGGGGCAGATGAGCTTCTTTTTCTTTTGTTTCTTCTCGTAAATGTAGGTTGCGATTGCAAAACCGACACAACCGAGAAGTATGAAGATTGCTTCGTAAAGATGGATGTTCATAGGTGCTCTTTATGCTACACGAGCAATACGCCCAGCAACAATAAAATCATTGTGTGTAAGTGCTCCTAACGAATGAGTGGTAAGCACTACTTCTACTGTACCATAGGAAATTCGTAAATCTGGGTGATGTCCCTCTTCTTCTGCAATATCAGTGATGCGATTTGCAAAGTCCATCGCGGAAACAAAATCTGGGAAAGAAAACTTTCTACTTAGTTTCTTGTTAGCAACGGTCCAGCCAGGAATTCTGGAAAGCTCGTGAATAATTTTCTCATTCGTAAGTGGTACGACACTTTTGTCTTCACACGGAATACATTTTTTCATATTAGTGAGTCGCATCAATCGACTGCGCTTTCAACATTGCTTGCTCATATGAAATATCTTGCGCAATGTGGTAAACACGGCGTACAAAAAATACTGAAAAGATGATAAGAACCAGACCGACGCAAAGTACTATTTTGGTTGAGACTTTTGATTGCATATTTTATTTACACGACATTTTAAGTGGCTTTGTATGGATTTCCTCATTTACCCCACTTCCATCAAGACACCAGTAGGAATCTGTACTCCCGTAAGGAGCAAAAATAATCCACGTAGCTTTTGCAGAACGACACACTGGTGCAGGTAGTGTCGTATCGCCCTTAGCAATATCATTCGTAAGATCACGCAGTCCTTGTGGGCTTGTACAGAGCCCTGAAAATCCTGCATGGGCTCGTGCATATACTTCCGCAGTAAACGATGCAGCTGAGAGCAACTGTCGTGTACGTTCCTTGCCTTTTGACTTCTCAACTGAATTGAGAAGCTCTACAGCAGAAAGTGACGGTGATGGTGGGTCAATACGAATATTTTTATTAAAATCACTAAGCGTAATTGCAAACTGTGAGACTGTTTTATTTTTTTCTACATCTTCTGCAACGGTCGTAAATGCAACCTTATGAACAAAATGATCTTCTGCTCCAATCCATGCGGTACCTGTTGGTATCGAGATTCCTTCAAACATTTTCGCAATTGCTAAGATCCCCGATTGGTCTTGTCGTGTCATTGCTATTTGTGCGAGCATTTTCTCAAGAGCGAGGGTGTCAACAGAGAAATTAATTTTATAAGTACTTGTACCATCTATTACCTCTGTTCCCTTAAAGGAAAAATCTTTAACAACATTCCCCTTCCAGAGCTGCTCTTTTAAATCACCAAGAGAAGTAGTACCGAAAAGTTCTTTGGGTACAGTGCGTGAGACAGCGACAAGATCACCAAGTGCTGGTTTTTCTTTTTGAAGTGATCCCGCATCATTTTCTGAAAATGATATCCATGCATCCGTTTCCGGCTTTGCATCTTTGCTAATAAAAATATCCATGAGGTTTGTATCAGGTACACGCATATAAAAAATACCGTCAGTGTAACGCATTTCAAAAATGACAGGGACATCAAAGAGCGCAGGGGCAGAAACGCTCGCCGCAACAAGTGATGCAGGGTTTTCATTGTCGTGCGCATCAACCGCACCATCCACAGAGAGCCTAAAACTATCAACATCTGCAAGTACTGCACTTGAGGCTAAAATACCCTTTTGAGAACCTTGCTGGATTTCTGCCTGCAGTTTAAATTGAAACGATTTAATTGAAGTAGAGGTACTTGAACCACGTAGTAAATTTTCGGCGTAATTTGAATACCTTAAATATGCATATACCCCTCCTGCGACAAGTATCATAATACCCACAATAATTAAAATGATTTTTACTACACCGGTTTTCTTTTTTGAAACAGGATCATTTTGTATCGTTTTTTGCTTATCTCCTTTTTTTGCTTCTATTGTTGGTTGCCATACATAGTCTTTGACAGTATTTTTTACAAGGAAAGGATTTTTTTCAAGATCATCTGCACTAAAAACTGGTGCTTCATTTTGTACTTTTTCGATTGGAACCCGATTTTCTTTTGGTTGCACAGGTTCAAGAGGTGCAAGCTTTGTTGGTTTGATTAATGTGAATGCCTCTTCGATATCTTTTTTGTTCCAACCATTAGAAATAAGCACACGCGAGAGAGTGTCTCGTGGAATACCTCGAGTGAGTTCACCTTTAATATACTCAACCAATTCTTTGGTGATCATTATTTCAAAGTATACCAGAGAATTTTAAAATTCGTCTGTGAAAAATATAAAAACACGACCATTGAGTCGTGCTTTTATTGTTGGTGCGCGGGAGAAGATTTGGTCACGAATAGTATACTCGCCGACGCTCGTATACTTTCTCGACCCCGACTCGCGGTCTCGCCTACTGGCTCGACATCGCTCCGCCTTTCAAATCATCACACAAGCCAAATAATTGGCTTGTGTCCGCTACTCAAATAAAAAAACCGCTTTGCGGTTTTTTTATTGTTGGTGCGCGGGAGAAGATTTGAACTTCCACGCCTCGAAAGGCGCTACCACCTCAAGGTAGTGCGTCTACCAATTTCGCCACCCGCGCATGCTTTGATTTTCAAAGTGATTTGATTCTACTCTATTTGCCCTTTTATTTCAAGAAGAGAAAAACCCGCCAAAGCGGGTCTTCTTAGTTCTCAGCCTCAGGAGTTGTTTCTTCCTCAACCATTTCTGGGAAAATTTTTGCAGTTTTCATTTTGCGTGAGACTTCTTTGACTGCCTTTTCTCGAACATAGTAGAGTTTCGAACGACGAGCGCGAGCACGCTTCACAATTTCGATTTTATCAATCATTGGTGAGTAGAGTGGAAAAATACGCTCAACACCAACTGAGTGAGAGACTTTTCGAACGGTAAAGGTTGCATCAGTTGACTTGTTTCCATGCTTTCGTGAAAGGACAATACCCTCAAAAGCCTGAAGTCGAAACTTTCCTTTATCCTCAATCTTTGACCAGACACGTACGGTGTCGCCAGAAGAAAAACCGAGCTTTTCACGGTCCTCTATTGCGACTGGAGTGAGTTTTACTGCTGATTTCATAAGTGGCACTACTGTAGCATAGGTTTCTGACTTTTGCAAATAAAAAACCCAATACACGCATAGTGTATTGGGTTACCTTTTTACAGGATTTATAAACGGAAATTAATCTTTCTTATCACGAGTTGGGGTGTCTGTAGCCGGAGCACTAGAAGCATTTGTTGCAGGTTTCTCGGTAACAAGCGACAAAAAGTCTTTACCAGTTACTTTTTCAAGTAATGATAGTTTGAGGAAATTTTCGATCCCCCCACCACCTTCTGTGCCACCCATAATGAGAACATCTGGCACAAGTTTTAATTTCAGCTCTTTTATCTCTTTCAGAGAGTTGATTCTTCCGAAATTTTCTTCGCCCATCGCTTCAACCTGAAGTTTGTACGATTCTGCATTAGATTTTCCTGTTTCCAGAATAACCTTCGCATTTGCAAGACCGACAGATTCTGCTGCCTTACCATCAGCTTCACCAATAATCCTTTTGGCTTCAGCGTCGGCCGCGGCATTTAATTTGGTCTTTTCTGCATTCGCGCCAGCTTCAAGTTTAACAGCTTGAGCTTTACCTTCCGCCATGTTAATTGCAGATTGTTTTTCACCTTCTGATTTCTTCACGGCAGATTTTGCAATGTTCTCAGCGATTTCAACACCTCGTTCAGATT
>CALRHK010000004.1:47073-49802 GCA_943359475.1 Candidatus Nomurabacteria bacterium
CATCAGTTTGCATGTCAGCCTGAGCCGTCATATTTGAAAGTTTTCTTCTTTCATCTTCGGCCTGAGTTTGAACGATACGAGTTGCTTTTTCTTGCTCCGCAATCTGCTTATCAGAAACAATTTTTGTTAATGCTTCTGGTAAAACAACATCAGCGATCAGTGTATCTTTAGAGTCAATAAAATGCTCTTTCAATACATTAATAATGTGCTCTTTCGCTGTTGCTTGTAATTCCTTACGTTGTGTGTACAAATCAAGGGCTTTAATGTACTGCGCAGCATTACGGAAGTGAGAAGAAATCGCTGGTTCAAGAACCTGAGAAATCAAACTGGCAACAGAACCCTGATTAGCAATAACCTTCGGAGCGTTTTCCATTGGAATATGAATGATGACATTTACATCCATGTTTACACTGAATGCATCTGCTGTACGTAGCGTGATCGTTTTTAGATTTGAATCTAAATTGTGAGCATTACTACGAGCATCAGCCCAACTAAGAGTGATCTGATTCGTAGGAACCATATCAATTCTGTACGTTTCCGTATTGATCGGGTGTTTCCCAGGACCAAGGGGTTCTTTCCAGATACCCTTACATCCGTTTGGAACAATTTTTGCATTTACCTTGTTATCGCTCGTGTCTTCACCTTCTTTTCCGACGAAACTCGTTACGACTGCACATTTTCCAATATCAACGATCGTCATCGGCTTGATATCAACAGAAGCAAACCAAGGATTTATTGCATATCTACCGGCACGAAGTACTGGTATCTGCAATCCCTTTTGTCCTTTACTCTCAATGTAGGCAGCAGCATTTTGGAAATTTCCATGAATTGCGAGATCGATTTCAATAGCAGCAATTTCTCTTGGGTCTGTAATTGGATCTCCTTCGAGAACTGTTACGATTCCAATATCATCTGCATCGATCGAGATCCACGGATTGTCGGTTTTTACCTTAAACATCATTGTGTTTATACGGTAACTACCTGGCATCAGAATTTGAAGTTGGCGTCCTTTCTGTCCACCATTTTTGATAAACAAATCAGCCTTTTCAAAATTCTCATGGCCTTGGGTTTCTTTTGCAAGTAACCTACCACTTGGTACGCTTGCACCATCAACAGCTTCAACTGTTCCCACAAAACCACCTGGCACAACTGTCAGTTTTCCCATGTGAAATTTGAAGAGATACGGATTGAGACGATACTTACCTGGAGTAAGGACCGAAAGCTGAGGACCTTTTTGTCCACCATTCTTGAAGAACTTTTCAGAATCCTGAAAACTATCACACTCAACAGGATCTGCAAAGATTCTTCCAGCTGGTATTGGTTTACCTGCAGTGGCTTCGATCATACCAACCTCACTTTCTCCGACAATAACTTCATTAGCAATTTGCCAACTGAACAGATGAGGATTAATCATATATTCACCTGGGGGTAGCATTACTGACTGGTAACCCTTTTGGCCACCATTTTTAAGGAACGCTTCACCATCCTGGAAATTTTTACACTCAACGGGTATTCCGAAGAACTCGCCAATTGGTAAATCTTTTCCAGTAACTGCTTCGAGTGCCATCATTTGATCAGCTCCGACGACAATTACTTTATGCTTCATTGCTTTTGTAATAAATGGCATAAACCAATGTATCCCGGGACCAAGTATTTTGGCCTGGAGACCAATTTCACCACTTAGGGCAACGGTTCTACCGTCTGCCATGGTTTTTCCTACCCAGCGCTTTTCCAGCGTGATGTACTCTTTCGGCCCTGCGTTAGCAAAGGATTTCCAGATTACAAATAGGATGAGGACTGTTGGGATCAGTATTGATCCGAAGTTGAATAAAAATTGCAAGATTTGATGCATTTTTTCCGTTTTTTTGGTTTATTAAATTTTAAAAGAATTTTTTACTTATCTGAGGAACAGACGTCTGATTTTTCAGATGACAAGTATGTCCGGAAAAGATTGCTCATATTTGAGCCACCCTTACATTTAATGTGATTCAAAGTAAACTAGCACATTTAAAATTTTTTGTCAATATCTTCTGCCATAATAAAATCCTTTGGGAGGGGTGCTTCAAAAAAACCTTCTTTCCCTGAGGGGAGGGTTATTTTGAGTGAAGCTGCATGTAGGGCGAGACGGGTAAAACCAAGTGCTGGTAAACGATTTGGTGCATAGAGACTATCGCAGACAAGCGGATGATTGATTGATTTCAAATGTACACGAAGTTGATGTGTGCGTCCTGTTTTTGGCATAAGCTTTACGAACGAGTACGTACCGTCTTCGGTACTTCCCTTACCTTCTAGACGAAGATCAGGGTCGCCACCAAGTTTTTTAATTACCTCATACTCTGTTCGTGCATCACGCTGAGTACCACGAGATGCAAAACCAGCACTCCACTTACGTACACCACCTGGTGCGCGACCGATTGGTGTTGCAATAATACCTTTTGTTTCTTTCATCCAGCCGTACACGTAGCCATAATATATTTTTTCTGTTGTACGATTTTGAAATTGTTCTTTGAGTTTTTCAAATGCTACTTGGTTTTTTGCAATGATAAGTACACCAGAAGTATCACGATCAAGTCGATGCACGATACCCGGACGAAGTACTGTTACTACTTCACCTTTATGCGTCAGCACTTGCGGTTCGCCGACGTTTTCCATTTCGGGATACTTTTCGAGTATAAGATCAGTGAGCGTTACCATTTTGGTTTTACCATCGCCATGTACCGTAAGACCTG
>CALRHK010000005.1:0-16817 GCA_943359475.1 Candidatus Nomurabacteria bacterium
GCCCTGTTCTTTGAGTGTATGCGCGATATAGTCTTTTGTTTCCTGATTAGCATTCCAACCCATCTCAATCCACTTTTGTGCAAGACCAGCAGATACACCAATAAACGTAGCACCAAAAATTGTATCGGGTCGCGTAGTGAATACTTTTATTTTGTGCTCCTGTCCACGAACAGCAAATTCAATTTCTGCACCTTCTGTTCTTCCAATCCAATTCTTCTGCGCAGATTTAATTTCTTCTGGCCATGCAAGTGTCTCGAGATCATCAACAAGTCTATCTGCATATTTTGTAATACGAAGCATCCACTGTTCTTGATCACGCTGAATCACCTCGCTACCACAACGCTCACATTTTCCATCTACAACTTGCTCGTTTGCGAGTATAGTCTGATCTTTTGGACACCAGTTTACTTTTGTGACATCACGATACACCAAATCATTCTTTAAAAATTCGTTGAACATCCATTGGGTCCATTTGTAATAACTCGGATCACACGAGACGATTTCACGACTCCAATCAAACATTGCTCCCATAGAACGGAGTTGTGTGCGCATTTTATCCATCTGATCATATGTCCAGACTTTTGGATCAGCACCGAGTTTTATCGCTGCATTTTCTGCAGGCAAACCAAACGCATCAAATCCCATCGGATAGAGCACATTAAATCCTTGCATTCGTTTATAACGCGCAAAAATATCTGGTACTGAAAAAGCATACCAGTGTCCAACATGGAGATTACCTGAAGGATATGAGAATTCTACGAGTGTATAGTAATTTTCTTTCCCATCCACCTCATCTCTGACTTTATATATTTCGGCATTTTCCCACTCTTTCTGCCATTTGTGTTCGATTTGCTTGTGATCGTAGTTCTCCATAAACGCTTTAAATAATAGCATTTTTAGTAAAAAAGTGATAGCATTTTATTAGAAAAAATATCGGTTATGCCGAAGACAAACCTCTCAGATATTATCGTAAATCCAGACACCTTTTCTATCGACTGTGATCTAACGTCACGGAAAATAAGGAAATCCTTCCGGAAACGGAGCGAGTTTATACGTAGACTACGGTCACAAATCGCACGCGCACAAAGTTGGCCACCAACTGAACCGATTGTGTTTCCATGGAATGGACCCCGGAGCTAACGATAAAAAAATCCGCATACTGCGGATTTTTTCTTTTCTTTACTGACTAAGTGGTTTTGGGTACGGAGGATAGAGATCTTTGTCGATTGTTCGAGCAAAACATTTTTCACCTGCGTCATGATCCCACGACTGATTGCTTCCGTAGCCTGGATAAGGGTACGCAACATCTGTCGCAACACCACTTCCCATTTCATACATTGGCATAACACCACCATATTTGTATTCATTCCATCCTTGTGGCATTTTTGCTGAAAAAGTTGCACAAAGCTCAAACGAAAGATCGCCAGTCACCTTGTAAGTATATGTCTTACCTTTTTGGAATTCTGGATCAACAGGGATACTGAAGTATGTCGTTGGGTTTGCGAGTTCCTCAAGCGTAGTAGGTAATTTTTGTTTTTGTTGCCAATAGTTAATCACCTGCCCTTGAATGTTTTGCATGTCTGACACTCGCTTATCATCGAGCCTCCAGAGACGTTGCTGTCCTGGAGTACCGATAATGCTGAAACTCCAAACGATGAGTGCGAGCGGTACGATTACCGCAGCCCATGGTACGAGCATATCAATACTTTTTTTCCACTTTGTTGTTTTGATTTCATTAAGGTAGTAAATCCCTGTACAGAACGCAACAAAGAGGGTCACTATTACTTTAATAATAAAGCGTGTAGTAATTTCACCTCCAACAAAGTATTGCACGAGTGTAACCAAATCAACGGCTGCAACAAGTACTGAGAGGAATATGATCAAGTACAACATCCACTTGCGTATTGCCTCATCAATAACACCAAGACTCCCGAGTACTGTCTTTTTCCAATAGCGTACAAGTACCAAGAAAATTGGCAAGAAAATCACAAGGATTGCGATATAACTGCGCGCGCCACTGTAATTTAATGAATTGTATCCATACTGGTATGTTGCATTAAGTACGTCTGGGTACTTAAAATCAAGAATCGCAAACGCAAGATTCAAAAATGCCGTCACCGACGTAATGAGTGACACCAAGACACCGAGTGATAAGAAGAAAAACTTGGGCGTTATTTTACGAGGCGCCCCACCTGTCGTTGTAATTGGTTCCATATGCCTATTATACCACCAAACTACGATGTAAAATATTTCACTTTTCCACTTATTTTAAAAGGTTTTTTTGACTTAGGAGCACCTTATGTAGTATGGTGAAAATATGAAGGAACGACTCAAAAAAAGCAAAGCAAAAATTGAAACCGCATCCACACGTGCAACACGTTGGATTGGTTCGCCCTGGTCGGTCATTCTCCATACTATCTTTTTTGCAATTATGCTTGCACTTCCACTGTGGGGTGTTGGTATCGACAAAGTACTCCTCGTGCTCACCACGATCGTTTCTCTCGAGGCAATTTACCTTTCAATTTTCATCCAAATGACCGTCAACCGTCATACCGAAGAACTTGAAGAAGTTTCTGAAGACATTGAAGATATCCAAGAAAATGTTGAGGACATCGCTGAAGATATTGAAGAGATTGAAAAAGATGTCGATGAAATTCAGAAAGATGTCGACGAAATTCAAGAGGACGTGGATGAAATCCAAGAAGACGTTGAGGAAATTGAGGAAGAAAAAATCCCCCATCACAAAGAGCCTCATCCAGAGATTCTTGAAAAAATTCAACACGTGCTTGAATCTCTCGCAAAGGACGTTGAAGCTCTCAAAAATAAGGAGAAATAAAAAAAAGCAGCCCACTGTGGACTGCCTTTGTAAGAAAGAGAACCTACCCCCAAGTTCATTCCTCCTTACGATTTCGTTGAAGGGAATCGACAATGTCTTTCCCTTCCTGAAAATTTTTTGCTCGTGGTTTTTTGACTTGATTTCTGGTCCGAGCAGAACGGGTTGCGACTTTTGCAGTTGATGGACGTAAATTACTATTGAGCATACGCTTTCTTTTCTTTGTATCATACTCCGCTCAAGTAAGTTTGCAACATGAACCCTACTTACATATTGATTCACACTTGCCATAAGATCTCAGGATCTCGGTTCAAAATCTTGCTAGATTTTGAACTCTACGACATCCCCATCTTTCACAATATATTCTTTTCCTTCGATACGAACTTTTCCTTTTGCTCGAGCATCAGCATATGAACCAGCGTCTATTAAATCTTTCCAAAATACTATTTCAGCTCGAATAAATTTATCTTTAAAATCAGTATGGATTGCCATTCCTGCAACTGGCGCCGTGCTTCCCTTTTTTATTGTCCATGCGCGAGTCTCATCTTCTCCTGTAGTGAAATATGTTTCAAGGCCAAGAAGTTCATACGCTTCCTGAATCAAGACATCAATACCGTCATGCACCCCACCCATTTCTTTACGAAAAGTACTCTTCTCCTCTCCTTCAAACTCCTTGAGTTCCTCTTCGATTTTCGCATCAAGAACTACATAACGAGCGCCCGTAGAGAGAATGTAGTCAGTGAGTTCCTTGAATACCTCAGGGTTAGTCTCGTCAAGATTTTTTGCACCAGCACGTTTATTGAGCCCATAGAGAATCGGCTTGGTTGTAAGTAGTCCCAATTGCTTTACCTTTAGTAATTCTTTTTCATCGAGCGACACTGTGTGCGCCATGTGCTCCGCTTCAAGCGCCACGAGTACTTTCTCAAGCGCAGAATGTTCAAGTATGAATTCTTTGTCGCCACGCTTCACATCACGTGCAATATTTGAAAGACGCTTTGATACCGTCTCGAGGTCTGCGAGAATGAGTTCCATATTGATAACTTTAATATCTCTCAATGGATCTATGTCTCCATAGACATGCATGACATCAACACCCTTTTCGTTTTTGAGTGGAAAAATACGCACCATTTCAAAAATGGCATCTGTCTCGCGAATATTTGCGAGAAATTTATTACCAAGTCCTTCACCCTTTGAAGCACCTGCAACTAATCCTGCAATATCAACAAATTCAATCGCAGCGGGAATTGTTTTTGCAGATTTTGAAAAAGTAGAAAGAATACCAAGTCGCGCATCTGGCACTGCAACGATACCGACAGATGGGTCAATCGTGCAAAATGGATAATTTTCTGCAGGCACGCCTTTTTTGGTGAGCGCATTAAAAAGCGTCGATTTACCAACATTTGGGAGCCCAACAATACCTATACTAAGTGACATATGCTCGACAGTATATCACTATTTTGGTTATGTTGACAAATACTTATAAATGTAGTACTATATGCCCAACTTCACATTGTTCTAACCAAAAACCATACCATGCTACAAAACGAAATGTTGTATTTCCCTACAGAAGTGGGAAACTACTTTATCAAGGCCAAGACAAAAAATGGTCATTTGTATTTTTTTATGGATCCTAAAACCGGAGAGCTTCTGAGCGAAAAGCGTACTTTCCATAGTATGGAGTTCTATCAAAAATGCCTTCATGAGTGGAAACGCACAGAGGAAGAACTTCCGAAAAAGCAGCGCCTCCTTGCAGAAAAAATTGTTTCTGCCTTTGAAGCAGGAAAATACAAGAAGAAAAAGTCAGGCACCGTACTCCTTATACGGAGCGCAATCTAAACTTTGGCATTATGTCAAAAAACAGCCCCCACAAGGGGCTGTTTTTATTTCATCACTTTTTCAAGTTCAGATTTATATTTCATCATTACTTTTTGCATCGCAGCCATTTGTTCCATTCCACCTTTCACGTGTTCTTGTGCCTCAGTAGCAATCTTTTGAAATAGTTCTGGGTTTTTGGTAACGATAGTAATAATTCTATCCTGCTCAGCTTGCGGTACACCCTTGAGCTGACGCTTCAACATTTGTTTCAATAAAAATTCTTTAAACATACGGAAACTATAGCAAAAAAAGTTTTGCTTTCAAATAGTGCTCGTAGCTGTGGTACACTATCAAAAAATGATCGTATGAAAAAAACAGGTCTTGTGCTCATTGGCCTATTTGTTGGCCTTCTTTTTCTTTCTGGATGCAGAGCATCCCGACGTGAAAAATGTCCCGCATATGGTAGTACCAAAGCCCCTTTACACAATCCGTGTATTGGGCTTTTTTATTTGACAACCGCCCTATAAGAGACGCCTTTTGTTATACTAGTATCATGAATTCCCCAGAAGCACTCAAAGCGCTCCATGAAAAGTGGGTGCGAGAATGTACCTGTACGCTCAAGGAAGGAGCGACACAAGCTGTTGTTGGTGACGGAAACCCTCAAGCAGATATTGTATTTATAGGTGAAGCGCCAGGTAAAAATGAAGATCTCCTTGGTCGACCTTTTGTTGGCGCTGCAGGGAAATTCCTCGGTGAAATGCTTGATGATATTGGTTTAAAGCGCGAAGACATCTATATTACCAATATTGTGAAATATCGCCCACCCAACAATCGTGATCCCCTTCCAGAAGAAATTGACGCGTGTAAAGAGTGGTTAACCGAAGAACTCTCACTCATTAAACCAAAACTTATTGCATTTTTGGGACGACATTCGATGAATCACTTTTTTCCACTCGAAAAGATTTCTGCTGTCCATGGCAAACTACTTATTCGTACTTGGCCAGGACTTGGCCGACAACATTTTCTTGCACTCTACCACCCTGCTGCTGCACTCTATAATGGTGGCATGCGCAGTACCCTCAAAGAAGATTTTGCAAAAATACCCGCGATACTCAAAAAAATAAAATCAGAAACTACTGCTTCTTAAGTTCAAGCGCCATAAAAAGCGGGAACTCCTTACGTGCTTTGTCTTCAGCTTTTTGACGAGGACCTTTTTCGCTTACTCTGTGCGAAATCCATTCCTCAAGTCGTGTCACCGCAAGACCAGCTTTTGCAAATGTCTTGAAATAATCCTGTAGACTACGGTGAAAAGACGTCGTGAATTCTTTTTTCTTAATGTCGCTTGTTCCCGGGGTCATATCAATCTTATTTTTTTGCTGCGAAAGATAGCTTTCAATCCGACGATACTGCACTTTTTTCTGTTCATCATACGCCCATGCGCTTTCCTTTGGAATTCGAAACGCTGGATGATTTATAATGAGATAACACACACCTCCCTTTTTTAAAATTTTTGCGATCTCTTTCAGTGTTCCTCCTAGATTTTCAATATTTTGAATCGCAAGGACACATGTTGCAATATCAACTGTCTCGGGTGGAAAAAAGATTAATCGATCTGCATTCGATTCATAATAGGTGATACCCTTCGGACCTTTCTTTCTTGCGAAAGCAATCAATGACTTTGATGCATCGACACCAGAAACGAGCGCTCCAGCAGAAAAAAGTGCTCGGGTAAAATACCCTTGCCCGCAGGCAATATCGACAACCTTCTTTCCACGTATATCACCAACCAATCGAAGCAGGTTTGGGAGTAGCACCTTCTCTTGGTAAGTATCTTTGTTCGAAAGCAACTCGTCGTACCATGTAGCAACGTTTTCCCAGGAAGTATTTTTGTTCATTTCGCAATTATGCGTTGTTGCTCCCACTTTCGCAAGTAGGACAATCTTCAGAAAGCGTCATGCCACTTCTCCATGCACGCCATGCTTTTGCAATTGGTAGTATCGAAAGGAAGAAACGCAATTCAACAAGCTCACGCATCCACCAGACGATTCTTCCAGAAATTGAAAAATTTTTATAGGTAAAAAGTGCCCAACCAGGACCGACCGGTAAAATATATGCTGACTGTGCAGGATAATACGGCAGGTGTGGTTTCCCTGTTTGTTCAATTTTTTTAATTGTCCGTGCAACATACGATGCATCATGCAGTGCGGTTTGTGCCGTGCCTGAAAATCGCGTCTCAGCACCATCACCAATAACAAATACATTGAGATAACCCTTCGCGCGCAAAAATTCGTCTACAATAATTCGCCCATTTTTTGCTACTTCCCAACCAACAGTATCTTTATATAAATGATGCGGTTTTACTCCTGCAGTCCAGATCAAAGTCTGGGATGACATCGAGCCATTCTCAAATGCAATAATGTTTCCATCCGTAGACTGAACTTTTGTTTGTACCATAAGGTGTACTCCGAGATCTTTTAGACGCAATGAGATTTTTTGAGAAACACTTTCTGGCATCATTGGTACCAAACGTGGACTTGCTTCTATGAGATCAATCTTAATTTCTGAAGGATTTACTTTATGGTGTTCTGCAAGCGTTTTGGCATACAACGAGAGCTCTCCCGCCAACTCCACCCCCGCAGGACCTGCACCAACAATATCAACATGCAATGCCTTATTTGTTTCGTTTTTTGGCATATGAACATGTTCCTCAACAATTGTATGGAGATGCTCCTTGAGTTTGAGTGCTTGTGTAATATTCTTGAACCCAAATGCATTTTTTTCTAAGCCGGGAATTCCAAAAAATGCTGATTCGCTTCCTAGCGCAACAATTAGGTAGTCATACTGGTACTTTGTTTTTTTTGTACCAATAACAACGCTGTTTTTAAGGTCAATCTCAGAGACTACATCTGTAACGACTTTAATTCTTGTTCCGTCAAAAATGTCTTTGAGCGGTACGCATACTTCAAGTGGTGATTTGCCCGTAACAACCCTATAGAGCGCAGGTGTGTACTCAAAATGGTGCTTATCAGACAAAAGTATTACCTCAGTACGGCCATAAGGAAGAATCGCATTAAGTCGGAGGGCTGTTTCTATACCACCAAAACCACCCCCAATAATCAAAATCTTCTTATTTTCTTTTTTTTGAGCCATTATTCATAATTGTAGCAATTTCAAGCTTATTTTAGATAGTGGAAAACACTTTGTTTTATGGGCTTTTTTTATCGGCCGACTATAGGTACAATAGTGTAAGACGGCAGGGTTACCTCCGTCATACTATATGAACGATATTTCCGAAGCCCAAAAGAATCAATTTCTCAAGGCATATGATGACCTTCACGATGCATTGTTTCGATATATTGTGCTTAAAATTTCACCTCGCGACAAAGCGGTAGATTTAGTACAAGAAACATTCACTCGTGCATGGGAATACATAGTCCGAGGAGAAGAAATTGGCAATATAAAATCACTTCTCTATCGAATCGCACACAATCTAGTGATTGACGAGTATCGAAAGAAGAAAGAGACGTCACTGGATAGCCTTATGGAAGATGGGTTTGATTACGGCGAAAATAGCCATGCCACACTTGAAGCTAAAATTGACGGTGAGGCAGTAATCAAAATCGCACGCACGCTCGATGAAAAATATCGCGATGCCGTAATTATGAGGTATGTCGACGAACTTTCGGTAGGAGAAATTGCTGCAATTTTGGGTGAATCAGAAAACAATGTATCGGTACGAATTCACCGTGGCATACAGAAGCTTAAAGAATTACTGAGAGACGCAAACTATGAATAAATTTTTCAATCAACTAAAAAAAATACAATTACACCAAGATGAGCACTTGCGAATTCGTGGTCATTTGGAGCACCTTGTTGGGCCTCTCACACAAACACCTTCACCCTACTATACAAAAACACCATCTCCTTATCTCTCATTTTCATTCTTCTCACGCAAAATGGTCTCTCTTGCCCTGCTCCTCGTTATTGTAGGAGGAAGTGGTCTTACTTATGCTGCAGAACTTTCGCTTCCTGGTGATGCACTCTACCCTGTTAAACTCAATGTAAATGAAAATGTAAAAGGTGCATTCATGTACAGCACGACCGCGGAAGCGTATTGGAATGAGACTCTTGTAGAAAAACGACTTGAAGAAATCAATACACTCAAAGTTGAAAACAAGCTCACCAAAGAACGCGCAGCAATCGCAGAAAAGGCGTTTGTTGCACAGTCAAAACAGCTTGCAAATTCAATCAAAAAACTCAAAAAGGCTGGTAATCATGCAGTTGCTGCAAAAGTAACCCAAAAGATTGTTCCAGAACTTGAAAGCTATAGCCAAGTAGCCGCACTAACACAAACAGCTACAACTACAGCACAACTTAAAACAACCGCACCAATGATGGCAACAACAATGCTTATAGCAACCGGAACTCCTGCAACCACAACAAGTGATGCCACAACTCCTACTGAAAGCGTTGATACCGCAACCTCTACTGCCTTTACTAAAACAGACGAAGGTCAAGCAATGAGTCTTGAGATTGAAAGTCAAGCTTCAATCGAAATGAAGCTTGCAGAAAAGATAAGTGCCCAAGCAAAAGTTTTTACTGATGCAAACACCAGCACCCCGAATGAAGAAGAGAGCTCGAGTGAAAATCAAGATTCCAAAAATACACCTGAAAGTAAGGAAGCAACGTCTACCCAGCCAACTACAGAAACACCACCTGAAACGATTCCTGAACAAGAAGCAAAGACAGGGATTATCTCAGGAAAAGTTGAGGTGACAAAATGTATCGGTATAAAAGAAATCGCATGCGCAAACCTTAACGATGTTCTTGTTGCACGCACACTTATCCTCTACGGCGAAGATAAAAAAGTTACTGCTGAAATTATTCTTGATAAAGATGGTGGTTTTACTGCAACCGTACCCGAAGGTACCTATGTGCTTGATATGAAAAAGAATGGTGTTGATACGAGTAAAGACTTACCAAAGAAAATCATTGTAGTAGCCGAAAAAACAATCGAAGTCAAAATTAGAGTGGAATCTGTAGTGAGATAGTTATTCAACGATTTCAAACTCATCTTCAGGTGCAAAGACGTCTTGTTTTTGCTTTTTTCGTAAATAGACGATTAGAGAGGCTGCGCCAACAACAATAATACCTAAACCACCATATGCAAAAAGTGTACGGTGGCTTTTTGTTTGAGAGGTAGCGCCAAATGGCACTACAACATCTGTCGTTATAGTACTATCCATAGTCTTGTCATTTGCATACACCAAGGGGGTTTGCTCTACACCTCGTGTGTTTAGTACTTTTTCAGGATATTGCAACGGAGATACTATCTTGGCTTCACTTATTATGGGCAGCGTATTTTTATTTCCATAAACTGATACGAGCGCTCTATTTGGAAATCGGAGTTCGACCCACAGCAACCCTACTTCAAAATGTGTTATTTCTGATGGAATATATATTCGTTTCCCTGCTGGTAAAAAACTATTTTGAGGAAATATAAAATTACCCTTTTCGGTGACGAGCTCCCATCCCGATATATCTGTATCTACTTTAGATTTATTAGCAAGCGCAATGGCCCCCTCACTATTTACTTCTGTAATTACCACTCCTACTGGAATAACCATAACTGAGGCTTTGGTAGTTATTTCTGGCTTCGCCAGGTAACGTGATCGATAGTATGCTAGTGATACTGTATAATCACCCGGATATTTATACTGATGTGTTACTGTTTCACTTTTTTGTATTTCGTCGTATGTTGCCCCGTCACCAAAATTCCATAAAAAATATCCTCGCACGAGAGGACTGCCGTCAGTATCCAAAAGTGTTGCACGAAATTCGGTAGTAGCAAGTGCCTGCACGGTTGTAGGTACAGAAATTGAAGCTGTAATTTTTTGAGGCGTAGAAGTTGCTTTTTCATCGCTTTGTGGATTTTCGGTCGTCGCAGTATCCACATAGGTAGTTTCACTACTATTTACTGCTCCTGGTGTAGGGGTAGCGGCAATCCACCCTTCGGTGATTTTTTGTAATGAATTACCGTCACCGGCAGCTCCAAGCGATGGTGTGTACGTCACAGTATCTATAACACTATTTGTACTATCCTTGAGAGCAAGTACTTCACCCTGCTCATTTGAAAGTGAAAAACTTGCATCTACAAGAACACCTGAGAATCCTGGCCAATCAGCAAGAAATTTTGATGGAGAATCTGCGATTATTGCGTATGCACTGGGTGCAAGAGTTACACCACCCTGATACTCCACAAGACTATGGTTCGTATTTGCTTCATAGAGTTTATAGTTTGTGAGCGAGATGCTATCCGTACCCGTATTTTGAACTTCAATCCACTCACGATCAGTATCTGTCCCAGAAACATCGTACATAATTTCACTAATAACCAAACCTGCGTGTGCATGATACGCAATGAAACTTAATACTATACATATGCCGAATCGCAGACGGTTCATATGGAAGAAAAGATACGTTATTCAAGAATTTTTTTTAAAACATCTTCAGGTACCTCGCGAACAACTTTTTTATGCGATACTACCTCTTCACTCTTTTTTTCATTTAGATCCTTCTTGTTTCCGCTTTGTGGCACAGACTCTATCTTTGCGTTTGTCTCGTTCTGGGAATGATCTGAATGAGATTTTTTGTGTTCAGCATCTTTATTGAGTTTCTCAAGCACATTTTTTAACATTGAGAGCTTATTCGGGGTTGGACCTTTCTCATCTTTTGAACGCAATGTAGCGAGAGAAACTGGAGGGACAATTTTTTCTGCAGCAGGTGGTGGAACTATTTTTTGTTGCACACGTTCTTCTGTATCAATCTTTGATAGAATGTCACCCAAACTTGTTTTCTTACCTTCAGGTTTACCTGAGCCCATTTCGGTTTTTGTTATCGGTGATGTTGTACTAACATTCTTATGCGCATGTGGTGCCTGGTGTTGTACAGTAGTCTTCGCTGACCGCTCCACAAAATCGTGTCGTGGTTGACGCTCAAATTTTTGTGAAACATGTTCTCGTGGTGGTGGAGCAATTTTAGTAAACTGCGCCTTGAAAGGTGTTTGAACTGCTGGAGGCGCCACTCGTGGCGGTGAGACTGTAGTGTGTGCAACAGTTTTATGGGTTTCGGTTTGTGTGGACCCTGGATTTTCTTCGGCGTATTTTCTGATCCGTTCAGCCTTTTTTTCATCAATAAGTGGCTCGTGCCATTTGAGAATTTCTTCTTCAACCACCTTGCGTGGTCGTGCGTTATTGTTGCGCGAAGATTCAATAATCTTGTCCACCTGCATATACTCCGGGCGCGGAATTGGAGCCATACCTCGCGCTGAAAATGGTTTTGAACCAACGCCATCAATCATCAGACGAAGATACATTTGATATTGACCGAGATTAACAATATCATCCGCAATAAATTGTGGTGCAAATTCTTTTTCAAAAATTTGTGCATCATATGATCCAACACGGAAGACCACCATCGTGCCAACGTTACCAAAAACTGCCGCACGTACAGCTTCGGACATTTGTTCTACATATTGGTGAGCAATAGTAAGATTGAGTTTATACTTTCGTGCCTCAGAGAGAATGTCTGCAAAAGAATCTGAAGCAAATGATTGGAATTCATCTACGTAGAGGTAAAAATTTGGTTTCGTTGCAAGAGAGTCAGAAGACAAGTCAGCACGAGACATTGCACCGAGATAAATCTTCGTAATCAACATTGCACCCAACAAATTGGCGTTTTGCTCACCCACGCGACCCTTTGAAAGATTCACGATAAGAATCTTTTTATTATCCATAGCACTACGGATATCAAAAGATGACTTTGACTGCCCGATGATGTTGCGTATCAATGGATTTGCAGTAAATTGACCAACCTTATTTTGAATCGCCGGGGTGGCCTCGGCAGCAAATCGGTCAGTATATTTTGCAAATTCGTCAACCCAGAATGATTTTACTGAAGGATCCGAAATATTCTCTACAACCTTCTTTCGAAACTCTTTATCAGCCAGCATACGATTCACTCCTAGAAGTGTTGCACCCGGATACTCAAGAAGTGCAAGAATTGTGTTGTTAAGAATGTACTCCATTCGGGCACTCCAGGCGTCGGCCCAAATCTTTTTAAACGAACTCATGAGCCCTGAGGCAACAAGGTGGCGCTTATCTGCACCGACATCTTCCATTACGTTAAAAGAAATTGGATACTCGATATCAAATGGCGCGAAATAAATCACGTCCTTGATGCGATCTTCTGGCACATATTCGAGAAGTTTTTCTGCTGTACCACCGTGCGGATCAAGAAACGCAAGACCTTCACCATTTTGAATGTCTTGGATAGCCATATTTTCAAGCACGGTAGATTTACCCATACCCGTCTTACCAATCACGTAGACATGGCGAGTACGATCTTTGGCTTTTATGCCAAATTTTTGCCGAGAATTGCGATAGTCGGTTTCTGCAAAGTACGTAATGCGATTTTCATCCATATAACATATTCATTATATCGCACAAATTAATGTAACAAAGCCCTCGTGGGTGTATAAATAAAAAAACCGCCCCGAGGACGGTTTGGTACAAATAAACATTTTAATTAAGTGATGGATCTTCGGGAAAATTGGCAAGAATTGCATACTTACTACCCATTCTTTTTAAAACAATTTGCCACAATTCCTCGTCGGGCTGTTCAAGTGGGTTTTTCAATACTCCGTCATAAAGAAGCCATGCCATATTACTATCAATCTCTCCCTGAAGCTGATCTTCCTCCCATCCACCATAACCAGCGAAGAAGCGGATTTTGTTTTTGGCAACCTGATGAGTTTCTATCATTATCTTCAATTGCTCAAGGTTTCCTCCCCAATAAATTCCTTCTCGTATTTTTTTACAATTTTCGAGTTGTGCATAATTATGGAGGAAGTGAATTGTGTCAGTCTGCACAGGGCCACCAAAATAGAGCGGTGTATCAATTTCTGGAAAATCTTCCAGAGCATCGTTGATGATCAGATCGGTCGGTTTATTGAGAATAAAACCTACTGTTCCTTCATCTGAATGCTCTCCGAGCAAGACAACAGATCTTTTATAATACGCATCCATTAGAAATGGGTTTGCAACTAAAATACTTCCTACTTTCGGGGTTTTTAGTGAGAACATACGATTAGTTTTTAGATGAACATTAGTAGCATAGTACCTTCTAATAAAAACCTGTCAAGGCAACTTCCCAATCATGACCATTTGATGTATCCTCTTTATAAAAAATGAAAAACATACTACCAAACCTTCCTCCTGTAAGTGGTTTTGTAAGGGTTTACTACAAATCTGATCCAAATCGTGGACCGTACATCCTACGTTTCGATAAAATATCAGGCAAATTCCTTACCCGATGTGGGAGAAACAAAACTAAGCGTCTTCATTCATGGGAACCTCTGTAAAATTAAAAACCGGACATTGTCCGGTTTTCTTATGGTGGACCCTAGGAGATTCGAACTCCTGACCTCTGCTTTGCAAAAGCAGCGCTCTACCAACTAAGCTAAGGGCCCAAAAACCGTATCTCTACGGTAGTTGCATTTTACCTTATTTTTTACTTTGTGCAACATCAACAATATGCCTTACAAATTCAGCCATTTGTGCCCCACTATCCTCAAGACCCCTCATAAAAGGAGCTTCTGGGTGGAGTGCTGGAAGCGTATCGATCTCCAGAATATAGAGTCCTCGTGGTGATGCAATAAAATTTGCAGTCACATAATGACGCAAACCAGCCCATTCAAAAAGACGAGACAATTTTTCTGAAAGTTCTTTTTTAAGATGTGAGTCATTTCGTGAGAGTGGTGTATGTTTATAGCTTCCTGATAGTAATTCATCATGAGTAAGTATTTGACCCTTTTTTTGAACAATTTTTGGAATAAGTGTGTAGTGTGGTGTACCACGAAACCCCTCAATGATCCCCAAATTAATTTCTTTGCCATCTATAAACTCCTCTACAATCCAGTCCCCTTCGTCTTCTGTAAGTGCGCGCGTAAGAGCTATCAAAAGTTCTTCAAATGTCTTTGCAATAAAGACACCAAGCGAAGAACCGCTCGAGAGTGGCTTGAGCACCCAAGGAGGAGAAAAACTCTGCCACACACGACGCGCAGTTCTCTCTGCATATTCTTCTACACTACCACCAAAAACAGTATCGTTGTATGCGGGTACATATTCATACGTGGGCGTTTTAATATCAAATTTTTTGAAAATTTCTTTAGCACGAATTTTGTTGTGAAAAAGCTCACTCGCTTCCTTTTTTGAACCAACATAGGGAATTGCATATGCATCGAGAAATTCTTGCACGCTTCCATCTTCGCCGAGTTCCCCGTGAAGTGCATTCCAGATACAATCTACTTTTAAGGCAATTTCTTCGGGTTTTACCGGTAGTCCTCCGATATGCCACTCACCATCACGAGTCACTAATATATCGATAGGCGTAAGACCACACTTTTTAAGCGCTTCAATAACCGCGCCACCTGTAGCAAGTGAGACATGATACTGTGGTGAAATACCACCACGGATAACACCAATGCGAGTACTCATACTTTCAGTATACGCTATTTACTATCATCAATAAATAGTATCTAGAGGCTCTGTAGTTCTTTAAGTGAATTCAGATACTTTCGAGTTGCTGGACCAACAACACCGTTTCCGACTTTTAGTTTTGAAGGTGTAAGAATCTCCTTTTTATGCGCGTTTTGGAATCGGATAAGGGCAGCACGGGTTGCTGAACCAAATTTATTTGTTTCTTTACCCGGAGAACCTGGCCCCTTTTTTGCAACCAAGAAACCGAGTTTATTGAGTGCCTTTTGTAAAAGAAGCACTTCATTATTTATTGTTCCAGTTTTTAATGTTTTGATAAACAAAACATTTGTTGTTTTTCCACCTTGTGACGGTTGTATTGGTATTTGTGATGAAGATCCTGTTGTTATTTGAGAAACTCCCCCAGTACTAGTAGTTACCACAGTATCAACTGGCTTAAGGATATAGATGGTACCACCAGAAACATTATCAGTTGTGACAACATTGTCACTCCCAGCAACACTATTATTTGATGCGTCTGTTGATCGAACACGGAAATGATACGTTGTTCCTTGTATAAGACCGGTAACCCTAACACTATGACTGGTAACTCTAGGTGATGTGTCTATCTCACTTGTAGAATTATCGTACGAAACAGTTGTACCATAGTCTATCCACGATGAAGCAATTTCATCAGTATTCCAAGTAACAACAAACAAATTACGACTTGGAGATACTACGATATTAGAGATGACAGGTGGAGTAACGTCAGAGCCTGAGACAGTTGAAAATGTTTGATCGGTTGATTGTCCTAAATTAGTAGAACCATCTTTAGAGTTAAGACGGAAGTGGTACGTGGTTGCTGCAGAAAGTCCTGAGATAGTCACATCATGACTCAATACACGCGGTGACGTATCTGTCTCGCTTGTAGTGGTACCATATGAGGCTGTGGTTCCATAATCAACATACGTCGAAGCAATCTCGTCGGTATCCCAGGTGATTTGTACTGAAGTATTGGTTGGAACTACCACAATATTTGAAATGACAGGTGAAGTTGTGTCTGGGGTTGCACTCGTTGCAAAGGTTTGATCGGTAGACTGTCCAACGTTTGTTGCTGTATCTCTAGAGTTAAGACGGAAGTGGTACGTGGTTGCTGCAGAAAGTCCTGAGATAGTCACCGAGTGACTTGTGACTTGGGGTGACGTATCTGTCTCGCTTGTAGTAGTACCATATGAGGCTGTCGTACCGTAGTTAACATAGCTCGAAGAAAGTTCGTCGGTATCCCAGGTAATTTGTACTGAATTATGCGTTGGGGTTGCAATAATATTAGTAATTGCAGGGGCAGTGGTATCTGGGACATCGGTTGTAGAAAAAAATTGATTCGTCGATTGTACAAGATTTGTAGCTGCATCTTTTGAATTGAGACGGAAGTGGTATGTAGTTGCTGCAGAAAGTCCTGAGATCGTAACTGAGTGTGAAGTCACGCGTGGTGACGTGTCTATTTCGCTTGTAGTGGTACCGTAAGAAGAAGTTGGACCATAGTTAATGTAGCTTGATGATGCTTCATCAGTGTCCCACGTGATTACCACTGAATTATATGAAGGTGTTGCCACAATGTTTGAAATGACCGGTGG
>CALRHK010000005.1:16827-17285 GCA_943359475.1 Candidatus Nomurabacteria bacterium
TCATCAGTGTCCCACGTGATTACCACTGAATTATATGAAGGTGTTGCCACAATGTTTGAAATGACCGGTGGAGTTGTGTCTGGCGTAGCATCTGTAGTAAATGTTTGATCGGTTGATTGTCCTAAATTTGCCGAGCTATCTTTGGAATTGAGACGGAAGTGGTATGTGGTTGACGGAGACAAACTAGAGATCGTGACCGAGTGAGATGTGACGCGTGGAGATGTGTCTGCTTCACTTGTAGTGGTACCGTACGATGCTGTGGTGCCGTAATTAATATAACTTGAGGATGCTTCATTTGTATCCCAAAGAATTTGTACAGAGTTGTGTGTTGGATACGTAATAATATTTGAAATAGTCGGCGCAGTTACATCGGTTGTAGTAAATGTTCCATCACTTCCGGTTGCAAGGTTACTTGATGCGTCGTTTGATTTTACTCGGAAGTGGTAGGTTGTTTGAGA
>CALRHK010000005.1:17295-48820 GCA_943359475.1 Candidatus Nomurabacteria bacterium
GAGATAGTAACTGAGTGTGAAGTCACACGAGGCGAAGTGTCTGCTTCACTCGTAGTGGTTCCATAAGAAGCGGTGGTACCGTAGTCGACATAGCTTGATGCTGCTTCATCGGTGTCCCACGTGATTTGTACAGAGTTATAGGTTGGAGTAGAAACAATGTTTGAAATACTTGGTGCAGTAGTGTCTGGCGCTGCGGTAGTTGTAAATGTGTAATCACTTGAAGTACCTTCGTTTGGTGTTCCCGCGTCATCTTTTGAACGAACTCTAAAATGGTACGTAGTGCCACCAGAAAGGCCAGTCAAAGCAACACTATGAGACAACACTCGAGTACCTGTATCTGTTTCAGTTGTCGAAGTTCCATATGACCCAGTAGTACCATAATCAACAATAGAAGAACCTTGTTCGTCAGTAAGCCATGTAATTGTCGCACCTGTTGCAGTAATACTACTTGATGTTACAGAGGAAATACTTGGCGCGGTCGTATCTGTCACAGCATTTTGTGTTACTACACCTGCAGAACCGCTTGCACCCGGAGTACCACCAGTAGAAGTTCCCCCGGCAGCAGAAGGTGCAGTACCTGAGTATGTTTTATTTACATAATCTATTTTAATTAATCCTCCTCCACCACCACCTGAACCAGTAGTAACCGAGCCACCTGTAGCTGTCATAGTACCGGTCGTTCCAGACCAATTTTTTACTGTAAAGTTAATAGAGCCGCCTGAAGCTGAACTACTCGTGGTTGCATTTGCAGAAACAGTGCCGTTGTGAACAAAATTATTTTTTACATTCACTACCATAGCACCACCACCTCGTGCTGCTGCACACGTTGTTGCTGAAGAACAACTTGAGCCAGGATTTACAGGGTTTGAAGAAGAATCATACGCACTTCCTCCTGCAGGACTTCCGAATGAAGCTGCACCAGCACCACCGGCACCACCATGACCTGCACCACCTACACGATTTGATGTTCCTGTAGAACCTTTTGCTGCAGAAGGGCTTGAAGTATCTGTGTGTCCCATACCAGTCGCAGTGAGTGTACCCCCACTCGCAACAGTAAGATTTCCAGTAGTAATAGTAGTACCGCTTCCACTACTTGAATTTGTTGTTGGATCAATATCAACTGTAAGTGTTCCACCACTATTTATTGTAACTGTATGAAAAGTATACGACGTATCATTACCAAGTGTCATTGCACCACCAATAGTAAGATCTGTGTCTGTTGGAAAGGAAATAGTACCTGCATAGCCAGGATGAGAGGACGATCCACGAGTACCACCACTCACCTGATACACACCGGTAAATGAGTTACTTGTGACGCCGAGCGAAATTCGTCCTCCACCACCAGCACCACCACCAGTACCACCAGCACCACCATTTGCACGTATAGTTCCAGAACCGGCGAGTGTCCCGCCATTCACCCAAAGACTTCCACCAGAACCTGCACCTCGCTCAGCAGCATTTGCTCCCGCAGCATTACCATCAGCAGAAAAAGTTCCATTCACAGTAAGTGTTCCTGATAGATTAATTTTAAGTGCACCACCGCCTGCACCGTCAGAAGATACTTTTGCACCACCAGAACCGAGAGACACCGGTGAAGTCACAGAGCCATACTTTCCACCACCAGTTCCCGCATAAGTTGCTGCTGTGTCGCCACCCCTACCTCCATACCCTCCACCAGAGCCACGAGATGAGGTGCCGCCCGTACCCAAACCTGATGCATTGGCATCACCTGAATGGTAGCCTTTTCCATTTACAGAAAGTGTCCCACCACTATCAATAGTAATATTTGAAGCAGTAATTGTAGCGCCAGTACCAGTAAGCGGGTTGCCATCGAAAGTAAGTGTGCCACCGCTCGCGATCGTGAGATCACCAAATGTATATGAAATATCATTACCAAGTGTTAGCGCGTTTGAAAGTGTAAAGTTGCTTAATTTTGCGGAAGGAAACGAAACTGTTCCGGCACGCCCAGCAGTACCCGTAGATGCATACGTCGTTGCCACAGAACCACCATTCACTTGAACTGATCCTGAAAAAGAGTACCCCGAACTTCCAAAACTAATTCGTCCTCCACCACCGGTACCACCAGCATGTGATGAACCTGTATCTGTTCCACTTGTAGTACCACCATTCGCAGAAATAGTACCTGAACCAGAAACTGTTGTTGCTGCAATCCAAATACTTCCACCTGAACCTGCGCCGTAACGATTATTACCACTTGTACCAGTAACTGCATTTTCACCATTCGCAGAAAGTGTTCCATCAACAGTAAGTGTTCCACTCACATTTAGTTTGAGTGCACCACCACCCGCACCACCAGCACCATTTGATGCTGTCGTATTACTAATACTTTCAGAAAAACCTCCGCCACTTCCAAGAGAGAGAGGTGATGTTGCTGAACCATAGGTACTACTTGGTGTAGCTCCAAAACTCATTGGATACCCACCTACACCTCCATAAGAACCGCCCGTACCACCAACGTTCGCCGAAACACCACCAAATCCTGGACCAACACCTTGTTCAAATCCTTCTGCATCTGCAGAAATTCTTCCGCCAGAACCTACGGTAATTGATGGAGAAGTAATCGTGTATCCAGTACCATCATTGACTGCGGGTGTGCTTGAATCAGAATCAACATGACTGTCACCTTCAAATAAGAGAATGCCGCCATTTACTGTAATTGCACTTGTTACGGTCAGAGACCCAAGATTTCCTTCAACTGCATATGGCGTAAAACGAACCGTGCCGGTGTACAGTGAATCTAGTGTTATTGATGCAAGATTATTCGCCGTATAATCTACAATACAATCTGTAGTGCTTGTTCCATCAAACAACACAGCATCGCCTGCGACTGGTACTGTCTGCCCACTCCAGTTAAGAGGATTTGACCAAAGTTTATTACCTCCAAGTGCAGTCCAAACCTTCGTTGTTGATCCAACCTCTTTTATTGATTTTGGATCTGTCGCATCATTTGAACCATCGTTGTTTGTATCGATTCCAATATTTGCAGATGAAGAAGTACTGGTAAAACTTTTTTGTGAAAGTCCTGAAATAGTTATGTAGTCTCCTGCTGCAAAATTGCTTGTTACATCAAGAATAAGTGTCTTATCGCTATCAGCATAGCTTACTGTGGTAGAAACTTTTGCTGATGCAGCACCACCAATTGTTGCAGTAGTATCACTTGAATCCCATGCCATATTAAAAGAAGCAGGGATCTTTACTCGAATATCATTTGCTGACGTGATAGCTGGAGTAGATCCATCAACAATTGTAATTGTATCAATTGCTTGCGTTGCCTGACTTACATTAAAAGCATGGTTTTTCGCAGTATAAACAGCCGCGCCTGACGATGGGATTATTTCAATTGTTTTTGAATCGGTTGAGTCAGCACCACCATCGTTCGTAACATCCACACCAAGATTAGTCTTCGCTGTTGCAGCCGAAAAGTTTGTAAATTTTAGACTAGAAATTGTTACTGCATCACCTGCAGCAAAGTTTGACGTAACATTAACAACTGCTGTTTTATTTGAATCCTCATACGTAACACTTGCACCAGAAACTTTTGCTGATGCAGCACCACCAATTGTTGCAGTAGTTACTGAAGTATCCCATGTCATATTTGCAGTAGTAGGTATTCGAATACGAATATCATTTGCAGCTGTAATCGTTGCAGTTGCTGCGTCTGTTATGGTCATCGTACTCATGCTCGTTGACGATCCACTCACATTAAAAGTTTGATCAGCAGCTGATGCAACTGTTGGAGTTGATGGTCCCGTATTTGAAAGAGTGATTGTCTGATTACAAAGAACTGTATCACTTGAATTGTATGCCTTAAAGGTAACTTGCGCAGGGCTCGTAGTTGTATCAACATCAATAGTACCGTAGTGTTTTGACTGAGAACTATTAATACAAACTTTTGTTGATGCAGTGCCTGTGGCCGCCAAAGAGCCGTTTGTCGTTTGCACATCACTACCAACTGGTGTCGCACCGAACTCATACAACTTGTTAGTGTTTGAGAGGTCGGTTTTATAGAGCACTTCGTTATGTTGGTCTCCAGACAGAATAAAAACATTACGAATATTATTCTGCTTTATGAAGGTATACATTTCTTGTCGCTCATTGTTATACCCACGAAAACTATCGTTACCGTTCGATACATTGTCTGGCCATGGTTCAGGTGACACAAGAAACTTAATAGTACCTGTGTCGTTCAAAAGCCACGATTTTATATGTTCGAGCTGTGCAGTACCAAACATATCATTATTGGTACTATCAGTTGCATAGCTTGGACTACGATAACTTCGCGTATCCGCAACAAAAAAACTTGTGTCACAAACCTGGAATTTATAATATGTCTCACCCGTAACAAGTGGTGATGGATTTACTGAGTTTTGGTACTCTTCATACACCGTTCTTGCAATACTATAGTCGCCTGCTTTTCCACCATCCCAGTTATTTGATTGTCCTGAAGGTGGATTTGGTAATTCGTGGTCATCCCATATAAAAAACCCAGGGATTGTATTTAAAAATGATCTTAGGGTTGCAACACTCCAGTTGTCTTGATAATAACTTTCTAGTACAGATTTTGTGATTGTTGCTGGACCGTAGATTTGATCTCCAGGAAAGACTGAGAAAAGCGGGGTTTTTGCAGCAGCACTTGTCATAAGACTAAATGGTGCTTGCCCGTATGCAAAGTCTCCTGTTAAAGAAAACCTATACGAACATGCAGTACCGGCTGTTTTCATTGTTGTAAAAGTACCACTAGCACCAGTTCCAACTGCAAGCACATCATCAACATACACCCGATAGTCATAGGAAGTATTTGCACTCAAACCAGAAATTGTTACTACATTTGTGTAGTCAGCACCTGAACTTGTTGATGCGGTCGAGCTATACGTGCCCGGATATGCACCCGCAGAAAGTTTGTACTCAATTTTAAAAGTGCCTGCAGAATCTGTACGAACCCACACTTTTACAGAAGTGTCAGTAAGTGCACCAAGCACTGCACCACGAGAAAGGCTTGCAGCATACGTCGTATGCGGTACAGAAAAAAACACACTCAACAACACTGTTGAGAGTATTATGGTTGAGACAAAAAAATTCCTTTTCACGAAACTATTATACCAGATGTACACAATATTAAACGTTGACAAAAAAGCACTTTTTATTGGATTTTACTTATCGAGGAATGTCGCAGATCTCTTGTGTTTATGGAATGAAATTGCAAAACGATGTGCTTCATTATTTGCAAGCAAAATCGCATTTTTTTGGCTTTTCGCATACTCGATGTTACCCGTTATTCTTTCGGGTTTGTGGCGAGAATCTTTGGTGACTGCAACAATTGGAATTACGAGTTGATATCTATCGAGGATTTTTTGCGCAACATTTATTTGTGCCCTATTTCCATCCACAACAACAAGGTCAGGCATCCCCCACTCGGCGTGTCGAAACCTCCGTAATAAAACTTCTTCCAACGCACCCGTATCGTTACTTTTTGTTTGGGTTTTAATATTAAATTTTTTATACTCATCTTTTGCAAGGACACCGTCAACTACTACCGTCATCACGCCAACCATGTTTTTACCTGAAAGATGTGCGACATCAAATGCTTCAACACGAAAACGGCTGGACCATGGATTTCGTATGGTGTCATCTTTAATGAGCGCAATATCATTGATATGCGTGAGCGAGAAAAGTGTATGCTTCATTTTTCCTGCTTTTTCGAACATAAGTTCTTTTGCTGCTTTTTTCATTTCTCTTTTCAGGTTACGAACAATTTCTTTCTTTTTGCCTTGAAAAAAAAGTACCAAATTTTTTATGTTTTCTTGATACGCTTCTTGGAACTCACTAGTGCCAACCTCGGGAGAAAGACCGAGCTGGCGATAAAATTCATAATTGTCACGCTTAGCCGAATGCTCATCAATATAGGGAAATATTTTTCGAATAATCCGCAACGCATCACGAAGAGTAGCTCCTGACGGGTACGGTCCAAAGATGTGCGCGGGGGTAATTTTTGCTATCTGGCTTTTTATCGTAAGCGCTCTCCCTCTGACAATAAGTACTTTGGGAAATGCTTCTTTTGTAATGACAACATATTGGAAACTTTTATTATCTTTTTCCTTCGTATTGTATTTTGGCCAATGTTTTTTAATGAGGTTTGCTTCTAGTATGAGTGCTTCTAGAACAGTGTCTGTTTTTTCAAACCGTATACTATCAGCCTCTACAACCATATCTACAATATGAGGTCCACGGGTTACGATAATATCTTTCGCAAAATAGCTACGCACTCGATCTCTCAGCGATGTCGCTTTACCAATATAAAGTATTGTCTTTCCTTTGAGAAAAAAATAGACCCCTGGACTATTCGGTAATTCAATTTTATTACATGCGTCACGCGTCATATAACGCTGAGTATAGACTACTTTTTACTCACGAGCTAGGCCAAGAAGTGTCGATTGATTACACCTTCGTTTACCTCAAATGCTTCCGAGGTTGCGACTGTGGTATATGTTTGGTCTGAGTTTTTCCTATCAATAGAGACGTAGTAAGTGCCATTTGGTACAAGTGCATAATAATGCCCTTTCTTATCGAGGACACGTGTCATGAGTTGTGTGTTAAGTGATTTTGAGAAAATACGAACCACGCCATATGAGAGCGGATTCCCACTTACCTTATCAGTAACTGACCCAAGTTTCTTTGGTCTAAAACCAGTTTCTTTTATCACGAGTAGTACTACGTAAAGTGCAAAGATACCAATATTATAGAGTACCGGGGAAACAAGCAGTGCAATGATTGAGGAGGTAAAACCAATGCCAAAGAAAATATCAGCGATACGTGTAAGCACTCGATCTCGTTTTGAGTAAAACTTCATAAGCTTCTGTTCACGCTTTACAAATTCATTCCAATCAAATTTTTCTGGATCGAGCGGAATATTACGCGCAATCAAAGTGCTTTCATCTTTGACTTCAAAATAATTTCCGAAATAAAGATCCAGATAAATTTCATCTCGTGTGTGGCGCGAGAGTACAAGTGATGGGAATGTATAATTTGTCTTTTGTGCTTTCATGCGATAGACACCCGGGCCAACAATAAAACCATATCTACCGTCAAGATCGGTTATAGATGTCGCTACCTCATTTCCATCTTTATCATAGAGCACTACGTATGCAGGATCGAGTGGTTGTTTGGTGACTGAATCATAGACTGTTCCCCATGGTCGAATACGTTTTTTGAGTCCAAACGCAATAAGGAGGAGCGACCAGAGTCGTTGTGGAATGAGAACAATTTCCGAAAATGAGAGCGGGTTTGCAAAAAGGAGCGTTGAGAGCGTCACGGCAGTTCCTACTACAAGACCAGTTGCAGAAATTGTTTTTGAAATCACGTCACCAAAAGGCGAACGATACACATCACCGATACGACCAATGGTTTCTGTCACATTGTTTCGCGCTTGGCAAAATGTACCTGAAATCTGGGTCACAATTATTGTTGAAAGATCAGCGCCTGGTGGTGCATCAACAATACATCCACCACCTCCTGTTGTAGTTATGATAGGTGGTGGTTCTGTTGTTGTGGTAGGACATAATGCAGGATTAGTTGCACATGTCTCAACTGGCGGCGTAACACTATACGTACACGGCACCGGTCCTCCAAAGTTCTCTGCGGTTGCATCAGTACACAATTGAGGTGGTGGAGGAGGAGTATAGACACATGGAAGTGCTCCACCCACATTGGTGGCAGCGGTGTCTTGACATGTTGCTGGTGGTGGAGGTGGTGGAGGTGTAAATAGACAAGGTAGTGGTCCTCCAAAGTTTGTTGCAGAAGTATTTGTACAGAGTGGAACGGTGGTGGTGTAGGTACATGGGAGGGGCTGATTAAAATTTATTGCTGAAGAATCATTACAAATTTCTACGGGAGGAGTGTCGCTATAGGTACACGGTAATAGTTCGCCATAATTATCTGCTTGTGAATCAAAACAATACAAATTTGAAGAAAAACAGTTTCGATTCATATCGGCCGTCATACCAGAAGGAAGTGTCGTCTGCACCCCTGGAATATTCAAACACAAATCTGGGTTTGCATAGACACATGGTGGTGAACCACCGTAGTTGATTGCCGTGGTGTCCTGACACCATGAAGGACCTCCACCTCCTCCACCACCTCCAGTGACGGTAATGGTAAAACTTCGTTGGTTTGAGTAGAAGGTGCTTACACCAAGGGTATCAATAGCACGCAAAGTGAAAGTGTAGGTACCTGCAGTAGTAGGAGTACCAGAGAGACTACTTGCTCCAAGAGTGAGTCCTGGGGGAAGAGTGCCGGAGACGAGATCGAGGGAGGTGGTGCCTTGACTATTTGTTGTTGTAAATGTTTGGGAATAACTGGCACCAGTAGTTGCAGAAGGAGTAATCGTCGATGTGTTTAAAAATATAAAATGATAGAGAAGGACTCGATTGTTGTATCCATCTGGTAAGTAAAAAATATTGTTTTCTTGATCAAATGAACCGAAGTTTGGAAATGATAGAGCACTACTACTTACCCCAGAGGTACCACTTGTAAAATCACTTTGTCCAAGTACAGCAACAGCATTCATATTATTTGAAATTGCCTCAGTATCAAACAGCAACACACGATTATTGGTAAATTCAGAAACAAACAATAATTTATTTTCTGAATCATAGATAAGTCCCATGGGACGATTGAAACCATTTGCTGTAGTCGCTGACACAGTAGCTGTAAAATTTGCCTGACCGAGCACATACACAGCAGGCTCACCGTCTGTAATGGTGGCGATGTCGTACACAAGCACACGATGATTAAATCCATCAACCACAAAAGCAAACATTCTTGTTGGGTCAATTTTTACATCATATGTACCGCAAATATTTATATTTGAGGCTGGATCACACGTCGGGTAGGTGTTGGTGGTTGGATCACCAAGATAATTGATCGCTGCTTCACCGTCAGAGATAGTTGCAACATCATAGACGGCAACTTTATTATTCCCGTAATCAGAAACAAACAATTTTTCGTTAACTCCATCAGCATAATACGCAAGACCTTGTGGCATTCGTATTCCTCCAGTTACCGAATAGACTGTCCCAGAAGTAAAATCACTCTGCCCGATTACTGCGACTGCATCTTCACCATTGCTAATAGTGGCAGTATCAAACACAAGTACTCGATTTGCAAGAGAGTCTGAAACAAATAACCTGTCATGCACAGAGTCATAAGCAAGTCCTCCGGGGCCAGCTAAAAAAGTTGATGCTGAGATTGCTGACACTCCACTAGCCAGAAACGACACAGCGCCAAGTACCGCATCTGGTGAATGATCAACGAGCTGGTTTGTTGAATCAAGATTGTATACTAGCACACGATTATTTGCGGTATCAGAAACAAAAAGTCTATGGTGAACAGTATCTAACTCAGTTGTAGACGGAGAAGAGAATCCGGTACCACTCACATAAGTACCCGTACCGCTATTTGCTGTACTTTGGGTAAAATTTGGAGTAGCACCAAAGGTATACGAAACAGTAATCTGACCAAGCACCCCTGTCGCATCCATACCATCCGCTAAATTATTAAGATCATAGTACGTAAGACGGTACGAACCAGAATCAGTTACGAAAACAATTTTATTTGTAATATCAACTGAAATACCACGAGGACTACTGAGTCCAGAACGTGTCACATTTGCTCCAGAGGCAAATGTTGCTTGACCAATAACATTTACTGCATTCTCGCCATCGATAATAGTCGCGGTATTAAAAATACTTATGCGCGAGTTTCCTTCATCAGAAACAAAAAGTCTTTCTATATTTGGATTATAGGCAAGCCCGTGTGGGTTATTAAAACTCGCAGCATTACTCCCTGTTGCTGTAGAAATAAAGTCAGACTGACCAAGTACGTGTGTGGCTGGTTCACCGTCTGTAATAGACAAAGGATTTATATCAAACACAAGCACTCGATTACCAATATCATCAGATACAAAAAGTAATTGATTCACAGTATCTACTGCCAAACCACTTACCCCAATAAAAGAACTACCATCAGGTGGAATATACGTGAGTGGTGTATAGTCAGGTTGCCCAATAACATGCACGGCATCTTCGCCGTCGGTAATACTTGTTGTATCAAACACACTAATACGCGAGACGAGATTTTGTACTATTGTTTGCCCAACATAAAGCATATGATTTGTTTCATCATAGGCAAGTGATGTGGGAGTATAGAGACCAGCTTGATCAGTATATAATCCACTACTTATAAAATCAGGTTCACCAATAACGTTGACCGCACCTTCACCATTTGTAATACTTGTCGTATCAAAAACAAGTACTCGTTGATTTGCAGAGTCAGCAACAAAAAGGAGGTCGTCTGTGGCATCATAGGCTAATGAAGTACAACCAAAAAAAGTTGCGGGCGAAATTGATGTATAACTATTAGACGTAAAATCTGGCTGACCGATAACATTATCTGCAACAACATCAAGTGGCATACCGTTACTATCCGTATCAAAAACAAGAACTCGATAATTATCTGTGTCACACACAAACAATCTATTATGTGTCACATCAGCAACAACATCATATGGATTTGAAAAGCCAAGTGCGTTCGCATTTGCACTATCATTATTTTGTTGTGCAGTAGTATACCGTGGTGTGTAGGAAGGAGTTCCATCAAATTGACCGAGAAGGTCAAAGGCGGTATATGCAGTATCAGCTTTGGTGAGTGAAGCGAAGTTTGCAATTATTACTAAAAAAACAAGTAAAAAAGCAAGCACCTGCAATGTTTTCTTATGTTCTCGGAAAAAATTCATCATTCTTATTATAACCAGAAACCCGCTTATTTATAAGCGGGTTTCTGCACAGTGAAAGAATTAGATCTTCCACTTACCACGTATAATTCCCTTCTTTACTGAAAGTGGTAATGACTCGTAAATTTGTACGTAATTCCCAGTAGTATTTTTTGTCTCAATGGTGATGTAGTATTGTCCATTCGGTACAAGACAATAGAATCGTCCTTGGTTATCAGTTACTTTTTGTACCACTTCATTACCAAGTGTTGCTGAGAAAACATGAAGAATTGCATTGGCGACAGGAGAGCCCGTCTGACTATCATTTATATAACCGAGTTGCGCCTGCGTAATTCCCTTGAATTTAAGCACGAGCATGAGTGCATACAGTATCAGAATGATGAAATTGTAGACGATCGGAGTAAGTATCACTGCGACAATTGCAACGATCAATCCAATCACAAACAGTGCATCCGCAATACGGATTAATACTATATTTCGTTTTGAGAAAAAACTAAGAATTCTATGTTCGTTTTCGGTTTGCGCTTTTTTATCTACTTGAATAGGATCCATCGGAATATTTTTTGCGATCACTTCCCCTTCTTTTTTAATTTCAAAGTATTTTCCAAAATAGAGATCAAGATACACTTCATCGCGCGTAAGGTGGCCAAGTACAAGCGATGGGAAAATATATCCATCTTTATGTGGTCGTATTGCATACATTCCTGGTGGTACAAGAAATCCGTAACGCCCCTCATGGTCAGTCACTGCAGTAGAAACAACTTTTCCTTCTTGATCAATGAGTTCAATTTTGACTGGATCAAGAGGTTTTTTGGTAATTGAATCGTAAACTGTACCCCATGGGCGTTCGCGTCGTTTAATACCAAACGCAATTAGGAAAAGCGACCACGACTTACCAACTTTCGGCATCACAATTTTCCCTCGTGCGAGGCGCTTAGCAGCAACCACGAGACCCCCAGTGATTAAACCAAGTGTCGTTCCAATACCTGTTGCTAGTGGAGGTGTGCTTGTTGCTGATGGAGGAGTCACTATAACTGGACAAGTCCCCGTATCAGCACATGTAAGTACTGGCGGAGTTATACATGCTGAAGGATTGATCGTACAGAGATCTTCGGGTGGCAACACACAAATACCACCTTGCAATATTAAGCCGGATGGAATGGTTGCCTGATCTCCAGCAATATTTGGACACAGATCGCTAGAAGATACTGGTGCAATACAATTACCATTAATGTCTACCACCATTCCTGAAGGAATCGTTGATTGTGTACCAGTAATATTTGGGCAAAGATCTGTTGATGATGATGGGTTTACGCAATCACCATCAATATTAATAATCATTCCCGAAGGTACTGTAGATTGCTGACCTGGAATGTTTGGACAGATGTCAGTTGAAGAAGTAGGCGTATAACAATTATTAAAGCTATCAACTACCATTCCTGAAGGAATTGAGCTTTGGACACCAGCGATATTTGCGCAAAGGTCAGTTGGGGTAACTGGTGTAACACAATTACCATTAATATCTACCACCATACCCGAAGGTACTGTAGATTGCTGACCCGGAATGTTTGGACAAAGATCAGCGGGAGTATTTTCTACACAATTTCCTGAAAGATCTACATAGTACCCGGCTGGTACAATAATTTGTACCCCATTTATATTTGGACAAATATCTGAGGAACCCGATGGTGTAACACAATTACCATTAATATCTACCACCATACCCGAAGGTACTGTAGATTGCTGACCCGGAATGTTTGGACAAAGATCTGGATTTGCGTAGACACATGGTGGTGAGCCACCATAGTTGATTGCCGTGGTGTCCTGACACCATGAAGGACCTCCGCCACCCACTGGATCACAACTTGTACCATTCTGTACATACCCTGAAGGAATTGTTGCCTGTACGCCTGCAATATTGTCACACATATCTGTTGGCCCTACAGCATCTGTAATAACAATAGTAAATGATTTTTCATTTGAGATAAAATTACTTACCGTTGCAAAAGTATCTGTTGCCTGCAAATTGAATGTGTATGTTCCCGCTGTTGTTGGAGTACCCGAAAGCGTTGCACCGGAAATGGTAACTCCTGGCGGAAGAGTCCCTGATGTTACCGCATAAGATACTGTGCCTTGTGCGTTTGTATTTGTAAGTGATTGTGAATACGCAGTTCCTACCACACCACCAGGAAATGATGCGTTCGTTATTTCTACGAAATTAAAAACCATTATTCGATTTTGTCCAGTGTCAGCAACGTATAGTCTATTATTTACTTCATCAAAATCTGAGCCAATTGCAGGAACAAGTGACCAGCTCGCAATTGATGCTTGGTTTGGTGATGTATCAAGAGGCGCAATCGAAGTAAAATCGAGCTGACCAAGCACACCACGTGGTGTTGCAGGAGGCGCAGTTGTGATATCACTCACATCAAAAACAAAGTATCGAACATAATCACCGTAAAATAATTGTTTCTTTGTTTGGTCAAAAGAAAGAAATTGATATCCTCCCCAAGAAGGAGTATTGGCCCAAGTACAAAGACTTGAATCTCCAAGCGCCATTCCACTTGTTTGAACACCACAAACGTTTTGTGTTGGACTGCCTGTTGGTCGAACATCAAACGTAAGAAAATTGCCACTTTGAGTTGAAGCAAAGAGTAAACCCCTGCTTTGATCAAGCGCCAATCCTTCAATAACATACGCGACGCCATGATCAGCGTAGTCTGGCTGTAGCAGCACACAACTTGCATTCATATTATCAACGAGACCATTTGTAGTAACACCACAACGCGTGATTGATCGAGAGCCGGCTGGCGCGACATCAAACACCAGTACTCGTGAGGTCGCTGTGTCTGCTGCATACAAAAGTCCGGTCGCATCGTCATATGCAAGTGCAGTGAAAGTAGCTGTATTTTGACCAATTGGCAATGTGCTATTTGCATTATAGTCTGGTTGCCCTCCAAGTATATGCGTTGCGGACATTCCATCTACTATTCCTGACGAAAGATCAAAGATTAATACTCTATTCGTATCTGTAGCAAAAAGTCGATTATTGACAGCATCATAAACAATATCAATTGGGCCAAGTCCTCCATAGAGTCCAGTACTATCAGTTCCAAATGTACTATTTGAAGGTGAGCCAGTGGGTAGAGAAGTAAGATCTGGCGCACCAATAACATGGTCAGCTTGTTTGTCAGATAAATTATTACTTGAATCCAAATCGTATTCTGTAATTCTAAAATTTGAAGAATCGGCAACAAACAATCTGTGGTGTACGTCGTCTAGTGCAATTCTTGTTGGAAGACTTAGTGTAGTACTTGTAGTCCCACTCGTCGCATTTGTAAAGAGTGGGGTGCTGTTATCAGTATCTACTTGACCGATAAGTTCAGTTGCGAGATATGGCAGTGGGGCAGCTGGTAGAATATCTATTGTAAATGTTTGCTCGTTTGAATAAAAAGTATTTCCGCCACGAGTATCAAGTGCCCGTAAAGTGAATGTGTATGTGCCAACCGTGGTTGGAGTACCACCAATCGTGTCATTACTAATAGTAATACCTGGTGGTAATGCACCAGAAACTAATTCAAGACCAATTGTTGGTGCCTGGTAATTCGTTGCAGAAAAACCAGCTGCATATGAAACTCCAACTTGACCACCAGGAAGACTAGTATTTTGCAGGGTTATAAAATTATAAATCATTACCCTACTGTTATAACTATCAGTTTGATAGAGTCTTCGATTTACATCATCAAAACCAGAATCAGCTGGTTGACCAAGCTGTCCTTGTGATGTGCCTGCTGAAGTTGAAGTAAAATCATTTTGCCCAAGTACACCATCGGCGTTTTCTCCTTGTGTAATTGTCTGAAAATCAAATACGAGTACTCGATTACTTGAACTATTTGAAACAAAGAGTGCCTTTGATGTTGCTGAGTATGAAAGTCCTTGAATATCTCCGGAAAATAGACCTGATGTTTTTAGTGGAGTAAGATTGTTTGCTGGGCCAGAAGTAATATCATAGACTGCAACATCTGCGTTTGTTGCACCATCCCATCTCCCTGTATACAAGTAGTGTCGTGCAGTATCGATTGCAAGACCACGGTAAGGATCATTTGCATTAGCAGTTGTAGAATAGCCAAACGAATTTGCGTTTAAAATATGTGCCGCTGACATACCATTGGAAATACTTGTGGTATCGAATGAAAGTAGACGTGAGTTTGTTCCATCAATAAGATAGAGATCTTTGGTTGGAGAAGATGGGTCGTAGGCTATAGAAACAGGCGTACCGATTCTATCTGCAGTAGGAGTTGTATCTGCGTTTTCAGTTGCTGCAAGACTCACCTGCCCAAGTACAAAACTTGCATTCATATTATTTGAAACACCAGATGAAACATCATATACGAGTACACGCAAGTTTGCCGTATCACACACAAAAAGATATCCTCTACTTTCATCAAGTGTAAGGCACCGTGGGCCCGAGAGACCATTTGCCCCTTGCCCAGCAGACATTGTATAAAAATCACTTTGTCCGAGCACGGCATCGGGAATTCGATCGATTAAATTTTTATTTGCATCAAGGTTGTATACTAAAACACGATTATTATTTGCATCTGAAACATACAGTTTATTTCGAGCGGTATCTACTACCGCATCGCCATCATTTTGATATCGAAAACCAAAACCAACCTCATTGGCATATGGGTCAGGAGACAAGTATGATTGACTGTTATTTTGCCCTGAAGCTGTATAGTCTGGTGGCCCATATGATGAAAGTGTCACCTGACCATAAACATAATTCATATCAGGCGAGACCGCAGTACTTCCAGAAAGATCGCTAAATTGCCATTCTAAAATACGATTATTGCCATAGTCAGTAATAAACACATTTCCTTTTGAAGCATCTGCTGTTATGTAGAACGGTGAAGAAAATGTTTTACGGGTAGTCGATGCAGTTGCACTCGTATAATTATCTAGCGTACCTTGCCCAAGTACAAATGCCGCAGGAGGGTACGAGCCGAGACCAAACAAATCGGTACGTCTATATACTGTCACGCGATTATTCCCGTAGTCCGCAACAATAATATAATTATCACCATACGCTTCGGCACTTCGTGGTGAGGAAAGACCATTTTGCGTCGTACTAGCCCCGTTTGCATTCCAATCATTTTGCCCCATGAGTAATGTTGCATCCATCCCGTTGGTAAAACCCATTTTCATATCAAACACCATAATGCGATTATTGTTTGTATCTGCAACATAGAGAAGTTCATAGGTACCACCCTGTACTGAAGAAAATGAAACACCTCGTGGAAAAAAGAGTTTGTTAATCGCTGTACCAAATGTTGTTGTTGCAAAATCTGGTTGACCGATAACACAACTTGCATTCATTCCATTTGCAATACCATTTGATACATATCCGCACATGGTTGTATCGGGACTTCCAGGATCACGCGCATCAAAAATCATTACACGGTGATTTCCAGTATCTGAAACATAGAGAACTTCATGATTTGGATCATAAGCGATACCTCTCGGTGTAGTAAGGCCTGTTTGGCCTGCACCCTGACTCGCTGAGAAAAAATCTGGTTGGCCAATAACGTAAGACGCATTCATTCCATTTGTCAGACCACTAGAAGTATCAAATACTAAAACGCGATTGTTGTCATACTCAACAACAAAGAGACGATGGTGTATGGTGTCAATTGCTACACCTCGAGGTGAATCCATTCCATTTTGAGAAGTACTAGGAGTTGAACTAACCATGTTTGTTTGACCAAGCACGTAGGTTGCATAGAGATTGAGCTGTCGATTATTTGAATCAAGTTGGTAGACAAGAATGCGATTGTTATCAATATCAGACACATAGAGCAAGTGATTCACTGGATCAAGTGTTGTTGCGGTGGGACTAAAAAGGCCAAAACGGTTAGTGGTCGGTGAAGTTGTCGGCAAATTACTTTGCGCAGTACTTTGTGTAAATGTTGGAACATATGTTACTGGTAGGTGTCCAAGTAAATCAGACGCTTGGTATTCTCCTACTGCACGCACCATCGGCAAAAAAACTGTGATAATTAACAGTGCGGTCACCACAAAAGTAAATACCTGAAATGGGAGGTGGTACTTATGGAATAATTTCATTAGTTATATTGTACCTAATTTTTTAGCAAATGGTGAGAAAAAACTGGGTATATTTCACTTATTTGAAAAAATCATTGACTTAGTTAATTAGTATTGTATTATGTACAAAAAATAGCACATGAAAATCGTACATATCGCCGCCAATAAGTCCGCTTTAAATAGCTCAAATCAGATTGCTCGAATTCTCCTTTTAAAAACTACTATTCCGCACAACGACCTTGTAGAGCTTTCTCTTTCTGAACTTAAGAAAAAATATCCGGACATAGTCACGGACACAATTGAAAATTTTATCGCACAATGTCATCTTTCAACACTAAAAAGCGAGTATCAAAAACTCTACATGCTACTTGGTGACCCACTTGTATAACAACAGTTTCCGCAACATATATAATTGTGTTGCGTTTTTTTATTTCAATACTTTTTTTAAATACTTACCAGTGTGGGAGTTTTTATTATTAGCAACTTCTTCGGGCGTCCCTTTTGCAACAAGAACTCCACCTCCTGTCCCACCCTCTGGTCCAAAATCGAGAATATAATCTGCAGACTTAATAATATCCATATTATGTTCAATCACTACCACTGTATTACCCTTCTGTACAAGCTTATTGAGTACTTCGAGTAATTTTGCCACATCGTCATAGTGTAATCCGACTGTTGGTTCATCAAGTAAATAAATTGTTTTTTCTAGGTGGGGACGATATAGCTCGGTAGAAATTTTTACCCGCTGAGCTTCACCGCCAGAGAGCGTTGTTGCGGACTGACCAAGTTCAACATACCCAAGCCCAACTTCTTCGAGCGTTTTAAGCCGATCATAAATTGTCGGAATTGCTTCAAAAAAAGTAATCGCTTCCTCAACTGTCATACGCAACACTTGGTAAATATTTTTACCTTTATATTTCACACCGAGCGTTTCTTTATCAAATCGTTTTCCACCACACACATCACAAGTCACATAGACAGTTGGGAGAAAGTGCATTTCAACAGCAATCTCACCATTACCTTCACATGCCTCACAGCGACCACCTTTTACATTAAATGAAAAACGATTTGCTTTCCACCCACGCAAACGTGCTTCTTCTGATTCAGCAAAAAGATCACGAATATGCGTAAATGCACCAGTATACGTCGCAAGATTTGAACGTGGTGTGCGTCCGATTGGTGATTGATCGATCAAAATAGCGCGTGACAAATATTCTGTACCAGAAAAACTCGCAACATTAAATAGTTTCGCAGTACGAAATTTACGTTCATATCGTGCCTGTAAATTTTTATGTAAAATTTCATACATAAATGAGCTTTTACCCGAACCAGACACGCCGGTGATGCACACGAGTTTCCCTAACGGTACTTCTGCTGTAAGATTTTTTATATTAAAAACTTTTCCACCTGTAATCTTAAGTGATCCCTTTTCATTTTCTCTACGCTTTTCTGGGACTGGAATCTTTTCTTCCCCGCGCAAATAGCCAAGTGTGCGAGATTTTGAACTGTTTGTTTTTGCATCAAGAAGTTTATCGAGCCAATCGGCAACAATCACCTCCCCACCATGAACACCAGCCTTCGGGCCAATATCGATAATGTAATCTGATGCAAAAATAGTATCTTCATCATGTTCAACAACGACAATGGTATTGCCTAGATCTCTCAAATCTTCGAGTGTCTTAATAAGACGCTCATTATCACGTTGATGGAGTCCGATTGTTGGTTCATCGAGAACATAGAGGGCACCCACCAATCGCGATCCAAGCTGCGATGCAAGACGAATACGTTGTGCTTCACCGCCAGAGAGCGTGTTCGCCTTTCGATTCAATGCTAAATACTCAAGCCCAACATTCTGCATAAAAAGTAGTCGTGCTTCAATTTCTTTGAGTACCACTTTCGCAATTTCTTTTTCCTGCTGGGTTAATTTTAGTTCAATAAAGAAATCAACTGCATCACCTATCGAAAGTGCAGTTAGGTTCACAATATTTACTTTTTTTGATCCGAGGAAAACATTGAGTGCTTCTTCGCGCAATCGTGCGCCATGGCAGGTATCACAAACTTCATCTCCACCAAAATATTTTGTACCCAATCCATTACACGTCGAACATGCACCATACGGAGAGTTGAATGAAAAAAGTCTTGGTTCAATTTCTGGAAATGAAAATCCATCACGAGGACATGCAAATTTTGATGAGAGGAGAGTTTCTTCTTCTCCAATTTTAATTGTAACCAATCCATCAGCTTCAAGGAGTGCGCGCTCTACCGCTTCAGAAATACGAAGACGGGCATCCTCTGGAGTATCGCGAAATTCATGCAGTGCAAATGCGTCCACCATTACTTCAATTGTATGTGCTTTGTTTTTTGAAAGTTCAATGCGATCACGAAGATTTTTTATGGTTCCATCAAGACGAATGCGAGAAAAACCTTTTCCAAGTAAATCATAGAGGAGCTGGTAATACTCACCTTTTCTCCCGCGCACCACAGGTGCGAATACTGCAACATTCGTATCGTCCCATTCAACATCCATTACTTTTTTCTTATTTGTTGAAGTTTTCGACTGAATACCAATTTTTTCGAAAATAAAACTCAAAATTTCTTCATGGGAAAGTTTTTTGATTTCATCACCACAGAGTGGACAATGTGGGTGTCCTACACGCGCATACAATACACGAAGATAATCATAGATTTCCGTAATAGTCGCTACAGTCGAACGTGGATTATTAGAACGCGATTTTTGATCAATCGAGATTGCTGGAGAAAGGCCAGAGATTTCATCTACATCTGGTTTTGGCATTTGATTAAGAAACTGGCGAGCATATGCTGAGAGTGATTCTACGTAACGACGTTGCCCTTCTGCAAAAATAGTATCGAATGCGAGCGAACTTTTACCAGAGCCAGACATACCAGTAATAACCACCATTTTGTTTCGTGGCATTTCAACTGTGATATTTTTGAGATTGTGGGTTCGTGCACCTTTTACAATAATTTTATCGCTCATTTCTTTTTTCATATATTTTCTATACACGAAACGCACCCATAAGGACTCCTCGTGGGTGCATATCGTATGTAATTACGCCATAGTATAGCATATTAAAAGCTATTGACTAATACCAAAATTATAGTTACAATTAAACAACTTTGTAAACTTCAAAAAGAAATGGTAACACTTATGCTGATGGATTTCAGTGCAGACCCTGTAAACCATCCTCCCAAAATTGTTGCCATGAAAAAAATTCCGAATGGCAACGAGTCAGAGTATCTAAAAGGTGAGTTCATTATTCTTGTACCATCTTTACTCTCTGGAAAAATAGGCGGGAAAATGGTGCGCCCAAATAGTCCAAATGAGTGCTTCATTAAAATTCATCCAAACGACAGGATAAATTTATACGGGTACTCTGACGCACTCAAAAAACTTGGCTGGGTATTTGCTGCTGGAAGATAAGTTGCTATTACTAATAGCAACTTTTTTTATTTGGTTTACTTTTTCCCTCGAGGCATTACCACTTGCTGTTCTCCCATAACATACGGAGCTACTTGATATTCTGGAAAATGGAAAATCAATGCCTCATCAGAAAATGTAAACGTAGCAAAATTTGCAAGATTTGGAGAAGTCCCTTCATTTATCATTTCAACTGATACTGCGTCTTTCCAGTTTGTTTCGGTTGCACCATCTGCGAGTGCTTGTTTTTTAAACTGGGCGACAAGTGCATCTCGAGTATACTTTGATACAGTAACGAGGTACTGTGGGTCATTTGGAAAAAAATCTTTTAGGAATAGTTCTTTTTGGGCAACTACATCGTAGTTGAATGCTTCGAGGTTTTCATACCCATGTGCGCCACCTTCGTATCCACCATAGCGCAAGAGAATACTTATTGATCGATCATTAACCTGACTAATATCATATTTCACAAAAAACTGAAACTTGTCTTGCTCGTTTTGTGGAATCGCAGGGAAATTATCTGGATCAGTATCGTGACGCGCCTGCCAGTTTCCTTGAGCATTTGCAATATGTTCGGCAATACGCGCTTGAACAAAATCTTCAATCTTTTTATTAAACTGTGGATCTACTCCAGTAAATTTAGGGTACACAATATTAAGAACAGAGTAACTGTTGGGTGTTTTGTAGACCTGATCTTCAATTTGTACACCAGTGTGTTGTTCATCTTTTTGCAAAGGTTGTTCAACCTTTTTATTTTTGACACCCCACGTATATAAATAAAATAATCCTATAAGAAAGACCGCGAGCACAATAATTGATTTAAATAATCTTGCATTCATATAGTGATAGTATATCACCAATAGAAAAGCCGCCTTCATAGCTATACGAAGACGGCATTAAAACCAATTTTATATCATTTTTGGCAAACTTTTTGCCAAAAAACTTTCTGCATTTGATGAAAAAAACTTTTTCAGAAACGTTCTCGGAAAACCGAGTGAAGCAAGCGCATTCTCTGTTCTCGCAATACGATCTGGTCCAACAAATGCTTCAATCTGATCCGGGAAGCGCACACCCAACTTATTGTCTGGGTCAACTTTTGCCTTCATCATTGCAAAGGTTTGTTCGGCCTTTGTGCGATTATATGGTGAGTACCACCAATCACTTCCATGAACCAAAAATTTGTCTGCGTGTGGGTGTAGGGATCTCATATAGTGAACATGCTTTGCGTACGCATGTGGACTATTATCGAAAACATCCAGGGCAAAAGTGAGTGCAAAGACGCCGACAATTCCCTCTTGTTCCATTACTTCCTTTATCACCGTATCGGCAGAGTTTCGCGGATGTTGATATGCACCATAGGCTCCAGTATGACTTATCATTACAGGTGACTTCAGTTCATCGGTTGCAATCAATGCTTCAAGTGCAGTTCTCTCACCTGTATGTGCAAGGTCAAGAATCATTTTATTTTTTGCGAGTGCAGAAATAAAAGTTCTTCCCTCAGTAGAAAGGCGTTCGAGGGGTGCCAAAAAACCTCCACCGTATTGATTCTTGTTTTGATACGCAATCTGAGAAATGCGTATGCCAAGGTCGTAATATTCCTTTACTTCAGTACTCAGCGGTGGTGGGTCTTGCAGGTTTAAAATCACCTTCAAGCCCGCAACATTAAGATCTTCAGCACACAACACAATTTTGACATTACGATGCTCGAGTGTTTTTCTGAAACTCTCAATACTTGCAAGCATTTTTTGGTTTAGCTCAGACAAACTTATATTTCCAAAAAATGCCGATGGCGGACACGCAGTTACACTAATACAGATATTCTGACCATAGAGATCAGGATGTGGAACTGGTGGTTCCATTTGTGGTGCCAGGAAACCTAGCAGATCATAGTTGTTTTTCATTACAAGGTTCTTTTCTATATTTTAGCACAATTCGTAAAAAAAGTCAATGTATTCTCTTACTTCTCGAGTTTGGTTTTAAGCACTTTTATCTCATCACGCAGAAGTGCAGCGGTTTCAAAATCAAGCTCTTTTACCGCAACCCCCATTTCTTTTTCTTTTATTTTTATCAGTTTGTTGAGCGGGTTACTTTTTCCTTTTGCAACCATCTTAGAAAAAATTTCCATATCTGTAGCAAGCTCAATATTCACTGCCTTATCATGATCACTCTCAAGTTCTGCGGTAATATCTTTTATCGTTTTACGAATTGTTTGTGGTGTAATACCGTGTTTCTTATTATACGCAAGTTGTGTTGTGCGCCTTCGTGTTGTTTCTTTAATTGCACGCTCCATTGAGCCAGTAAGTATATCAGCATACAAAATAACTCTTCCTTCAGCATTTCGTGCAGCACGACCAATCGTTTGGATAAGCGATGTCTCGGAGCGCAAAAAACCCTCCTTGTCTGCATCCAGAATTCCTATAAGCGATACTTCGGGCAAATCCAATCCTTCGCGTAACAAATTCACGCCAACAAGCACATCAAAATCACCCTTTCTGAATTGCGTCAGGATTCTAATTCGTTCGATTGTTTTTATTTCACTATGGAGATACTCCGCCTTTATTCCCCGCTCCTTTAAATAGCCTGCAAGATCTTCCGCCATTCTTTTGGTGAGTGTCGTCGCAAGCACGCGATCGCCTTTACGAATTGTTGCTTCAGATTCTTTTATAAAATCTTTAATTTGACCAGGATACCCATTTGTATCGTTCTGGCTACTTGTTTGAGAAATAATTGGTCGCACAATAATTTCTGGATCAACAAGTCCGGTAGGTCTAATTATTTGTTCTACAATCTTTTCACTGTTTTCTCGTTCTTGTACACCAGGCGTAGCAGAAACATATACCACCTGGTTAATATTTTTTTGAAATTCTAGGTATTTTAATGGTCGGTTGTCGCACGCCGAAGGGAGACGAAAACCAAAATCGACAAGAGTTTTTTTACGTGAGGCATCACCAGCATACATTCCTTGTATCTGTGAAAGCGTGACGTGCGATTCATCGATAAAAGTAAGAAAGTCTGGTGTTCCATCTTTTAATTTTGGGAAATATGACAAGAGTGTGTCAGGAGCCTCGCCTGGTTTCTTGCCTGAGAGGTGTCGTGAGTAATTTTCAATCCCATTGCAATACCCCACTTCTTTAATCATCGCGAGGTCATAATTGGTACGTCGCTTAATGCGCTCTGCTTCAAGCACCTTTCCTTCATTCTCAAATTTTTTTAATTGCTGCGTAAGTTCTTTTTTTATTGCAGTCAATGCAGATGTAATTTTTTCCTCATCGGTAATAAAATGTTTCGCAGGAAATACAAAGATATTTTTTTCTTCAGAAATAATTTGTGACGAGACTGGATCAATTTTATATATTTTACTAATTCCACCACCCTCGAGATGAATTTGATACATAATGGTTTCCGAGACGGGCATGATTTCCACCTTATTCCCTACTGAACGAAATTGCCCCGGAGTAAGATCAGCATTCGTACGCTCGAAGTGAATAGCAACCAATTTTTGCATTAGTGCAGAACGGGTAAAGACATCACCCTTTGATAATTTGAGATTTACTTTTTCATACTCCTTCGGGCTACCAAGACCATAGATGCACGAAACTGAGGCAACAATAATAACATCTTTTCGTGTGAGAAGTGCTTGTGTTGTTGCATGACGCAAGCGATCAATTTCTTTATTTATTTGCGCATCCTTTTCAATATAGGTATCAGTGACCGGCATATATGCTTCAGGCTGATAGTAGTCGTAGTATGAGACAAAGTAGTGAACTGCATTTTCGGGAAAAAATTCTCGGAATTCTTGCGCGAGTTGTGCAGCAAGTGTTTTATTGTGCGCGATCACGAGTGTAGGCTTATCCAATTGTGCAATCACATTTGCCATTGTGAATGTTTTTCCAGTACCAGTAGCACCAAGAAGCGTCTGCACTTTCATCCCTTTTTTCAAATTTGCTGCAAGCGCAGCAATCGCCAAAGGCTGGTCGCCCGCTGGTTTGTATTCACTTTGTAACTTAAAAATACCCATAAACCCTACTCTACGCTTTTTTTACAAATAAAAAAAGCCATACAGTTTTGTACAGCTTTTATCTCATTCAAAAATTTCCTTTTGTCATTTTCACAAAATGATTTTTGTCTGACGCAATTTTTTTTAAAAAAGGTATCCCTTGGGAATATTCATTTGGCGTATTGGGATAATACGCAACAAAAATTTCTGTCGTGGGCTCAGTTTTAAAGAGCTTATCGACCAGCTCAACAACAAAATCTCCGGTATCTGCAAATTGACCGTTAGTTACTAAAACCAGCCGTTTCTTATGTTCTTTCCCATCATCATTTCGAGGAAATAAGAGCTCGAAAGATTCAAAGAGGCCTTTGCCGATTTCTGTCTTTACGTCAGTGACTGTATCTCTTTTCGTGTTTCTAATTTTATCCAAAACCGAATCACGGCAATTTGAGAGTGGTACAAGCACTTGAGCATCTCCTGAACAAAAAACAACTCCGATACGAGAAGTATCAATTATCACAGAATCAGAGGTAATTGTTTCATCAATCAGGGATAGAAACGCTTCTGCGTCCTGCGAGAAAGGTTTATTCCAAGCAATGAGATACACGACATCCGTTTTTATATCTTTAACAGATTGACCAACAGCAAACTGTGCCGTTGCGAGTGCGAAAACAAACATTATTTTTTTCATGTGCTATCTTTTTTCTAAATCAAAAATAACACTCAAAACAATATTTGTCAATTACTCCATTTCAAGAAGGTTTCTCACTTTCTCTGTACCAAGTGCCCAAATAAAGGTTGAAAGACGTGGGCCCGTGTCTCTCGAAATAAGGAGGTTGTATACATCTTTGAAAAATGCTCTTTGTAATTTAGCGTTTTCCTTCTGGTCTAGATTTTCTTGCTTTGGTAGTGCATAGACTTTTTGCTCAAGAGATTCGAGTGATGTAATTTCTTCCCGGAGATAGTGTGCGAGTTGTCGCACATGTTCTTGTGATTCAGTACTCATTGTATCCCAGTACGCAGTGTTTTTTTCTTCGCACACAACAATCATTTCTCCTGGATTGTAGTTGAGCAACCATTTTTGCGCACGCGCTATTCTCGAAAGCAGTGAGTCTTCGCTATAGTTGACATCAGTGCGCGAGAGTAACTCGGAAAGTTTTGTTTTATCCCATTGCACTATTTGACCTAGTGCTACAGCTTGGCGAAACGGAATTGGTGTTGCAATTTCCATTATATTTTTACCAGAAAGCGCAAGCTCAAGTGCTCGCCTGGAAAATGCATCAAGCACTCCCTGTTGATAGAGCATAACTTCTTTGTCAAATTCTTCATACTGTCGATAAATTTCAGAATCAAACGCAAGTGTAAATGCTTGTGCGGGAGTTTTTTTCATATAGAGCCACTTTAAAACTTCGGGTTCATATATTTCCAAAAGTTGTAGCGGACTCACTGCATTACCTTTTGAACCAGACATCTTTGCACCAAGACCTTGTATACCGACAAATTTATATTCTGCGAATACAGGTGGCTTGCGATTGAAAATCTTCGGTGCGACAACAGTTGCAATATCATAACTCGATCCAGGTGAGGCGTGGTCATGACCCCCTGGTTCAAATACCACACCTTCGTGTCGCCAACGCATCGGCCAATCCACTTTCCACTGTAGTTTTACAAGACTAGCAGTACGAATATCAATGGTGTCTTCTTGATTCGTATCAAAACAGGTATAGGTAATGTTGTATGCGCCATCATAGCTAATTATTTTTGTATTATCCTTTCCAGAAAAGCGTGAGTATACAGAAATTGGATAATAATTTTCTATATATGTTTCTGGGATAATGCCTTTTTCTTCTTTGCCTTTTTCGGTCATGAATGAAAGCAGTATTTCCGCAATTTCTTTGCGTTTTCCTAGTGCTTCTTTAATTGACTCAGTATATGTCCCTTGAGAATATTCTTTTGATTGATAGCGATACTCGAGATCAATCGAAAGCTCCTGCATTGCTTTTTCAAATGGAATTTCAAAATGCCGTGCATATGATTCAGTCTTTGTTTCAGGATCTGGTACTTGTGCAAGTGGTTTACCAATATTCTCAGCAAAAGTTTCTGCAACATTACTTGGGACTTTACGCATACGATCAAAGTCATCCCATGAGAAAATCACTCTGGTCTTCTTCCCCATTTGCGCAAGTTCTTTCGAAACAACAAGGGCAGTGATCACATCGCGGAAATTACCAAAGTGCACTGTGCCGGATGGACTAATACCTGCAGCACATGTATATATTTCTTCGTCAGGAAATTGACGAATCACTTCTTCGGCAATCTGCTGTCCCCAGTGTTTTTCATTGGTATAACTATGCGGGTCGATTCGTGAGTTCATAATTTGCATTTTAACAGAAAATTACTTTGCCTGATAGCGGTCTAAAAATCTATTCTTGAATTCAGTAAACCTATCATTAATAATCGCTTGGCGCATATCTGCAACTAATTTTACGAGAAAATGAATATTATGAATTGAGGCGAGCGTCCCTGCCAACATTTCTTTTGCACGGAAAAGGTGTGCAATATATGCGCGAGTATACTTTTGGCACGCATAACACTCACAATCAGACTCAATAGGAATAAATTCATTCTGGTACCGTGTGTTGAGAATAGTCATACGGCCATCTTTAGTATATAAAGTTCCCGTGCGACCATGTCGTGTTGGCGTAACACAATCAAAAAGATCAACACCATTTTCCACGCCCATAAATAAATCTTCAGGCTCACCAATACCAAGTAAATGTCGTGGTTTATCTTCTGGTAAAACTTCATTTACCCACCGTACTGCAGTCGACATATCTTCTTTTGCGAAGCTCCCCCCGATTCCAAAACCATCCCATGTTTCCCCATCCTCTGTCCGCATTTCAGAAATTACTTTTGCTGATTTTTTTCGCAACTCTTCATAACGTCCACCTTGCACAATACCGAAAAGGCCTTGCGTACGTGCATTTGGTTTTGATTTATGAAAAATAAGTGAACGACGAGCCCACGCGTGTGTTCGCTCAAGTGACTCGAGAAGATAACGATAATCTTCAGCTGGAGAAGTGCATTCATCAAAAGCAAAAATAATATCTGCTCCAAGATTATGTTGTATTTCGATTGATTTTTCAGGAGTAATATAGTGTAAATCACCATTAATATGTGACCGAAAAGACACTCCATCATTTCCAATCGTAGCGAGGCGTGGCGAACCATCAAGCGCAGTTGAACGCTCTGGAATTTGTAATGATGGATCAATTGCTTTTACGACTTTTGAAATTTCCTTTCCGTACGCAACCCCAAGTGAAAAAACTTGAAACCCTCCCGAGTCAGTCATCGTAGGACCATTCCAATTCATAAATTTACCTACCCCCCCAGCCTGACGCACTACCTCATCGCCCGGCTGAAGGAGTAAATGATATGTATTTGCCAATACGACTTGCACCCCAGCTTCTTCAAGTTGTTCAGGTAGCACAGCTTTTAATGTTGCTTTCGTTCCTACAGCTACGAATGCAGGGGTAAGAATATCGCCATGTGGCGTTTTTAAAACACCCGCACGACCAAGTGCACCATCAAGCTTCTTTTCAATTTTAAAATCAATTGGCTTCAAAGTAGTTTGACTATAGCAGAAATGAGTAAAAACGTCATTGACTAATCACGCATGAATGGTACGATAGCATTCAAACCCTGTACACCCATGGAACCTAACAACTACACACCGCTCACGTCAAAAGAAAAAGAAGAAGCTTGGTTTTCGGAGAAAAAACCTGCATCAGTTTGGATGTTGATCATTGTTTTTATTATTGGTGGCCTTGCCTTAATTGGTAGTATTATTTCATATTTTGTTAACCACTTTGCAAAGAATTAAAAGAATTGAAGGCAAAAAACCGCTTTGCGGTTTTTTTTATTTTTCCACCTCAACAAATTTTATTTCTTGAATATTCACAGGTGATCGTAATAATACTTTTTGAAGAGGATCACGCGGATCAGAAATAACTTCATCAACGAGTCCAATTAAATAGGGCGTAATCCCCGGTGCAACAATTTCAGTTCCCACAGGAAACTCAACCTCACGAGGAAAAACCATTTCAAAAGTACCACCACCACGACCAGTTGCCTCAGTAAATAATTCTTTTCCACTCACAACAACCTGCATCTTGTGTCCTGAGCTCGAATACATAGCGACTTTTGCAGTATGGTTTGCAACTTCAGAAACTTCGCCAATCAAAATCGTACGTGACGCAAAAACACGCTTTCCAATGGCAACACCTTCATCAATTCCAGCATCAATAATAAGCGTATCGTAAATTGTTTGCGCGGGCTTAACCAAAATACTCGCAAGAATGCTAGGTTGCCCCGTGGTTCTTCCAAAAAGTTCTTTTATTTTATTATTCTCATCAACCAATGTTTGATAGTTGGTCATTCGATTTTTAAGATCAACATTTTCCGCATGGAGATTTTCGTTTTCTTTTACGAGTGAACTTTTTGAACGCATCATTCCTGTATATATATCACCAGTTGCATATGTTGCTTCTTTGGCATTCCATCCAGGTATCACCATGCTTCCAAAGAATTTTCCTACACGTGCAAAGACTCCACTATAACCAAGTAGAATAAAAATAGTAACGAGGCCAAGTAGCAGTCCCCATTTTATTCTTTGCTCTTTTTTGTGTTTAGCGAGGAGGTAATTCATCACCAGTACCAATGAGTACTTCTTTATAATACTCTATATCTTCAAGAACGATACCTGCTCCACGTGCAACCGCAGAAAGTGGATCTTCTGCAACATATACTGGGATCTTTAATACTGAATGTAGTAATTCATCAAGACCCGCAAGTAATGCACCGCCACCAGACAGCACAACGCCACGATGCATTACATCAGCCAAAATTTCTGGAGGGGTAGTTTCAAGTACTTCTTTAACACCATCAATAAGACCAGCGATCGAAGCGCCGATTGCCTCTCGCACATCGCCGTCGGTTACAATAACCTCACGAGGAAGACCTGTTACGAGATCACGACCGCGCACTTCGGCTTCCATTGGCGTACCCTCTGCAACAGTACCTATTGCAATTTTTACACTCTCTGCGGTTTTTTCTCCGATTAGTAATTTAAACTCATCGCGCAAGTAACTCATGATGTCACTATTGAGTCGATCGCCTGCAATTTTCAAATTCTTTGAACGAACAATGCCACCGAGTGAAATCACTGCAATATCAGTTGTACCTCCGCCAATATCAACAATGAGTGAGCCTACAGGTTCTTTCACTGGCATACGAATACCGATAGCTGACGCCATTGGTTCTTCGATAATATGCACTTCTCGTGCACCGGCAGAACGTGCTGCATCATACACGGCGCGCGTTTCAACATTAGTAATACCTGAAGGTACGCCGACAACAACGCGCGGTCGGAAAAACTTTTTAGAAATCTTTTCGGTTTTACCAATGAGGTATGCAAGCATTTCTTCAGTCACTTCAAAATCAGAAATAACTCCATCAACAATCGGGCGAACTGCCTTGATGTGTGCGGGGGTACGGCCGAGCATTTTTTTTGCTTCAGTACCAACAGCAACAATACGCCCTGTTTTAGTATTGAGCGCGACGACTGATGGCTCATTGATAACAATGCCATGCCCTCGTAGATACACGAGTGTATTTGCGGTACCGAGATCTATCCCGATATCGTTTGAAAATAATGCGTATAATTTTTTAAACATAAAAGCTCCGAGACCTTTGTCTCGTGCACACAATTAAAGAAAACAAAAAGAACAACTTATTTTACCGAAAGCAATTCTAGCAATTCTGCCCTACTGACAATCTTACCTTTCTCTTCACTGCGTTTTTTAACTTCGTATCCTCCATCTTTTATACTTCGCTCCGACACCACAACCCGAAATGGAATACCAACCAAGTCCGCATCAGCAAATTTTTCACCCGCTGAAACTTCTTGACGATCATCATAAAGTGCTTCAATACCCTGCGCAGTAAATTCATTATAGAGTTCTGTAGCAGTACGGGTAACTACTTCTGTATCGCCAAGACCTAGAATGTGTACTTTAAATGGTGCGACCGAGTCGGGCCAAATAATACCGCGATCATCTGAGAGTACTTCGACAATCGTTCCCATCAAACGTGATACGCCGATTCCATAAGAACCCATAAAAACATTTTGACGTTTACCCTCTTCGTCAGTATACGCAAGTTCTAGTGGTTCTGAAAATCGTGTACCAAGTGTAAAAATATTACCTACTTCAACGGCTCGTTGTTCAACAAGTTTACTTTTCTCAACCCCCAAATCGGCTAGCACCTGATCGTTATAGACTTCTTTGTTGATTGCAATACCTTTTGATTCATCTACATAGATAGTATCCTCACCTGCTGGCGAGATTGTTTGGAATTCATGCGAGAATGGCGCAAAAATACCACCCGAAGCAAAGGTAACATAGGTAAGGTGTCCAATACCAAGACGATTGTAAATCTTTTTATATGCTGCTTTTACTTCTTCGTAATAGGCATCATGCTCATCCTTATTTTTCGAAAATGAGTAAAGATCTTTCATGAGAAATTCACGACCGCGCATAATCCCAGACTTCGCACGCATTTCGTTACGAAATTTTGTTTGGAACTGATAGACGGCAAACGGCAAATCTTTGTACGACTGCACGTATTCTGCCATGAGCGCCGTGAGTGGCTCTTCGTGGGTAATACCAAGACCCGTCTCTCCGCCTGCCTTGATGTGTGTCTTGAACCAATTGTCGACTTTTGCATCATCCCAACGGTCCGTCTTTTCCCAGATCGTTTTATCTTGGAGTGCAGGCATGTGGAGTTCTTGCCCACCAACAGCATTCATTTCCTCACGTACGACTTCAGTGATTTTCTCAAGCACTCGCAAGCCAAGTGGCAAATATGAATAGACACCCGCCATTTCTTTATGGATAAAACCGCCACGAGTAAGGAGCTCTGCATTTTTCGAAATTTCATCTGCAGGTGCTTCTTTTTTGGTTTTGGTGAAGAGTTTTGATTGTCGCATATATACAGCCAATACTACTCTAAAATCAGCAATAAAAAAAGCCCCGTCAGTTACACCAAGGGGGCCTTACTATTTAGTTTTTTAATCGCACAAGAAAAAAAAGTAATAATTGTACGCGGGGATTAATCTAAC
>CALRHK010000006.1:0-35229 GCA_943359475.1 Candidatus Nomurabacteria bacterium
TAATGTCAATTTGTTGAGTATTCCAGCCTATTTCTGTCTCACATAAATAAAAAAGCCCCGCAGTGGGCTTTTTTAAATCATGTGATCCCGGTAGGAATCGAACCTACATCAGCAGCTCCGCAAGCTGCCGTCCTATCCATTGAACGACGGGACCAAAGAGGACCGAGGTCCTCGTTTTTACTTTGCGTTCTTTGCGTGACGAGAGAGTTTTGCTTTGCGTCGTGATGCTGTGTTTTTCTTGATAACTCCCTTTTTGAGTGCTTTGTCGATTGCACTGTATGCTTCGCTGAGAGCTCCCTTTGTATCACCTTTTTTCTCACGAATTACTTTCTCTACCTTTTTAATAGTATCCTTCATGTTCTTCTTGCGGCGATCATTCACAAACTTTTTGCGAGATGATACACGGAGGGCTTTTTTTGCTGAACGTGTGATTGGCATAGTGTATAAGTTACTAGCTAGTAATAATTAGAAATGTAAGCTCAACTCATTCCCAACTGAGACACAATCGAGAGCTATTGAACTCCGAAAATATACCAGAAATTACCAAGAAAGGCAAACGGATTGATTTCTTTAGGAATCGGTCTCGCGGTATACTATCCCTATGATTTCCTATATACGCGGCAAAGTAATTTCTCAGAATGAACGCTCTCTCGTCATTGATGTTGGAGGCTTAGGCTACCAAATTGCAACCACCCCCGAGACCCTTGGGCGGGCACGCATTGGTGAAGAGTTTACCCTCAACACCTACCTCGCTGTTCGCGAGGACGCACTTGATCTCTATGGTTTTCTTTCGCTTGAAGAGCGCGACTTTTTCCTTTTACTCTTGCTCGTTTCTGGAATCGGACCAAAGTCTGCACTTTCAATCTTGAGCATTACTTCAATCGACACACTCAAGAAAGCGATCGGTACTGGTGACACTTCTTATCTCACCAAGGTTTCAGGTATTGGCAGAAAAACTGCAGAAAAAATTGTCCTCGAACTTCGTGACAAACTTCGTGCTGGAGTTGATATGAAAGAAACACCCGGCGCACTTCGCGCGGAGAGTGATGTACTCGAAGCATTGAAAGCAATCGGCTATTCACAAAATGAAGCTCGTGACGCTCTCAAAGCTATCGCTCCAGAAATCACTGACACAAACGCACGAATTAAAGAAGCACTCAAAATCCTTGGTGGAAGATAGTTATGCCAGAACTCCCAGAAGTACACACCACAGTACGTGGGCTCAAGAAAAAAATCCTAGGACACACAATTCGTGCAGTCTGGACTGATCTCGCGCAGATAACACACACTACTCCCCATTTACGTGAGTCATTAAAAGACAAAAAATTCTTTGTGTATTTCGCAAAACACGTACGCGGCGCCAAGGTACTCACGGTAACGCGACGTGCAAAAAATATTCTGATTGACTTAGATACTGGCTATACGATTCTTGTTCATATGAAAATGACAGGGCACCTACTCTATGGTCGCTATGTATTTGATTTGAAAAAGAAACTGTGGGCGCCCGATCCAAAAGAAACAAACAAAGCCCTCCGTGATCCATTCAATAAATATATTCATGTGGTATTCACCCTAGATGATGGTACCCATCTGGCACTCTCTGATGCACGCAAGTTTGCAAAAGTAACACTCATCGAAACAAAAAACCTACCCGAAAGTATTCATTTGAAAGACCTCGGGCCTGAACCACTCGAAAATACTTTTACTTTTGAAACAATGGTGTTACAACTTATGAAACGTCCGCGCGGTGCTATTAAGCAAGTTCTTATGGACCAAACAATTATTGCAGGCATCGGCAACATTTATTCAGATGAGATGCTTTTTCTTGCTTGTATTCATCCAGAAACACCTGTGGCACAAATTCCACCTAAAAAACTTCGTGCACTTTTTAAAGCACTAAAAAAAGTGCTCACTCAAGGAATAGATTTTGGCGGAGACTCAATGAGCGACTATCGCAACGTAGATGGTCGCCCAGGAAAATTTCAGCATCATCACAATGTCTATCGACGCACCGGTGCACACTGCCCGAAGCGTGGATGTACTGGTATACTAGTACGTAAGGTAGTTGGCGGGCGGAGCGCACACTTTTGTCCAATACACCAACACTAATATATATGTTTAAAGATCATCCAGATTTAAAATGGCTCGTACTTATCCTCATTGGAATGTGGTTTGTATGGTTCTTCACTGGTGGCCCTGCGCGATTTGATACTGGCGAAGGTCCTTTCCTTAAACCACCAGCACCACTCGATTCTGGTAATTCATACGGCCCTCGCTAAAGTCCAAGTATCCGAAACAACGCGATGCCACAAGCAACTGAAACATTGAGTGATTCTTTTTTTCCGTGCATTGGTATTTCTGCAATAACATCCGCTTGGAGCAAAATCTCTGGTGCTATTCCCTCAACTTCATTACCGAGAAGAAATACCATCTTTGGTTGTGGTGAGATGGTTTTATAATCAACTGCCCGTGAAGACTGCTCAATTGCAACAATAGTCGCGCCTTCTTTTTTAAGTACTTCAATGTGTGCCACAATATCAGGAACTACTTCCCACAAGATCGTCTGCTCTGCTCCTAATGCTGCTTTCGCGATATCTTTACGAGGTCTACCGAAGCGATCGATTGGTAGTGGCGTATATCCCGAAAGATAGATTTTGGAAATACCCGCCGCATCGGCAGTACGAAAAATCGCCCCGACATTCTCGGCGCTTCGGATATTATGCAAAAGGATGCTGTGTGAAGATGGTGCCATAGCGTTGATTTATAAAAGCAAATATGCTACTTTTTAGTGTACTTGTAAAGCAATAGATTGTTTTGCTGTTATGCGCCCGTAGCTCAGTCGGTAGAGCAGCTCCCTTTTAAGGAGATGGTCGTAGGTTCGATTCCTACCGGGCGCACAAGATTTTAAAAAGCTGGCTATCCAGCTTTTTATTTTACTTGTGCGATAATTGCTAGTCTTGCAATTATCCTCAATTACCCTGCAATAGACACCACGAGTCCAATGAACGCAACACCAATAATAGTTGCAATAGTTGTAAACCGTGTTGGGTGCGAGTGAAAACTTTCTGGAATCAAGTCGCTCGCTCCAATATAGACAAAGAAACCTGCAAAAAGTCCGAGAATAATCCCGAGCAATCCTTCCTTTATCGTAATAAGAGATGCCACGATAATGCCAAGTAGTGGTGCAACAGCATCCATAAATAACCAAAAATAAATACGACGTTTTGAGTGTGTACCCTTGAGCACAGCACTGACAGTATTGATGCCATCAGAGAAATCATGCGCAAGAACTGCAAGTGTTACTACTGCTCCGAGTGAGTATGAAACTTCAAATGAAAGTCCGATTGCCATACCGTCGAGAAAGCTATGAAACGCAAAGCTTGCTGCACGGACAACACCACGACTAGAAGGTTCTAACACAAGACTTTCCTCGTGTCCGTGCGAATGACCGTGTTTCAAAAAAAGTCGATCAATCACCATATAGATGAGTATCCCTCCAACAATACACATCGAGGCAAACCGTGTGCTATGTGTACTACTCACAAGTGCAAACGACTCTGGTATGAGGTCAAAAAAAGCAACCCCCAAAACTGCTCCCGCAGAAAAACCTAAGATGAGATGGAGTTTGTCTCGAAAACGTAAAGCAAATATTCCACCAAGATACGTCACCACCGACGCAAGTAATCCAATAAGTAATACCATGCACTTATCCTATGTCTTTTTCTTGTCTGATGCAAACGGCTTTTATCGCCATCATAAATGTGCTACAACTGTGATATGGTTCACATCATTAGGAAAAATATGCTTCATATAGTTCTTGCGATATCGCTTGGGGCAACAGTTGGTAGCCTCTTCTTTAGCGAAGTGCTCAACTACGCACCCTGTGTATTGTGCTGGTTCCAGCGTATCTTTATGTACCCGCTTGTTTTTATTAGTTTTACTGCACTTATGCATCGTGACCTCTCTGCAAGAAAGTATATTCTTCCACTTGCATTGACTGGTACACTCATAGCTCTGTATCAAAATCTTTTGGTATGGAAAATAATTCCTGAAAAACTTGCACCATGCGTTGGTGGTGTTTCGTGTACAACGACATATATCAACTGGCTAGGATTCATTACAATTCCGTTTCTTTCACTTTGCACCTTTCTTATTATTAGTATTGTTACCTTTATTAGTAAGCAAAAATAATTTTTATGAATCAAGATCACAAAGTTACATTGTGGGTTGTGCTCGGTACGCTTATTCTTGTTGTTGGTGGTTTGATGATGTGGAGCAATCCGCAACAAAAACCTGATGAACTCGTAGACCCTGCACTACTCTCAAACAGCACAAGTCATGGCACGAGCACCGCAGTTTCACCAAAAGTTACCGTCGTTGAATTCGGTGACTATCAGTGTCCCGCCTGTGCATATGCGCATCCAATCATTAAACAAGTTCTCGATAAATATAAAGACAATCAAAATTTTACATTCATCTTCCGTAATTTCCCTCTCGCACAACACAGTAACGCACTCACTTCTGCGCGCGCCGCAGAAGCTGCAGCACTTCAAGGAAAATTCTGGGAAATGCATGACATGATTTATGAACACCAAACCGAGTGGGAAAATGTTCGTGACCCGTATTCAATTTTTGAAAGTTACGCAAAGACGCTTGGGCTCAAACTTTCTACCTTTAAAAATGACTACGAAAGCACAGCTGTTGGTAACACAATCTCAGCTGATCAAAAAGATGGCGAGAAAGTTGGCGTAACCGCAACGCCGACGTTCTATGTAAACGGTAAAAAGTTGCAAGGTGTTCCAACCCTCGCAGACCTCACCAAAGCAATCGACAGCGCACTTGCCCAATAAAGGTACGTCTCTAAAAAACCCAAGCAGTGCTTGGGTTTTTTAGTTTCTTGAAAAAGTATTTTTCTTATCCACAGGCGGAACACTTTACGCCCCCGTGAAAGGTACTACAATAGAGTCCAGAGCATAGTTGTATGTTTTCTAAACGTCACCTCACGTAAAGAGGTTTATAACACTAGAGAAAACAAGGTACACACCACATTTATTATTAGTTCTTTAAATGGTTTCAATGCTCTTCGTTTGTAAAATTGTTCTTTCGTAAATTGTTTCTCCATAGGAAAGGGCCTCGCGTAGGATACTGTAGTAGTCTAAAGTATCGCACCCGAGGCCCTTTTTTTATTTATTTTTTATAATGTATTTAAAATAAATTGCTCGAGCCCAACTTCTAAATCAAGAAGACCTCGATGTGCGTCATGATAGAGCACCACTAGTGCATGTGACATTTTTTCCAACTCTTCAATTGAAAACTTGCGTGCAAATTCTGAAGATTTTTTATATACAAAAGGATTGAGTCCTGATGATGTTGCTGTTTCCTTTTTTGAGGAATGCGCAAGGAGTAGTGTTTTTATTTCCCAAAAAATAACCCCATGGATTTCTTCTGGTGCTATTTCTTTATCAAGTGCCTCGCGCAAAAGTATCCACGCATTTTTACGGTTACGGGCACCGATCGCATCTGCAAGTGAAAAAATTGAAAACGTTGGCTTTTCCTTTTTTGAAACACTATCGCACGAAATTATTTTTGCTTCGACTTTTTCAAATGCAGTAAGTATCTCTTTAGATACTTTTGTTTCAACAACAATAAAATTATTTTCTGAGTGTGCACATTTTTTAAGTGAAGCACGAATTATAGAATAGGCGTCTTCATTCTCGAATGTACCCGAAAGTACAACCGTGTATTGTTCTCCAAACAACGAATTGCCTTCCAGTGTTGTTTGAAAAAAATCTTCACGAAAATCAATATCGCTCATCGCCACAACTACACTCCCTTCTTTGGTGCGTACTTCAAGTTCTTTGTCGAGCGAGATTCGTCGCCGCGCACTATCGTTTCCATAAATAAGTGTGAGCATAGACTACCAACGCACCTGTGCTTTGTAGGTACGATATGCGTCACCATACTTTGCTTCAAGAAGTGCTTCTTCTTTTTTTATAAAATGAAATCGAGTGATCACATACGCGAGGAGTGCCACAAGACCGATGACAATCGAATTTGCAAAAAAGGCAAACGCAAGGATCAGCAATGCAAGTCCAAGATGTGTAGGACTACGTGTATGAGCATATGGTCCACGTGCAAATTCTTTTTCAGTTAAAGATCCTTCGGTGCGATGTGGTCGTGATGCTCGAGATGTTGATTGTGCTAAAAAAACAAGGAGTGTGCCGAGTCCTAAAATTATCATACCAATGATCCCCATTGTTTCTGTTGCTGGATCAGATGGCACCAAAAAATAGAGTCCGACTCCTACCAGAAAAGCCACAAAATAAACACTGTATGAATACGCTAAAATACTGTGTACATTTTCTTTTCTAATATCGTTTGTGGTATCCATATTCTCAATTGTATGCTTAGGTCAAATAAAAATCCAGAACTACTTTGCTTCTTGCCAGGTCACACCACTTTTTGCATTGACCGTAAACGGTATCGGGCTTTTAGTAGTACTGTATGATCGGTCAAGCGCTTCTTCCATTGCTTTTGTAATTAGTGCTGTCGCTTTATCCACGACCTCTTGTGTAGCTTCGTAAACAAGTTCGTCGTGTATTTGTAAGATGAGGTGCACTTTTTCGCGAATGCCTGCCTTGCGTAAATCTTCGTTTGCAAAACGAATGGCGAGCTTAATAATATCTGCCTCAGTACCTTGGATTGGCGCATTCATTGCCATACGCTCCGCAAGGGCTCGCAGGTGCGGGATCTTTGATTGCATAGCAGGAAAAAGACGCTTTCTCCCAAAAAGAGTTTCCGTGTACCCATGTGTTCGAGCAAATGCTTTTATTTCTTCAATGTAGTCACGAACACCCGTAAACTCCTCGAAATACGAAGTGTAAAATTTTTGTGCTTCTTCACGGGTGGTGTTGAGGTTTTTCTTAAGGGCATTTACTCCCATACCATAGAGAATACCGAAATTTACCACTTTGGCTTTACGACGCATCTCAGCATCAACCTTGTCTTCTGGTACCTTAAAAATAAACGAGGCAACACCAGCATGAACATCTTTTCCTTCCTTAAAAATAGAGAGGAGTTTTTCATCCTTCGAAAGGAGCGCCATGATGCGAAGCTCCATTTGTCCATAATCAAATGCAATAAGTTGTGCGCCTTTCTCAGCAATAAATCCACCACGAATTGCTCTCCCTTGTTCAGTGCGTATGGGAATATTTTGTAGATTAGGATTTTGTGATGCAAAACGCCCTGTTGTAGTACCGTGTTGGAGAAATTGTGCATGCAGTCGGTCATTACTATCAAGCAATGTAGGTATTACATCAACATAGGTTGAAAGAAGTTTTTGAAGTTCTCGATACGCAATAATCTCTTTAATAATCGGGTGTACTTCTTCGAGTTCTTCGAGTACTTCCATTTTTGTCGAGAATGAACCAGACTCACCACGCTTACGTTTTGTGGCTAACTGCAGCCGCTCAAACAATATTTCAGAAAGTTGCTTTGGTGAATTGATATTAAACTCAACTCCAGCGTGACTATAAATTTTTTGGGTAAGTCTATTGAGCTTCGCAGTATAGTCATCCGCCAATTTTTTGAAAAAGGCAACATCAATTTTTACGCCATACTCCTCCATTTCCTTGACGATAGGAATGAGCGGTGCTTCAATTTCAGTCCACACTTTTTCTAGACGAGCCTCGTCGTGCATTTTCTTTTCGATTACACTACGTGCTTCTGCAAATGTTTTTGTTTTGGTGAATTGTAAGATCGTTTCAAGTGTTGGGTTTGTGAGTTCTGAATTAAGAAGCCATGTTTGAATTGCAAACGGTAATAATTCTTCTTGTGCAATTTCCTCCATAATAGTTTCTTTTATTGGTGGTGGTGTTCCATTGCCATTGTGAAGCAACGTATGTACTCGTGGTATCAAACTTCGAAATTCAAGTTCACCAAATAACGTTTCGATTTTTTCAATTTGCATTGCGTCATAGAATGTTTTTTCTGGGAGTGAGAACGCTATTGGTGCATCTCGGCGAATCGTAGCAAGTGTCTTTGAAAAAAGTGCTTCCTCCTCACCTTCTTCAAGAAGTGTTCGAATACGTGGCGTAATCCCAATCTCTTTAAACTTTGGGTCGTCTTTTTTGAGTGCCTTATATATTTTTTCAATACTTCCAAACGTAGTGATGAGTGTTGTCGCGGTTTTTTCTCCAATTCCTTTTATACCGATAATGTTATCAGATGGGTCACCACGCAGCCCCTTATAATCAGGTAAATGCTCAGGACCGAAACCATAACGCGCAACAACGGCATCCTCGTCATAGAGCACAGTGTCCGTAATTCCCTTCTTGAGAGTGAAGACTTGCACCTTCTTTTTTTCGACAAGTTGCAACGTATCCATATCGCCAGAAGCAATCACTACTTCAAACTCCTTTTCATGTTTTACTTTTTCAGTAATGGTTCCCAACATATCATCAGCCTCAAACCCCGGCATGTCATATATTGGAATACCAAATGCCTCAAAGATGTCTCGTGAACGAATCAGTTGTGCAACCAGTCCGTCATCTGTTTTCTTGCGTGTACCTTTATATGCTTCGTATGCTTCATGGCGGAATGTTTTTTGTGGCAAGTCATAGCACGCAACAACATAGTCAGGTTTCAGGTCAGTAGCTATTTTCATAAGCATGGTCGAGAGTCCATACAACGCTCCAGTTGGTTCGCCTTTTGACGACATGAAATCGGGTAACGCATGGTACGCACGATGAATGATCGCATGAGAATCAAGCAAAACAAGGCGCTTTTTTGTCGTTTTTGGGGTTGCCATATAGGCTGATTATACCCGTCCGCCCGTTTTTTTGCTAAAAGCGATGGGGCATTTTGGGCAATAAAAAAGACCAGTTTATAACTGAATAGATACTTTCCTTCCCCCTCCTTCGTGTTCAATCAAAACATCTATTTTATTTTCTGGGAGCAAACCTGCGATTTTTTCCGGCCACTCAATAAGAATTAAATTTTTTGGGTCAGAAAGTAAGTGATGGAAACCAAGTACTTGCATTTCTTTTTCTTGCTCGATTCGATAGGCATCAATATGTATGAGCGTCTCCCACTTTTGTTCTTGTAAAGGATACGACTTCATAATCACAAACGTCGGTGAAATAATATTTTCCTTCACCCCCAAGAGTTGCGCGAAATGTTGCGTGAGTGTTGTTTTCCCTGCACCCAAATCACCAGAAAGCGCTAGTACCGTTGCGCCGTTTTTTTGAGGCTGTAGTGTTTCTAATACTGTCTCTGCAACACTACTCATTTGATTTTCATTCACCACTTTTTTCATATGAATGACTCTACCACAAAACCAACGAAAAATCCGCCTCTTTGGATACGTGGCATTCCATATCCAAGGAGGCGGATTTTTCTAACGTATTATTCGTGAGAAGGGCGTCCTACGTACATTCGGCGTGCAATATAGATAAGCACAAGAATGATAAGTATAAGGAGCAACCATCCAACAAGTGTTGTTGGGAAGAAACCATCACCGAAGAGTGCGAGACCTGCAAGGAAACTTGCATCACGATTGACTGTAGCACTCGCGTACGCGATGGCGTCATCCTGTGCGCCACCTGGAATGGTGAACGCTATTGTGCTTGTTGCAACAATGAGATCATTATCTCGTGCGCCACAACGAAGTTTTCCTTCAAGCATTACCGTACCTGATTGATTTTTTACTAGTGTACCGACAAGTACTTGTAGTGCATTACTTGGTTCTGAAAACACACCGTTTGTCGCTTGTGAGAATGTAACATCTGTTGGGAGCGCAACATTGAGTACTACGTTACGAAGTGTGCTTCCAGAAATATTTTTATAGTTTACGGTATAGGTAACACGATCACATGGTGAGATTGTTACGAATGGTGTCGTGATTGAGAGCTCAACATATGGCTTTCCACTTCCACCACCAGTTGAAACATATACCACATTACTTCCTGATGTTGCGGTTGTAAATGTAAGAATCGTTCCATAAACCGTACCATTACTATTTTGCGCAACTGCACGATAGTAGTAAGTGGTATTTGATGAAAGTCCGTAGATTGCATCAGAGAAACTTTGTGAGTATCCATTGACGTATTGACGATTGGTTGAGAAACCAAGGTTCTGTGTACCACCCCATTCAAACCAAGTGGTTGCAGTTCCTGCATTGTTTGAAACAAGCCCATTTAATCGAGCCGCTGAACGACCAACGCTTGTTGCTGAAAGTGTTGCGACTTGAAGTTGTGAATTATTGTTCTGACCAATGGTGTAAAAATTTACCCAGTTGCCATATGCAGTGCCATAACTATTTGTTGCAACAACGCGGAAAGAGTATGTCGTATTGGCTGAAAGGTTATTGATGTACTGTTGTACATTTGTTCCACCGGTACCACAGTTTGTCGATTGTGTATTTGTACTCTGGTAATTGTAGGTGCTTGTTCCGTATTGGAAGAAGTAGGTAGTACATGATCCTTGAGGGTCAACATATCCGTTAAGAGTTGCTGAATTTTCACCAATGTTTGTTGCACTTTGTGTTGTTGCATATGGTTGATTACCGTAATTACCACCACAGTTTGTGGTCTGGAAATTAAGCATTTGACCATAGTTCACACCATAGCTATTTTGTGCAACTGCACGATAGTAGTAGTTTGTACTTGATTGAAGATTGCTTGCGTATGCAGTGAAATTGCCTGAACCTGTACCTTGGTTTGTCTGACCTGTTGTCTGACCAAATGAAGGTGTAGTGCCATATTCAATCCACGTATTTGTTGATGCATTATTTGCAGTATAACTACCGTTGAATGTTACAGAAGTACAACTCACATTACTTACGCCAATCGTATTAACCGAAGGAGAGCTTCCCTGTTGTGTTTGACTAACAGTTGTAAATGGAATTGTTGATCCACAAAGAGATCCGTTTGCATTACTTACACATGCTTTGAAATAGTATGTTGTGTTTGGAGAAAGTGCCCCGAGTGTGTAATCAAAATTACCTGCTCCCTGACTTCCGTGCGCTACGTGCGCAGTATAATTACCAAGCGCATTAGTAGTGCCCCATTCAAACCATGTTGTATTCGTAATGTTTGTGCCATTGTCAGTATAGTAACCATTGAGTGTTGCGCCGTACTGCGTAAGTGAAGTTGCTGAGAGTGTGGTAACACTTGGCATCTGGCCAGTAATGGTATTCGTCTCATCGTTATCAGTTGATGATGAACAACCTGGGTCGTTCATATCTACGAGACCATCGAGATCATCGTCTGCACCGTTGTTACATGCATACACAGCAGTTGGCGTCGAAAGTGTTTTGAAATCAAGCACTGAACCACAACGTGTACCGGCACTGTTTGTTGCACACGCTTGGAAATAATAAATTGTGTTTTCAATTAAGCCACCAGTGATTGTTGAACTTATAGGTATGGTGCTTGTTTGCACACCAGCTACGCTATAACTCATATAGAGGTTACTTGTTGAAGTACCCATCTTGAAAAATGAATTGGTTGTACCACCATTTGGATTTACAAGACCGTTAAGAGTCACGCCATGTTGACTGATGTTTGTTGCACCATTTGTTACCACAACTGGAAGTTGTGTAGTAATGGTATTCGTCTCATCGTTATCAGTTGATGATGAACAACCTGGGTCGTTCATATCTACGAGACCATCGAGATCATCGTCTGCACCGTTGTTACATGCAAATGTTTGCACGGTGCTTCCAACACGGAATTTGTATGTGATGTGACCTTGTGTTGCCCATCCAGGCGCAAGACTACCGATAGTTAGACCAGCACCCACAATTTCATTACCTGTTTGACCATAGAGAAATCCAGCAGAACTTGTTCCTTGGTTTGGATACCAAAGACCAGAACCAGAAATCGGTGTAAGTGTTTGCGCACCACCATTAATCGTAATTGAAACTGATCCTGATGCTGGTGCACCAGTAAGATTACTTGCAGAAATAGTTGCGTTTATTGTGTGGTTTGTCTGTGCTGTGGTTGAACTCTGAGTGAGCTTGAAGTTTGTTCCATTTGCTGTTTGTGTGCCAGTGTTGTGGTAATACACATCAACCGTAATTGTGTCACCAGGATTTGCAGTTACCGAAGAAACCCAGCACGATGAACAGTTTGGATTCTGTGTTGCGTTCACGACGCGAAGTGTTGGATGATCTTGGATATCGTTATTAAAAGTCACGCTCGCTGATGCATGAGTCGTAAGGCCAAAGAAGCCCCCAATCACCATGAGGATACCGAGTGCGTATGCTTGAATGTTTGTTTTCATAGTCATAAAATTGATTTGCTACATTTAGTCTTTCGACTCTATTAATAATTACATTATATACTAAAATTACTGTTTTGTCAATACACCTTTTGTGATGTATTTTTTGAGGATTCAAATCACTTTCAATCCTTAAAAAATACCTGCAGTAGTGTGTTGCCACTACTGCAGGAAACCTAAAAACTTATTTTCGCCATCCTCCGGTACTACCACCAACAGACGCGCCATATCTTCCTCCAGAAGGATCTGACCCTGGACCGCCCGTAGGGTTAGGTCCTGGACCACCCCCACCACCTGTGCCACCTGTCGGATTTCCCCCTGGACCACCGATCATGTGTATTTGTGGTAAGCCATGCGGTACTTGCATACCGTGTGAGTATCCAGAGTTATTTCCGCCAGTTGCAGTGTTGGAATTTTGATAGTTGAAGTTGTAATTATTCCCCGATTGGGTATTTCTTACTCCCCCACCATTATTGCCCCAACGAAAATCAACTTGTGCTCCCGCATACCATTGAGGATAGTTCGGAAATGAACAATCCCAGCGTTGTCGTGGTTGCTGATAATACACAGGTTCTTGGTAACATACCTGCTGTTGAATTGGTTGACTCTGCACTATCGTTGGATAGATTTGTGCAAGTGGCGCACTTGCTTGTGGTGCATCATACGAGACAGTATTACTATTGTCTGCGTTGTTTTCTACAAACACATAGACATCCCCTCCCGCTTGACGACTGACTGTGTAGCCCGGACTATCGGGTACATCTATTCCTGCATCGAGATTCGGTGCGGGTGCAGATTCTGGTTGGTCGAACATGTCATCCTCAAGATTTTCACATCCTACCTTTCCCCAGATAAGTGACTGACTTCCATCGCCAATAAATTTGCGGTACGAAGCTGTAGTGTAATTCGTACTCTCTTCAAGATTACTCTCAAAGAGCACTTGTCCGTTGCGAACATAGCTGTTTCTATAACGTCCCGGACTAAATCCAATTTCGTTAAAGGTAACAACGATGGAGTTTGCATAAACAAACTCCGCAATTTCTGCATCAGACATACCTGACATATTTTCTCCATAACCGTGGTTACGAAAAAGTGTTGCGATCGCACGATTGTTCTCTGTCTTACTGACATTAAACATCTCTTGTGACGCTGTCATGTAGCTTTTTGCAAATTCTTCCGGATGCCTTGCTATGTAATCCTGTGCCTGTACCTTGATGGTCGGCAATCCACGCGCAGCGTGAACCTTTGTATGGGTCCCTGTTAGTATGACAAGGAGACCGAATAAAAAGAGCTGTCTCATTTTTCGTAGGGTTTTTGTTGTATGATGATGAGTTTTATTTCTGAGCGCATTGTATCACAAAGAAAATATATTGTCAATATAGGTCCTTTTGGCCATTTTCCTAAAAAATATTGTGATTAAAGGATAAAAGGGCTACTATATAAGGTAATGGTGCAATTTGATGATGACAAAGGAAATAAAAAACTTGATGAGTTGCGACACGAAGAAGAAGAGCAGCTCGTCGAAATGCTCGCGCAATCAAAATACGGGGTACCGTACATCAATCTCCTTACAACGATTGTTGAAAACGATGCACTTCGGGTCATTCCTGAGGCTGATGCTCGTGCGCATGGTGTTGCGGGTTTCAAAATAATTGGCAAAAACCTTCACGTAGCAGTACACTCGCCTGCGCAAGAAGGTCTTTCGGCTCTCATGCAAGACCTCGAAGGTGAAGGCTATCACATTACACTCTATATGTGTTCACAAGCGAGTCTCAATAAAGCCTGGGAACGCTATAAAGAAATATCTCTCGCCACCGAAAGCCGTGCAGGCTCTCTTGATGTATCTGGCGAAACACTGATTACACTTGGGGAACAAATTAAAACAATGGATGACATGACTCGTATTGTTGGCGACGTTTCGAAGGAAAACAAATCGCACAAAATATCGCGTATGCTCGAAATAATTATGGCGGGTGCAATTTCTCTTGGTGCGTCCGACGTGCACATTGAACCAGAAGAAGACCGTGCACGTCTCCGTTTTCGACTCGACGGTGTGCTCAATGATGTACTTTTTTTTGGACTTGATGTCTACAAAATGCTCAACACCCGATTGAAGCTTCTTTCTGGAATGAAACTCACCTCAAGTCAGACCGCACAAGATGGACGTTTTTCTATTTGGATGAAAGAAGATGAAATCAGCATTCGTTCGTCGATGATTCCAGGAACCTATGGCGAATCAATTGTAATGCGTATTTTGAATCCAAAATCAATTCGCGTAAAACTCGAAGATTTAGGTATGCAGACAAACCTTTTTGAGATTATTATGCGTGAGATCAAGAAACCAAATGGAATGATTCTCATTACAGGTCCAACTGGCTCCGGTAAAACAACAACACTCTACGCTTTTCTACAGAAAATCTACTCACCTGATATAAAAATAATTACCATTGAAGATCCTGTGGAATACCACCTTACTGGTATCACCCAAACGCAAACCGAATCAGAAAAAGGATATACGTTCCTCGAAGGATTGCGCTCCGCGCTTCGACAAGACCCAGACATAATCATGGTGGGTGAAATTCGTGATGCTGAAACAGCAAAAATTGCAGTTGAGTCTGCGCTCACTGGTCACCTTGTGTTTTCTACCCTCCACACCAATAATGCTGCTGGTGTCATCCCTCGCCTTATTGATCTTGAAGTAAATCCAAAAATTATGACAAGTGCGCTCTCGCTTTCAATTGCACAACGCTTGGTGCGAAAACTTTGTACGTACTGTAAAAAAGAGCGTCCTGCAACACCCGAAGAAATAGCAAAGTTGAAGAAGATAATTGTGGATGCAGAAGCGGAAGGAAAAAATATGAAAAGTTATGGTGTTACTCCTGACCAAACATTCGTTGTTTGGGATGCAGTTGGTTGTGAAAAATGTCATAAGACTGGTTATAAAGGTCGTCTTGGTGTTTTTGAAGCAATTTATAATGACGAGGCAATTAGTGTATTGATTCCCAATAATCCATCGGAACGAGAAATAAAAAAAGTATCTGAAAAACAGGGTCTTCTCGATATGAAAGAAGATGGTGTAGTAAAAATCCTCAAAGGAATCACTTCTCTTGCTGAGGTTGAAAGCGTTGTCGATTTTGACGAAGACTAAAAAAGCGCCAAAGCTTTCGCTCTAGCGCCTACACACAATACCCCCTTCTGGATCTCGCTTGAACCAAAAGTAGACTCGCAGCGGTCCAGGTTGTGTGTATTACCCTTTCACACCCCAGATCATAAATCTCTAAACAATCCTTGAAGCGTAAACGCTACAAGTAACGCATGGGTCGAGGATGGCCCCAGTACATTGTAAACAATAACCAAAACGTCCTTAACACGCATACCTAGAACCAAACGGTTGATTGCTTAGAGATTTATGACCTTGTGTGACACCACTCAATTTGTCTGAGTGGTAATGGTATACTTACACAGTAGTAATTATTTCTGACCAAAGCATAGCATTTTAATTATTTTTTGTCAAGACCATGGAAGAACACCCTTCGAAACCAAAAGATGACCACTTTTTAGATAACTCTCTTCGTCCGAGCACCTGGGATGAGTATATTGGCCAAGATACGATTAAAAAAAATGTTCGTATTCTTTTGCAGGCCGCAAGTGAGCGTGATCACCCTGCTGAGCATTTGCTTTTTCATGGTCCACCAGGACTTGGAAAAACAACCTTTGCGCATCTCATTGCAAAAGAAACAGGGCGACAACTCAAAAGCACTTCAGGACCCGCAATTGAAAAGGTTGGAGACCTTGCTTCAATACTCACAAATCTCAGTCCGGGAGATATTTTGTTTATCGATGAAATTCATCGACTTAATAAAATGATTGAAGAGGTGCTCTATCCAGCAATGGAATCAGGCATGCTCGATATTATTATTGGGAAAGGTCCCTCAGCACGAACAATTCAGCTTGACCTACCACCCTTTACACTCGTTGCAGCGACTACGCGAATAGCGCTTCTTTCTTCCCCACTACGCTCACGATTTTCTGGTGGAGTATTTCGTCTAGAGTTTTATTCTGAAAAAGAAGTTGCTGAGATTCTTCGTCGAAGTGCTCGTGTTCTTGGAATAACAATCACTGAAGATGGTATTGCTGAAATTGCTCGTCGCTCACGATTTACACCTCGTACTGCAAATTATTTTTTGAAACGTTGTCGTGACTATGCGCAGGTACACAAAACACCGCTCGATAAGGACACTGTAGTGAAAGCACTTTCACTACTTGGTGTTGATGAGCTTGGACTCAATGAATCAGACCGTCGAATTCTTTCCGTCATTATTGAAAAATTTAACGGTGGACCAGTTGGACTCAACACTCTCGCTGCAGCAACGAGTGAAGAAGAGGCAACGATAGAAGAGGTTATCGAACCCTATTTAATTCAATCGGGTCTTCTTGAACGTACTCTACGAGGTCGTACCGTCACCAAAAAAGCCTATGAGCATTTAGATTTTGATATCCCAGAAAACTTATTTAGTTAAACTTATCTTCAATGAGCCATTCGCAATGGGAAAAGAAAAAATATAAGAAGGCAGCAAGTGAGGCCAAAGTGAGTAAGCTTTATTCAAAACTTGTTCGCAACATTATGACCGAAGCAAAACTTTCTGGTGGTAATCGTGATGCATCAGGATTAAAGGCGGCTATCGCAAAAGCCCGTGCGGTTGATATGCCAAGCGACAACATTGAACGTGCAATTAAAAAAGCGAATGAGCAATCGACACAGATGGAATCAATTACCTATGAAGCCTATGGCCCCGGTGGTGTGGGAATGATTATCGAAGCACTTACCGATAACCGCAACAAAGCGGCTCAAGAAATAAAACATATTCTTTCAAAAAATGGTGCGAGCCTTGGCGCAATTGGCTCAGTAACATGGTCGTTCTCAAAAGAACTCACCGAAGAAGGTTTTGTTTGGAGACCAACAACACTCCTTCCGCTCAACGAAGAAGATGCCTCATTACTCACACTTCTCATCGATGAGCTTGAAGAAAATGATGAAGTACAAGACGTCTATACAAACCATGAATAGTACCCGCATTATTGCAATCGACCCAGGCTACGATCGTGTGGGCGTTGCGGTGTTAGAAAAAAAACCCGGCGCAAAAGAGATAGTGCTCTACTCAACTTGCATTACTACAAATCAGAAACAAAGCATTGCTGAGCGTATTTTTGTAATCGGTACTGAGATCGCACGAGTCATTTCGGAGTATACCCCTGTCGCGCTTGCGATCGAAAAACTTTATTTCACCACCAATCAAAAAACTGCAATGGGAGTTTCTGAGGCTCGTGGCGTTATTATCTACGAAGCACTACGGGCACATCTTACACTTTTTGAATACACACCTATTGAAATTAAAGTAGCAGTCACTGGATATGGAAAAGCCACAAAAGATGCAGTACACCTTATGATAAACAAGCTGGTTTCCCTTGAAAAACAAAGACGATTTGATGATGAGATCGATGCTATTGCTATTGGGCTCACCTGTTTAGCTCGCGAAAAATTCAAATAAGTACGTATCAGCTCACCATTTTCCACAATACTCAGATAAAAAGCTTGCCAAGTTTTTCAAGTTTTGTTACAACTATGAAATCGCGAACATATCGCGCATTACTAATAACTAATGTAACGAGCGTACTATGAGTTATAACGACGAGGAAATTGATTCACAATCAGAAGAAGACTTCGATGGATCAAATCCACTTAATGATGCGTTTCTAGATGACGACCTTGGTCTAGAGGCCGATGATGTTGCTCTTGATCTCTCTGATGATGAAGAGGAGGACGAAGAGATGTACTAAAATAAAACACCCCCACGGGGTGTTTTATTTTGTCTCGATTTTTATAAAACGATGCTTTCCAATTTTATATACTGCGTTCTCAGCAGGTGCAAGCGGATCTTCGATTTTATTACCTGTAGTAAGGTTTGTAACCGCACCGCCCTCAATAAGACGACGCCATTCTGTTTTTGAGGCAATAATTTCTTTTTCAATAAGTATCTCGGCGAGCACTCCGGTGTATTCAATAGTTTCTACATCATCGGGTATTTCTTTTTTTTGAAATTTGGTAACAAAATCATTTTCCGCACTCACCGCTGCTCCTTCTCCATGATAGAGTGCGACAATCTCATGCGCGAGGCGCATTTTTGCGTCACGAGGATTGAGTGTACCCTTCTTCATTTTCTCGAGCATTTCTTCTACCTCATCACTTGGAGTATAGGTGCAGAGTTCAAAATAACTTCCAAGCACAGCATCGGGAATAGACATTACCTTCCCAAACATATCTGTAGGTATATCGGTTACACCAATATAATTATCAAGACTTTTTGACATTTTTTCTTTACCATCAAGACCCGGAAGAATCGAAAAGGCGAGCACTGCCTGTGGAACTTGCTTGTTGAGGCGCATCACATCACGTCCCATGAGCATATTGAATGTTTGATCACTACCACCAACTTCAAGATCGCAAGCACCATAGATAGTTGCGAGGAGAGTCGAGTCAATACCTTGGAGGACTGGGTACATCATTTCATGCATATACAGTTCGTTACCACTTGCAAGTCGATCTTGAAAAAGGTCACGCTCTATCAAACGGGCATGGGTAATATGTCGGAGCGTAGCGAGTACTCGTGAAAATGAAACCGAATGTACAACTGGTCGCTTAAGGTGTGTGTATTGCATTCGTGTTTCGTTGTAGAGTACTGCTTTTCCTACAAATGAGTTTGGGTCAATTTGTTTCCCTTCGTACTCAATTGTAGTACCTTTTCCTGGAGCAATATCTGCAACATCGAGAAACCAATCTGAATTTTTTATCCAGGTAAATACTTTTTCGTCTGTGAGAAGAATTTTACCAACCTGTTCAAGGTATGTGTGCATGTTTTTTTCAATTTCTTCTTGGGCTAGTTCTGGACGAACCTTACTTTTACCAGTTGGGTCACCAATCATAGTCGTATAGTCGCCAATTAAAAAAACTACCTTACAACCAAGATCTTGGAATTTCCTGAGTTTGCGCAACACCACAGCATGTCCAAGATGGAGATCGGGTCGAGTTGGATCAACTCCAAATTTAATTACGATTTGGTTTGGGTTTTCGATGAGTTTTTTGCGGAAGAGCCCCTCTGGGTCAATAAACTCACTCACTCCCCGACTGAGTAATTCATCTAATTCTTTTTCTTTCGTCATGTGCTCACTTTATCATAGATACGTCTGTTCGATAAGGGATCTACTCTGTAATACCAACCATACCCATACGTCCTTGTGGTATAGTTAAAATAATCTATGAAAAAAATTTCATTTAAGGAAATAGTGCGCCGTCTACCTAAAAAACCTGAAAAACACCTTATTAAAAATGCTTTTTTGCTTGGTGGGGCAACTTTGCTTTTTATTGGCGGGGCGCTCTTTATATGGCTTGCGACAATACAAATTCCTGACTTTAAAACATTTGATGAGCGCAAAGTCGCAAAATCAACAAAGATATATGATCGCACGGGTCAAATTCCCCTCTACGACATCCATGAAAATGTAAAACGCACCGTGATACCCCTCGAAGAAATGGGTCAAAATATAAAAAACGCTACGATTGCCATTGAAGATGCTGATTTCTATCAACACAATGGTATTCGAATTAAATCAATCATTCGCGCGATATTTGCGAATATTACTTCAGTAAAAATTTCCCAAGGTGGTTCAACAATTAGCCAACAGGTAGTAAAGAGGACGCTTCTCTCTGATGAACAAACGTATACCAGAAAAATTAGAGAAGCAATTCTTACTTTAAAGCTTGAAAAAGCACTCACAAAAGATGAAATTTTAGCGATTTATCTCAATGAAGCTCCTTATGGAGGCACAGTATATGGCGTACAAGAAGCATCAAAAATGTATTTTAATAAAAATGCTAAGGATCTTACTCTTGCAGAATCTGCATACCTCGCCGCAATTACAAAAGGTCCTTCGTATTACTCACCCTATGGGAAACATCGATCTGAGCTCGAATCACGAAAAGATACTGTACTTATAAAAATGAAAGAGCAGGGTTATATTACCGACGAAGAATATACAACTGCACGAGCTGAGAAAGTAACCTTTCAGCCCGACCAACAAACAGGTATTAAAGCTCCCCACTTTGTCTTTTTTATAAAGCAATATTTAGAAGAGAAGTATGGAGTTGATATGGTTGCTTCTGGTGGACTCAAGGTAACAACAACACTTGATTATGACCTTCAACAAAAAGCGGAGAAAGCAATTACTGATCACATAACCCAAATTCAAAAAGACTACAACGGCTCAAATGCTGCCCTCGTTGCGATTGATCCAAAAACAGGACAAATACTTGCAATGGTTGGTTCACGAAACTATTTCGATAAAGCAATTGATGGTAACTTTAATGTTGCTACAGCTCAACGACAACCAGGATCCTCTTTTAAGCCTTTTGTATACGCAACTGCATTTGAAAAAGGATATACCCCTGAGACGGTTCTCTTTGATGTACGAACAGAATTTAATGCTTCGTGTGACCCTTCTGCAACGAGCACAAAAGCAACTTGTTATAACCCTGATAACTTTGATAATGCATTTCGTGGCCCAATGATGCTTCGTGATGCGCTTGCTCAATCTATTAACATTCCCGCGATTAAGCTTCTCTATCTTGTTGGTGTGAAAGATGCGCTTAAAACAGCGCGTGATATGGGTATCAAAAGCCTTACTGACTCATCACGTTATGGTCTTACTCTTGTAATTGGAGGTGGGGAAGTCTCACTTTTAGATATGACAACTGCTTATAGTACCTTTGCGGATACTGGTACCTATCATCCAAACAAAGGAATTCTTAAGGTTGAAGATGATCATGGTACTGTTCTTGAAGAATACGAAGATCAGGGAACTACTGCACTCCCTGCAAATGTTGCCCTTACTATTTCAGATGTGCTTTCTGACAACAACGCTCGTATTCCAACATTTGGTGCAAATTCCCCACTTGTAGTTCCTGGATATGATGTTGCTGCTAAAACAGGTACCACAAATAATAATAAAGATGCGTGGACAATGGGATATTCTCCAAATCTTGCTGTAGGTGTTTGGGTAGGAAATAACGATAATACTCCTATGAAAAAAGGTGGCTCTGCACTTGCGGGTCCTATTTGGAATCAATTTATGAGAAGTGCCCTTCCAAAATTTGAAAACACAAGCTTTGAGGCACCAGCACCAATTCAATCTGGTGATAAACCTGTCTTTCGTGGTATTTGGCAAGGGGGTGAAAGTTTTGTAATTGATACTATCTCTGGAAAACTCGCAACAGATGCCACACCGAGTGAAACACGCAAAGAAATTGCGATTACAAACGTACACGATATTCTCTATTGGGTTGATAAAGATAATCCTACTGGTCCCGCACCAAGCAATCCTAGAAATGATTCACAATTTACCAATTGGGAAACTGCAGTGCAACGTTGGTGGTCAAGTCATTCACAAAATTATCCAGTTGTTACTGCCTCACAAAAACCTACTAGTTACGATGATATACATATCGTCGGACAAAACCCTATACTCACCATACTTACTCCTTTACCTGGAAGTATTATTCCTTTAAATGGCTCAACAATGGTTTCTGTAAGTGTTTCAGGTCCTCGACCAATTACTCGCTATGACTATTTTATAAACAACGAATTTATTGGCACAAGTATAAACCCCTTCTTTACCCTCACGAGCGATGAACTACACTCTGTTGGTGAAAAAGAACTTCGTGTGGTTGTTTACGATACTGTTTATAACCAGGGTGAGAGTAGGAGTACTTTTTCTGTACAATAACCTTACTTAAAATGGGTAATATGTGCTTGTGGTAAGTGTAATTTGATTTCATCTAACAAGAGCTCTTTTTTAAAAAAGAGCTCTTGTTTTTCTATAGGACTTAGTTTAAAAGAGATAATTCCATTCTTAACTATAATTGATTCAATAGGAATTTTCCTTTTTATTAACTTTGAAGTAATTTCACTAATTGACGTACGAACAGTCTCTTCTGAAACAATAATATTTTTATATTTTAACAGGAGATCTCCAACATTTTTCATATTACCTATTCATTGGCATTATAAGATACAAGAAAGAAGTATCATTTACCCCAGTAATAACCATCGCTTTTCCTTCACCGTGTGCACGAAGGACTACACTTTCTTTATTTATTGATTGAAAACATTCAAAGAAATATTTGTAGTTAAAATTCATTTCTATTGAATCACCTTGAATAACACCCTCAATTCGCGCTGTTGTTTCACCAATGTCATTATTTTTAGCGAAGAGCGCTATATATTTATCTTTTGGTCGTGCAGTAAGAGTAATTTGATTGAATTTATCAGAAAAGACGTTTGAAACTTTTAATGCTTGGAGAATTTCTTGCTTTAATACTGTAATGGTAGTTATGGGTTCTTTTGGAATAATTTGTTTATAGTCTGGAAAAACTCCATCAATAATTCTTGAGGTAATGTATAAACCGCTCAAAACAAGCGCTAGTTGATTCTTTGAGAACTTAAGGAGTAACTCATCATTATCTTCCGGAAGAACCCTTAAAAGCTCAATAACGTTCTTGTAGGGGATGATAAGTGATATACCTTCAGGTATTCCTTTTACCTTAAAACGTTTTTCCGCAAGCCGAAATGAATCAGTAGCAACAAATATTAAAAATTCACCCTCGCTATATACATACACGCTTGAAATTTCTGGTTTTATATCAGAAAATGACGCACTATAACAAACTGCTTTTACCCCTTCGGTAAATGTTTTATGAGGAATCACAATTTCTTCACCTTCTATAAAAGGAATTGTTGGAAAATCTTCATGGTTTTGGGTCTTAAGGACAACCGTATTGGTCTTTGTTGTAATAGTGAGCGTATCACCTTCTCCAACAAGGATTACGGTCTCATTTTTTGAAAGTGAAGAGAAAAATGCTGAAAGAATAATACCTTTCACAGCACAAACACCCTCCTTTTCTATTTTTGCAGGAATTTCTATTTCAAGCCCTAGACTTAAATTGGTTGCACGTAACTTAATAGTTTTTCCTGATGCAATACAAAGAATAGAACCTAGAATGGGTAGCGCTAAATTTTTACCTGTAATTCGATCTGCTCGAATGATTGCATCTTTAATTTTTTCACCCTGACATTCTGCTTTCATAGTTATTAGTTATTCTTTTTCTTCTCTATATAAACCCTATTACTAATGTTAGCACTGTGGATATGTGTATAACTTTTTATAGTAATGTTTTAAACGACTTTTCTTATAAAGTTATACTACTTACTGTGGATTATATATACTGATTTTTCATCTTTTTGGTTACTATTTTAAATATACCCTTTTTACTAAATATTCCCCACAAGTTTTCCATTGATTTTTGTACACATATCCACAGACTTATCCACACTTACTTAAAGAGAACTTTAATACGTTCAAGCTCCTCTGCTAAGGTTGGATCATTTTTACAATCGTTTTTTACCTTTAAACAAGAGTGGATTACTGTCGTATGATCTTTTCCCCCAAGTTTTTGACCGATTAATGGGTACGATACATTAAATTCCTCTCGAAGTATATACATAGCAATTTGTCGGGCGTGAACAATTTCCTTACGACGAGTTTTTTCGTATATGGTTTTATCTTCAAGGTTATAAAAATCAGCAATTGCTTTTACTACCTCTGCTACAGAAACGTTCTTTTTAGGCCGTATATTGTTCTTTATAAGGTTTTTAACCTCTGTGAGGGATAATTCCCTATTTTTGAGTGAAGTAGCTGCAATAATCGCATTTAAGCTCCCTTCAAGTTCTCGGATATTCCCTTGGATTGAGCCGGCAATATATTCGAGTACTTCACTTGTAATTGGAAGGTTTTGCTCCTGAATTTTTGCTTTAATTATGGCAAGACGTGATTCAAAATCGGGTTCAATTACATCAACAATCATTCCAGAAGAAAAGCGTGATTTAAGTCGATCCTCTAGATTTTGAATATAGTTTGGGTGTTTATCTGAAGAAAAGATAATCTGCTTGTTTTGTTCATAAAGCGCATTAAAGAGGTGAAAAAGCTCCTCTTGGGTCTTTTCTTTGTTTGAGATGAATTGAATATCATCAATAATTAAGACATCATATTTTCGATATTTTTCCTTAAAACTATTAGGTTTATTACTCTGAACAGCGTTAATATAATCGATTGCAAATTTCTCTAACGTTACGTAGTGGACTTTCTTTTCGATATATTTTTGTTTAATTGCGTTACCAATTGACTGAATAAGGTGTGTCTTACCAAGACCTGTGGGTCCATAGATAAAAAACGGGTTATATTGTGTTCCCGGTTTTAATATAATCCCCTGCCCTGCTGCATAAGCAAGCTCATTAAAAGGCCCCACAATGAAATTTTCAAAGGTATATCGTGGATTAAGGTTGTCCTCTTTATTTATATAGAGATCTTGGAGTGGTAACTCTCGGTGCATGAGTATTTTACTCTCAAAACCATGTTCACCAGAGGACTTTTGATTGTGTTTTGAGATAACAAATGAGACACCACGAACATATTCAGAAAATGAAGTAAGGGTCTTAAGGATGAGTTTTTGATATTTATTTGCAAGCCAATCTTTAACAAATTCATTAGGAACACCAACGTATATTGTCCCCTGCTCCTCACGCACAATTGCGGTGTTTTTAAACCAAGTGCTAAAGTTAGCCTTCGAAACATTCGTTTCTATTTCTGCGAGACAGTTTTCCCAAAGTTGTTTTGTATCTACCATGTGTCTGTATTATACGTTGTGCGTTAAAGCCAATAAGGTACACACTCCTGAATAAACCTGTTGATAAGTTGTGGATACATGCAAGTGATGACCTATTATAGACTGTTCCCCTCTATTGCCACAACCCGAAATGTATATTGATTTATAAAAACAAATAGTGTATAGTCTTCGCATGTCGTTTACCTATAATCCAAAAAAGAAAAAGCGAAAAACAACCCACGGTTTTTTGGTTCGTTCACGTACTAAGAGCGGTCAAAATGTCTTGCGTCGTCGTCGCACTAAAGGCCGAAAGAAACTTTCTGTCTAAATATGCTCAAAAAGAGCCAAAGAATTACTAGAAATGAGTATAAGAAAGCCTTGGATAATACTAAGGCTTTTTATACATCATTTTTTACCCTTTCTCATAAAAAAGCCTTAGAAAATAATGATAAAATATCAATCGTAGTCAGTAAAAGTGTTGCAAAATCGGCAGTTCAAAGAAATAAACTGAGGCGCAAAATGGCAACACTCATACAAAAAAAGATAAAAAACATTGAAAATAAAGGGGTTTTTATCTTTTTTATGAAAAAAGGATCAAATACTGCGTCAATTAACGAGCTAGAAAATAGCATAAATGAAGTAATGAAAAAGCTAAAATAGCCTTATTTTATAAAGCCTTTATGAAAAAAGTTGCCCAAAAATTAATCCGTATTTATCAAAAACTTTTTTCAGCGGACGACAGTCTTTACCATAGAATTGGTTTCAGGAAGCGTTCAACATGTACCTTTTTCCCATCATGTTCCGAGTATAGCTATCAAGCATTTGAAAAGTACCCATTTTTTAAAGCAATACAGCTAAGTATAAAAAGAGTTCTTCGTTGTCATCCGTGGCAAAAAGAGCATTTTGACCCATTGCCATAATAAATAAATTGCGTTTAGGCGACCACAAGGATAGAATGGGTGAATGATAAAGACTTTATGGAACGCTGTGTTATATAAGCCGCTCTACAATGCGCTTATTTTTTTAGTGGCCATTATTCCTGGTGGAGACATTGGTATTGCACTCATAATCCTCACTATCGTAGTGAAACTTATCCTCTTCCCTCTCACTCAAAAATCAATCAAGAGTCAGGTTGCAATGAAACAAATTGAGCCTGAGCTCGCAAAGATTAAAGCCGAAAACCTTTCACGAGAAGAACAAGCACGTCGAACGATGGAGCTTTATAAAACAAAAAAAGTAAACCCTTTTTCAGGGTGTTTGGTACTTCTTATACAATTTCCAATTATTATTGCGCTCTACCAAGTATTCTTTAAAGGTCTCGCAGTGATTGCACCAGAGAATCTCTACTCGTTTGTACACCTCCCGACAACACTTAATACTATGTTTCTTGGTTTAATTGATATGCACGCAAAGAGTATTGTGCTTGCTGTTCTTGCTGGTATCACACAATTTATTCAAATGAAGATCGTAATGCCACAAAAACCAACATTACCAAAACCAACCGAAAATAAAACCTTTTCCGAACAGATGTCGCAAAGTATGCAGTTTCAAATGCGCTATATTCTCCCAGTGTTTATTACTTTTGTGGCATACAGTATTTCTTCAGCAGTTGCACTCTACTGGGTAACGAGTAATATAGTGACCATAATTCAGGAACTTTTTGTACGACGCAAAATTGCACGAGCACAAAACGCATAATATGAATGAAGAAATTAAAAAAATAATTGAAGAATTACTTTCTCGTACCGCACTCACGTACGACGCTATTGATATGGTGGTCGCTGATGATGGTACAACATGGTGTATGGTAAAAAGCCAAGACTCAAAGCTCTTTATTGGTAAAAATGGTGAAACACTCGAATCACTTAACCACCTCATTCGTAAGCTTATTGAACAGCGATTTCGAGACACACCACTTCCCTACCAAGTAGTACTTGATGTGAATGAATATCAAAAGAAAAAAGTGGACAATATTAAAGCAATCGCACATATGATGGCTGAGCGCGCACGCTTCTTTAAGGCAAGTGTTTCAGTTGATCCAATGAATGCGTTTGAGAGAAAGATTATTCACACCTTTCTTGAAAACGCGAAGAACGTAAAAACAGAATCTGCTGGTTTGGGCCACGAACGTCACGTTGTCATTAAATATGTAGACGATACTATATAAAAAATGCCCCATTATGGGGCATTTTTTATTGTGCTGTAGAAAGTGAGAGTTGCCAGAGATTTTCTTTTGTTTTATCAATGAAGTAAAGATGTGATTCGTCTGGGTCGAGTGCAAGATTTATAGCATCGAGACTCAATTTTTTATCTTTAAAAGGACTTTCAATAAAAACGGCAACTCCAGTTTTCGCATCAATTTTCCAGAAGGTATCCGTAAACGAAACTCTTCCTTGATACCAAATATCTGGATAGATTCCAGTAGGAATAGTATCTGGGACTGCGCAGATGACCCAAAGACTCGTTTTAGACCAGGTACATTTTTCTGGTAGGGTGTTTTTTGTAAGTGGAATTTTACTACCAGAAAGTACATCAAAGATATTCGATTCAAATCCACCAGTAATTGATGTGCTATAGAGACTATATTTAACGCTCGGGCTTGTGTTCGTGGTGAGTCCAGAAATATTACCCATAAGACGCGAGAAGCTTTTTTTATTTGTATCGAGGAGGTATGCAAAACCTGGGGCAAGGCCGGAAGCTTTTGTAGTAAGTACTACAGTAGTAGCACTCACCCACTGTGGTAACCACTCTGTAAATGCTGAATCAAACACTTTTGTCTTCTTCGTTCCATCTAACTCACTTACATTTCCCATAACACCAGAATCAAATGGAATAAGCGTAAAGATCTTTTTTAAATCAGGACTTAGGGTAATTGCGAGTGTGTCGTCGGTCAAAAAAGTACCCTTCATTTCTGGAAACGACCCGTCTGCTTCTGGTGTTGGAAGTATCCCCGAAAAGGTTTTTATTGTATGTCCATTTGTATCGAGATAACGATAGAGTGCTGTGCTTCCAGCCACAAGTGCTTCTTGTGCGCCGGGGAGTGTAGTATTGGCTACCTGCGCCTCACTCCCTCCGGGGAGTTCCCTCTCGAAAATGTGACCAGTCGCTTTTTCAATATAACGAATGAGTGAAATTTTAACGATACTTTTTTTAATACCAGTGCTTGTTGCTACAAGTGAAGCTGATTCTGTTACTGTTTTTTCTCCGGAAGTAAAACCGAAACCAGCAATAGGTGTTGTAGAAAGCTGTACGAGGGGGTCTACTTTTTCTACTACTGGTGGCAATGGTTCGCTCGTATCTGGTGTTGTACTGTCAGGCGGGGTGGTTGTATCGGTCGCCACAGGCTCTCCCCCTAAAGGAAAGAAGTCACGAAAGGCAACACCAATTGATTTGAGTGGTTCAGGTTGTGAAGCAATCGGCGTATTTGAGTAATACGCGTAGACGCCACATACGAGAAGCACAATGATTGTTGAAATAATAAGTAGTTTTTTCATATTAATACAGTTCTACATGCCAGTGCTGTGCGGTTGTGTTTGATGTTTGTCCCGCACTCTCAGCTAAAAATTTACCCACCCCACTTATAATTGTTGTATGGCCTGCAGGAAAAGTGGTGGTTCCAGTGATGTATTTTGTTAGTTCGTTTGAAACATGGAAATCAAATATAGTTGCGTCATGTCGGTGTGTTTTATGGAGCCAACATTCTGAACCACCTGTAATTTCAATTGGGCAACTTCCCCCATTTGCTTGGGCGCAGGCACTTTTTAAGGCATTAAGCTTTTGTGCTACTTGATTTGCGTTGAAATAATACATACTTGTACAGCCAGTATCGCCGACTTTTGAGCAATTTGCAGCATTGACCGATATTCCAGTAATTGCGGTTCGGAGCGCTTGATCTGCGGTATGAATTGCAGAGTCAGCATCCCAGTCTTGATTTTCGAGGATGCGTGCACCATTGAGCGTAACACCATTGCAGCGGTCAGTACCTACTCCTGGGATATAGACTGCTTCTGGTGGTCCATCGACTTCAACATGAACACTCGTAAGGCCGATTTGCAAGTTTACAAGGTTGGGGTTAATAGTATTAAGAATCGCAAAGGCACCAAGGAGAAGGAGTAGCCCAAGAATTGCACCCTCAATTCTTTTTTGGGAGTCACCTTTCAGTGCGACGGACTCACTCGACATGTGCTGGATACCACCAACAACAATCATTACCACCGCGAGTACTGCACCAAGCCCAATGATGAGCTTAATCATTCCATTGACGTAATTATTGAAAGTCAGTGAGTTATCAATTTTATTCCCAATGATTGGTAGGGGCGCCAAAAGACAATATTCGCCTGTACCCTCAGTACAGTTCGTTCCTGTGCCAGTGTCTGACCCTGTGCCAGTTCCTGTACCGGTTCCTGTACCTGTCGAGCCACCAATACTAATACCACCAGTACCACCTGTTGTTGCTGCGGTTGCGATCAATCCTTGTGCTAATACTTGTGTGACATCGGCAGCATTTACCGCAGTGAGGTTATAGGTAGTATTCGGGAGAAGTCCAGTTATTGTGTAATTAAAAGTACCATCGGTGTGTGGGGTAATTAACGAGGATGATGTTGATGCTCCTGCTCCATCAGCTTGCCAACGCAATTTTATATTTGGTAGTGGTGAACCAAAGACCGTTCCAGAAATTTGAGCGCTTGTGTCAGTAATACCAGAAGTCCCACTGTCAAAAATAACTTGTAATCCACCTGTCCCACCACCAGTAGTACTCCCTGTTGTAAAGGTGTAAAGACTACTAAGATATGAAACCCCAGTAACACTATTGCGAATATCAATATAGTAGGTTGTATTTGAAGTAAGTGCCTGAAGGTTAAGAGTGAAACTCCCATTACTTGCGATTGTTTGAATGTTCCCCTGGGAATTTGGTCCGTAAAACGTATTTGAAATAGTATCAAGACTGCTTTGGCTTGTACCGTAAAATGCAATAAAACCACTATTTGCAGTATTTGCAGACTGAAGTACTGCTGTTGTTGCAGTACCGTGTACGAGTGCTGTGGTTGGCGTAACCTCAACATTATTAATAGTGATTTCGCCGCCAGCAAGTGCTGTGGTAGTAACCCCTACAAATAAGAGAATACTAAAAAGAATTTTTAAAAAAGTTCGTGACATAGGTAGTATTATTTGGCACCTAGATTAATCATAAGCGAAGTGTTGTTGAGCTGAAATAGTTTCGGGATACTCTCAATTGCTACATCAATTTTTGCTACGCCGTTTGTATTATCACCCTTGCGTACAACAAGCTCACTCTGCTTACCAGTCATTCGAATAACAGTATTATTGAGTTTCCATGTGTACTTTAATTGTGAAGATTCTTTATTGTCGGGCGAAAAATAGTATGGTTCAGCCAGGAGTGTTGTTTCTGTATCGGTTAGTAGAAAAGTTCCTTCAAGTGCATGGTTATATTTTGGGCCCTCGAGTGGTTTTGTTCTATAGAAAAGAATTTGAGTCGCAACCGGAATAATGGTGACTTCCTTGTTTGCAGCGTAAGTTCCATCGGGAGCACTTATCACAACGCCAATTTTCTCGTTCTTGTTGAGATAACTTGCCCGAAAAGAATATGCATTTTTCCCAAAGCCGGATTCAGCTTGGGCAACTTGATAATTTTTCTTCCAGTTGTATACAAGCGAAGCATTTTGGTTTTTTATATTTGGGATTGCAACTACTTTGATAAGTGCTTCTGATGCTGGTAGTGCGCGTCCTTTATAAAAGGGTGGAGTATAAGAATCTACTGCCTGCCAAAGTAAATCTGCTTCAGCCGGCTGTATTACAATGGTTTTCTCAACCTTTTCCCCTGTTGGAAGAATGATACTAATGACTATTTTAGTGGTTATGCCAACCTTGCCGGCGGTGAGTGAATATTTTTTTGCGCCAAAGCTTGAGAGTTTTACGGTGCCGTTGACTGTCCAAGTAATTTTTGCCCCATCAAGATTTGCTGTAAAGCTTGAAAGTGAGATAGTTGTGTTTTCGCCTGGTGCTGGTAGTGCGGGTATGACATCAACTGAAATTTCATCACCAGCTTCTTGTGCGTGTACTAGGGGTGCAACGAAAAAGAGTCCGAATACAATCAGACTAGTGGTAAGTATGCGAAAAAGAAACGAGTGCATTACACATAGTATACCTTTCTTTTTTATAAAAAGGGTGTGTAAAGTGGAAACTAAAGCTTCCCTTTTGTTGCCGAAAGCTCATCCTTGGCCTTTTTGATAGACAAAATTTGTGAAGGGTCAGAGGTAATGATTTGGTCCTCTGTATATGAAGCAATGGTTTTAATAGCAACGTGCTTAAGGCCGGCAAAGAAGATCCCTTCCCCGACACCAGATTCCAAGAGTAGGTATTTTTCTTCATCAGTAAGATTAAATGTTTTTTGGAGAAGGTCGATCGATGAGGGAGATTGCTTTAAGAGGAGTTGGAGTGAGGAGTTTGTTACAATCGGAACACCATATGGGCTACGCATAAAGTCACCAACGTCTTGAGTAATTGTTGCCAAGCCCAAGAAATACTTACGTCCTCGTTTTGCAATAGAGTAAAGGAAGGAAGCAGTATCTTCTGATTTCATCATCCACCATGCCTCATCTACTACCAAAAGACGTTTCTTGAGTGTTTTTCGTACTGCATTCCAAATGAAGTGCGTCACAATATACATCGCCACTGGTTTAAGCTCATCTTCCATGTCACGGACGGAAAAGACAACAAATTTCTTATTGATATCAACATTCGATGGCTGGTTAATAAAGGAAGCCCATGAGCCTTTTGTATATTTTGTAAGACGAGTCAGGATAGAGTCGCTCCCCTCCATACCTGCGAGGACCATTTCAAAATCTGAAAGAAGCGGTGGTTCAATGTTTGCAAAATCAGATTCTGGAGTAATGTCTTTAATTGCGTAGGTTTCAGTGATTGCGCGATCAACAAGCGCATCTTCTTCTGGTGTTAGACCTCCAAGCATAATACGGAAAAGGCCGACAAGATTAATAACATTTGTGCGAAGCACATCTGCTGGTGTTTCGTCTTCTCGGGGAATTGGTAATTCAAAGGGATTAATGTGGTGATCAGAAGAGAGTGATATGTTAAAGTAGCGCCCCCCAACAGCTTCTGCCATATATTCATATTCACGCTCAGGGTCAATAACAATCACGTCAGTATCAAACATGAGTGTGCGAAGGATTTCAAGCTTCGTTGCATATGATTTACCTGCACCAGATGTTGCAAACGTGATTGAGTTGTAGTTTGGAAGTGAGTAGCGGTCAAAAATAACCAAGCTTTGATTATGACGGTTTACACCGTAGAGGATACCTTTATCAGACGTGAGGTCAAATGAAACAAAGGGAAACACTGATGAAAGTGGCTCAGAGTTAAGCTTTTGGTGGACATTTAAAAGGTCAGTACCAGTTGGAATTGCGCTCTTAAAACCTTCTTCTTGTTGGAAAAGTGCTGGTTTGATATAGACAAGTTTTGCTTCGAGTATTGATTTAATTTCATTTTCGATTTTAAAGAGGTCGTTGTCATTGTCGGCATAAATGGTTATATAAAGTCCTACATCAAACATTTTCTCTTGTGCTTGCATGAGATTATCACGGAGTGATTCAAGGTCTCGATAGGCAGTATCGAGCATCGGATCGCGCACAAGACCACGTTCCTCGCGTGTATTGATTTGGCTTTGTACTTCGGCAACTTTTTTTTGAAATTGGCGGAGCACTTTTGATGTCTCGATTGGGTGAATAAAGATTGAGACATCAAAAATTTTGTCGAGGTTGATAATCGGTGCAAACCAGTTATCGGTCAAAAAACGAGGGTATGAGATAACAAAAAAGGTACGCGCAATCTTTTCTCCAAGGTTGAGGGATTTTGGTTCAACTTTGAGCGCAGAAGGTGCAATAACGTCTTGAAATTCAAGGGTTGCTGCTTCGTAGATTTCTGCTGGAAGCACAGGCATTATGCCTGAAGGTGTCTTCATTTGATCGCTCTTCTTTTTAAATAGTGAATCAAAAATACCCATACTATTGAAGTTTTATTCCCTGGCTAATGTCCCCTGGATTAAATGTCTTATAAAACAACTCGATAACCTCTTCGGTGCCGAGCTGTGTTGCCCGAACACCAACTCGCTGTAGTCCTTGAATAATTACTGAAACGCGTTGGTCGAGCTGGCTCCTCTTCTCTTCAAATTCGAGTGAGGCATCCTTTTTTTGCTCTGTCTTCCCTCCTCCAAAGGATGGTAACATGCCACCGAGAGGATTTCCGCTTTTAAGTGTTGTTGCCGTATAAGGAACGACAATAAAAAAGCTTTTGGTCATAATGTTTACCTGTTCAGTAAAACCGCGAATGAAGTCCATATACTCTTTTGTCTGCACTTTCAAGAGTGGCTCTAGCTGTTCCTTGAGACGATTTTCGAGAAGCAATAAATAGGGGCGAATATCGAGCCTGCGTGATTGAATGACAATTTGTGTCGAAAAATCGAGTGAGTTAAGAAAGTTTTGGAATTGCAAAAGGATAGCTTCTTGTTCATCAGCAGATTTGAGCGAGAGATTAATCGAAGATGCCATCAAAACTGCACGAAGACCGCCGTCTTTAAGAACCACGACACCGTCGCGTACTTCTTTTATTGGAACGAACTCTTGTGTTGCTTTTGCTTTTAATGCCATGAGTTTTTATTATAGCGTTTCGTTTCTTTTCACCCTATTTCTTATTTACATCAAGTACGTCGAGACCCCACGAAATATCTTTAAGCTTACTGTCTGAAAGTCGCGGTATATACGAAGGTTCGATGGGCGCTGTGGGTGTGGTAGATGAAGATCGAGTAGTTTTCTTGGGTGGATCTTTTCGCCAAATATAGAGATTTCTTCCGTAGAGTTTTTTATTGATATTGAATTTAAACCACGCCTCAAGTATTTGAATGAATGGTTTATTGTTGATTTTTACAAAAGTGAGTGCAGCAGAAAGACCGAGTATTGCTGGTACAAGAAAGATCGCAATCACAATACCAAAAAATTTATATACCAGATAAGACAACCCTAACCCGCCAACCATGTAGACAAATTGGCGAAACGTGAATGGTCCAAAGAGTTTATCTTCGACATCAATAAATTGAGGAACGTGGAATTGCATAGTGAAAGCGGCTTACAAAAAAACCAACTCGTGCTTTTATTGTAGCATACGAGTTGGTTTCGCACCCCGCACTATTCAACAGGTTCACGATATGGATCACCAGATTTTTTTAGTGGTGGAGAAACGGGTGTACCTCCGAGGCTCTGGTCAGTATCTTTTTTAGGAATGGTGAAGGTGTTAGAAAGTTTTGACGCAATAATATTTTGGTTTTCAGGATTTGGAATGAGGAGTGGGTTCTCTACTTCTTCAAGGAGCGTGTCGCGATTGACGGTACTTGGAGACGATACATTTCCCGTAGGAGGTGTTTCTGTCTCGATTTCAATACCAGTATTATTGAGTACCCGTGTCTCTTCAGGAGCAATCGCTGTTTCTTCGTTTCGTGAATAGACTTCTTCGAGCTTTGTAATCAGTGGGCGAAAAATGAGTTTCTCAGCATCTTGTGCGATCTCTTCTGCTTTATTCCCCACAAGATTGAGGCGTGACTGAATTTCGTGTACATAGTTTGCTGGTTTGGTGAGACCGAGGAGCACAAGGAACGTTTCCGTCTGAAGCTCCCCTGCTTGGTCGACACGAAGTCCGTGTTTTTTGCGAATATCTTCAAGTGCACCAAGCCACGAACCTTCAAGTACAACTGCCTGTATGTCTTGCGGAAGGAGTTTGATGCGCTCTTCTATAAGTTTTTTTGTTTTCTCATCCATGTTTTTTATAATTCATCATTAGGACCTGTTTTACGAAAGCCGATTGGGTTTCGTTGTGGTTGTGGGTTTGTTGCTTGTGCGGTCGGTGGTTTTGGTACGTTTGCGCGTTCTACAGAGTAGCTGCTAGGATTTACCGTTTTTTGCTCAGTTGTTGATGATTGGTTGCCAAGCTTAAATCCGATAGGCGTACGTTCACTTGAGGAACCTCCACTTCCGCCACCAGCGCTTGCACGGAATCCTATTGGTGTTCTCTCTTGTCCACTTTGTGTTCCACCAGTATTGATTCGTGTGAAGATAGGAGCTTGGCCAGAGGTGTTGCCTCCGGGTCCAAAG